>JAHELU010000129.1:0-10185 GCA_024644005.1 Acidimicrobiales bacterium | reverse complement strand
CTGGTCGGCCTCGACATCGGTGAGCCGGATCCGGGGGCCGTCCGGGGTCTCGACCGCCACCGCCGCCACCGACGTCTCGGCTCCGAGCCCGAAGTGCGCTCGCGGATCCTGCGACGAGAGGTAGCTCCCCCCGGCCTCCACCACACTGAGCAGCCGGCGACCGTCGGCCAGATCCACGGTCAGCACCGTCCCCGGCATCGGCCGGTCTCCAGCACACCACCGCTCATGGACCCGCGGGAGCGGACCAGCGGGCATGTCAGGTACGGCCGCAGGCGAGAACCAGTGAAAGAACAGCGACGAGACCGGTCGGCACGGATCGACGTCGTGAACGCATGGGTCCTCTCCCTGGGCTACCTGCTCGCGTGGGCCGTTCCACTATATGTTGGGCCGCCCTGTCTTCGGCCGCGGCGGCGCCGGCAGCGCCCTCGGTCCGGATGGGCCGCTGCACCCGGGGAGCTTGCCGGTCGGCCGAGGAGCTTCGATCCTCATCGGTCGACCAGGCCGGCTCGGCCATTCCGTCTTAGTGTGTTCGAGCATGGAGGAACAGGACGGTGTGGCGATCCGGGCGTCGGGCCTGCGCAAGTCGTACGGCGACGTGGTTGCGCTCGACGGGGTCGATCTCGATGTCCGGCGGGGCGAGATCTTCGGCCTCATCGGTCCGAACGGATCGGGCAAGACGACCACGGTGGAGTGCCTCCAGGGCCTGCGAGCGCCCGACGCCGGGACGATGGACATCCTCGGGTGCGACCCTGCCTCTGACCGGTCGGTCCTCCGCACCAAGGTCGGCTGTCAGCTCCAGGACTCGGCCCTGCCAGACCGGCTCAAGGTCTGGGAGGCCCTCGATCTGTTCGCGTCGCTCGCGCCCGGCGCAGACGACTGGGTCCGCCTCGTCGAGGAGTGGGGGCTGGCCTCCAAGCGATCCGCCGCCTTCGCCGACCTGTCGGGGGGCCAGCAGCAGCGGCTCTTCATCGCGCTGGCCCTGGTGAACAAGCCCGAGCTCGTGTTCTTCGACGAGATGACCACCGGCCTCGACCCGGCGTCGCGCCGGGTCGCCTGGCAGCTGATCGAGGAGGTGCGGGAACGGGGCGCCACCGTGGTGCTGGTCACCCACTTCATGGACGAGGCCGAGCACCTGTGCGATCGGGTGGCGGTGCTCCGAGCGGGCCGTGTCGTCGCCTGCGACACCCCTGGGGCGCTGATCGCATCGACGACCGCCGGTGTGACGGTCACGTTCACCTGCGATGTCGAGGATCTCGGCTGGCTCCAGCGGATCCCGGGGGTGGCGGAGGTCTCCCGATCGGGTTCGCGTGTTGCGATTCAGGGTGCTGGCCCGGTGCTGGTCAGGACCGCAGCCGCGCTCGCCGCTCACGGGCTCGAGCCCGAGGACCTCGACGTCGAGCGCCGCACGCTCGAAGACGCCTATCTGGCACTGGCAGACCAGCCCTCGGCGGCGACAGCGGAAGGCCTGGCGGGCTGATGGGGCCACTGTGGAAGATGACGGTCGTCGAGTTGAAGCTCTTCGTCCGGGACCCGACGACGATGGTGTTCACCTTCGCCTTCCCGCTCGTCGTCCTCGTGGTGCTGGCCGGCGTGTTCGGCAACACGCCCGAAACCGGTGACGAGGGCGAGGTGGCCTTTCGCGGTGTCGGTCCGATCGACTACTACGTCTCCGCCTACATCGCCCTCACGATCTCGTCGGTGGGGCTGATCGCGCTCCCGGTCAGACTGGCCGGCTACCGAGAGCTGGGGGTGCTCCGTCGCTTTCGGGCCTCCTCGGCGCCACTCGTGGCCGTGCTCGGCGCCCAGCTGATCATGATGCTCGTGCTCACCGCAGTGGGGTCGATCCTGCTCACCTCGTTGGGGTTCGCGGCCTATGACATCGCAGCGCCGGAGGACCTCGGGCTGGTGCTCGCGGGGTTCGTGCTGGTTGTGGTGGGCTTCGCGGCCGTCGGGCTCCTCCTCGGGGCGGTGTTGCCGTCGGCTCGTGCTGCGCAGGGCATCGGCCTGATGCTGTTCTTCGTGATGATGTTCCTGTGCGGCGCGGGCCCGCCCCGCGACGTCATGACCGACAGCATGCGCACCGTGGGCGACGTCCTTCCGCTCACCTATGCCATCACCGTGTTGCAGGATCCCTGGTTGGGCTTCGGCTGGGACGTCACCGGGGCCGCCGTCATGGCCGCCACCGCCGCCATCTCCGGCGCGGCTGCGCTCCGGTTCTTCCGGTGGCAGTGAGGAGCCGCTCGCCGGCTGTCGACAGGAGGCGAGCGCGGCGGCGAGAGGCGGCGCCAGGATCTCGGGTCGACCGTCAAGACCCGATGGTCGTACCTCGCCGGCGTCGGCCCCCGGTGGCTCGACGAAGCTGCTTCGCCAGCTTGCGCCGCACCGCCTTGTACGACGGCGGCGCACCACGCTGGAGCGGCCGACCGTTCACCAGGACCTCGTCGGATCGGCCACAGCGGATCATCGTGTCGCGATCGGAGGTGTCGATCGTCGTGAAGTGGACCTCGGTCCCGAGCTCCTCGGAGGCACGACGGGCCCGCTCGTAGACCAGGTTGGCGGCCGGGCACCAGCCGCTGATGAATGCGGTGACCTCGACCTGCCCCGGCTCGCCGGCCGCCACCGGTTGTGGCTCGATCCAGCGAGGGGCCTCGGCGTCGGCGGTGAAGGGCTTCCACACAAGTTCCCGCACGCCGATCCGATCGCCGGTTCGGTAGCCGTGCTTCTTGAACCAGGACGCCCTCATCCACACGGGGAGGTGCAGGCCCCACGCCGCCATGCCCTTCGCACCCATGGCTCGGGCGTCCTCCTCCGCCGCTGCGAGCAGCGCCGTGCCGATGCCTCGACCCTGGGCGTCGCCGACCCCCTCGTCGTAGCCGTGGACCCAGATGCACAGGATCATGTAGAGGTCCTCGCCCTGGGCCGGCGACAGCTCGATCGGCACGTACTGGATCATGCCGAGCGGCTGGTCCCTGTCGTCGAGCGCCAGCTTGACCCGGAGTCCCTGCTCGCGAGCCTGCTCGTACCACCGGGCCTTGTGATCGCCGGCCTCCTGCATCTCCGACGACCAGTCCTCGAGGCACACGAGATACGAGCCGAGGTGCCGATCGGGAAGGTCCACGACATGCGCCGGGCTGGGCGCCGCTCCTCTGTTTCGCCATCGCTGCCACATGCCACCAGCCTCAACCGTGGCCGACGGCTCGAACAGGGCACAACGTCACCGTTCGCCATCGACCGTTGGCCGTCACCGTTCGCCGTCACCGTTCGCCGTCACCATTCGCCCGTCACCGTTGGCCATCCACCGTTGGCCGGCCGGCCGGTCGGGCCGGTCGGGCCGGTCGGGCCATGCCGAGCGGCACGGGATCGCTACCATCGGCGCCGTGCGATTCGCGTCGATGACCGAGCGGCTGGCCGGTGAGAGCGCCGGCGGATGGGGCACCCTGTTCGAGGCATGGCAGGCCCGCCAGCGGGGTGAGGACGTCATCATCCTGGCCATCGGTGACCCCGACTTCCCGACGCCGGAGCCAATCGTCGACGCAGCGGTGGCCGCGCTGCGGGCCGGTGACACCCACTACGCAGAGATCACCGGTCGACCGGTCCTGCGGGAGCTCATCGCCGCCCGGTTCTCCGGCAGCACCGGTCGGGCCTGGGGTCCCGAGCACGTGATGCCCTTCGCCGGGACCCAGAACGCGCTCTTCGCCACGTCGCTCTGCCTCCTGGAGGCCGGCGACGAGGTCATCGCCTTCGATCCCATGTATCTCACCTACGAGGCCACGTTGCGGGCCGGTGGCGCCACCCTGACCCGGCTGGCCCTCGACGCCGACGCCGGCTTCCGCATCGACAACGACGCGCTGGCCACCGCCATCGGGCCGAGGACCCGGGCCATCGTGCTCAACACCCCCAACAACCCCACCGGCGCCGTGGCATCGCTGGACGAGCTCGAAGCGGTGGCCGAGCTGGCCCGGGCCAACGATCTGTGGGTGATCGCCGACGAGGTGTACGCCGAGCTGGTCTTCGACGGCCGGCACGTGTCGATCGCCGGGCTGGACGGGATGGCGGAGCGAACCGTGACCGTGTCGAGCCTCTCGAAATCGCATGCCATGACGGGCTGGCGAATCGGTTGGGCCATAGGGCCGGCCGAGCTGGTGGGGCACTTCGGCCGCCTCGGCTTGGCGATGGCCTACGGCCTGCCCGGTTTCGTCCAGGCCGCTGCGATCGAGGCGCTGTCGACCCAGGACGACGCCGTGGCCGCCATGCGGTCGACCTACCGTCGCCGCCGGGACCTGGTCAGCACGGAGCTGGCCGGGATCGACGGCGTGACGGTACTGGCTCCGCAGGCCGGCATGTACGTGATGGTCGACGTCCGCTCGCTGCCGGCCTCGTCGGACGGCTTCGCCTGGGATCTGTACCGCACCACCGGGGTGGCGGTCGTGGACGCAGGCGCATTCGGGGCAGCCTCGGCCGGGTGGCTGCGGATCTCGTTCACCGAGGGGGACGAGATCCTGGCCGAGGGTTGTCGCCGTATCCGGTCATACATCGCCGGTCTGCGCTGAGCCGAGGCGTGTGCTCGATACCGGGTCACCCGTCTCGGGCCTGGTCGCTTCCAGGAAGTAGTGGAAGCAGAGCGGTTTGAGCAGGTCGTAGCGGCGGAGGCGCCGTTCGAGCCGCAGGTACCATCGGTCGAGCAGGCGTATCAAGGGCTCGGGCAGGATGGTGAGACGCTGGAGATCGCTCGTGTAGATGCCGCTGAAGGGCGGGAACAGCTCGAGCCCGAGACTTCGTCCGACTCGGCAACCGGCGTCGGTGCAGAGCGCCTGCAGCTCACCCGGGGACAGCCAGCGGATCTTGCCTTCTGGGAATCGACCGAGCCGGCGCATGAGCCAGTGACCGGCCCGCCAGGTGTAGGCGTACTTGTTCGGGGTGTTGATGTAGAGCGTGCCTCCGGGCCTCAGGACCCGAACGAGCTCGCCGACGGCGGCCGGTCGCAGCTCGTCCGGCACGTGGTCGATCACGGCGAAGCACAACACGACGTCGAAGCTGGCGTCCGGATAGGGGATCTGGAGCACGCTCGCCACCTGGAGCTCCTCCGCCTGCAGACCCGCCGCCGAGAGCCGGCGCCCCGTGGCGGCCACCATCTCCTCGGAGAGGTCGAAGGCCCACACCTTGGCACCGTCCCGGAGCGCCAGGCGCGTGTAGTCGCCGTTCCCGCAGCCGGCGTCGAGGACCTGGCCTCCAGCGGGTAGCCGGACGAGCTCCCGCCAGTGCGACTCCCTCGCCTCACGGATGACCATCCAGTCGGACGAGTCCTTGCGCTCGTCTATGAGGGCCCCGTACCAGTCCCAGTCCTTGTCGTACTCGGTCGGTTCGTGCCCGCCGTCCATTTCGCTCAACTCCCCGAGTTCCGCCGCTGCCATTGCTGGTTGACGGACCAGATCATATCGAGCGAACCCCCGTAATGGTGGTCGCGATAGACGAAAAACGGTGAGCCGACATACCGCTTCCACCGACCGACGGTCAGGAGCTGGGGGAGGCACCTCCTGGGGCCGAGGCCGCCGCCGGGAACCAGCGATCGAGGTTTCGCCAGGCGACGTTCTCCTGCTTCGCGCCCTCCAGGCCGTCGGTCAGCTGCTCGAAGCGGGCCAGCGCCTCGGTCGGCGTGTACTCGGGGAAGTCCGAGCCGATGCAGACCCGCTGATCGAGCTGCTCGCACAGGAAGCCTATGTCGTCGTCGACCGACGAACCCGCATAGCGCAACAGCGTGAACGACAGGTCGACCAGTGCGTGGGAGTGCATCCGACCGAGCTCGAACAGCTCGAGAACCGTGGCCCCGGTGCCGTGGAGCAGGACGAATCGGCAGCCGGGGTTGGTGACGAGCAGCTCGTCGACGACGTCTATGGGGTGGGTGGTCGATCGTGCTCGTTGCCGGAACAGCGTGTCGAGGAACACGGTGAGCCCCGAGCGTCCGGCGGCGTCGATGGCCGCCCGGCACCGCTCGTCGAGCGGGTCGTAGCCGTGCAGCCGAGGGTGGAGCTTGAGCCCGACGAAGCCAGCCTCGGCCAACCGCTCGACGCCACCCACCGGATCCCCATCGGCGGTCACGTCGATCGAGCCGACCGGCACGAACCGATCGGCATGGGCCCGGGCCACCTCCATCGTGGTGTGGTTGTCGGCGATGCCGGCGATGGCCACGAGGCAGGCACGATGGGGGCCGATGCGATCCAGCTCGGCCAGCAGCCGACCACACGACGCATCGTGATGATGGGCGCCGACACCCCACCGCCCGTCAGCGGTGACGTGGGTCAGCGAATCGAACAGCCTCACCGTGCGGGAACCGTCTCGATGTGGATCGACGAAACCGCCCGATCGGCCAGGCGTCCGGCGTCGTCGGCGGTTCGGCCCTCGGTGACCACGTGGCCGACCCGGTCCCGTGACGACCGCATGGCCAGGACCTCGCCACCGACCGGCACGTCCACGCTGACGTCGACCACTCCCGGCCGGGAGCGGACCTCGTCGACCCCCGATATCGAGCGGACGAACCCCGGCTCCGGGGTCAGGAACCTGACCGCGGCGCCCCGCGTCGTCCGGCGCTCGGTTCCGGGCTTGCTCCTGGTCTCGACCCGGCTCGTCTCGCCGAGCGCCATCGCCACGGCCACCTCCGCCGCCGGGACGCCGGCACTGATCGGCAGGAGGTGGGAGGCGATGCAGCCACCGCCGAAGCGAGCGGCCGTCTCGATCACGACGGGACCCTCTGGGCCGATGCGGATCTCGGTGTGGCTCGGACCGGATCGGAGGCCGAGCGCACACAGGGTGTCCTGCGTGAGGACCGCCAGGCCCGGGCCGTGCCCGGTGAGGCCGCTCGGCTGGGTGTGGCCGAGCTCGACGAAGTCCGGGGGGCCGGACGTCACCTTGTCCGTCACGGCCAGGATCGTGGTCCGGCCGCAGACGGTGATCGCCTCGACCGACACCTCATGACCCGGTACGTACTCCTCGACGAGCACGTTGCCGTCGGCGCTCTCGGCCCGGGCGGCGGCGATCAGCGAGGCGAGATCGTCGCCTTCGACCAGGGTGACGCCCCGGGAGCCGGCGGACCGGGTGGGCTTGACGACGGCCGGGCCACCGAACGCTTCGACGGAGGCGGGCCCATCGACCGGGGCGAATCGGGGGACGGGCAGACCGGCGGCAGACAGCCGCCGGCGCATCACCAGCTTGTCGGTCATGGCCAGCGCCGCCGACGGGCTGGGCCCGGCCAGACCCAGGCGCTCGGCGATGCAGGCCACCATCGGGACCGGGTAGTCGGCGGCGAACGTGAGCACACCGGCGGGGCGAACGCGCTGGGCCACGGCGAGGCAGGCCTCGGCGTCGGCCAGGTCCGCCGCCACGAACGAGTCGACCGCAGCGGCGCAGGCCGCGGCGGGATCGGGATCGATGCCCACCACCGCGAGGCCCCGCCGTTGGGCGGCCGCGATCACCGGCAGCTGCCGAGCGGTGCAGCCCAGCACGAGCAGTGTCCGGGTCGTCATCGCCGGTCCGTCGCGTCGAGCTCCATCGAGTCGCCGATGTCGGCGGTCGACTGGAGCCGATTCACCGCCAGCAGCACGATCCACCGCCCCTCGAAGCGGTGCCAGGCCAGCGGTTCGCCGTCGTCGATCACCGCCACCCCGTGGGGAGTTGCGGCGTTGAAGAACAGGAGGTCGCCGAGGTCGAGGTGGGCCTGGGCATCGAGGACGGACCCGTCGGCCCTGGTGAGGTAGACACCACCGGAGCGATAGTCGTCGCCTCGCCGGCTGAGCTCCAGGGTCGGCACGGTGAGCTGGTGGCGGTCGACCGGGTCGGTGTGGAGGTTCAGGCCCCCGCCGCCCGTCGGGTAGAACTGGGCGGCGATCCTGGCGGTGCAGCCGTGCTCCGGCGTCCTGGCCAGGAACGACGTCGGGGGCAGGCCGCTCAGCACGTTCTTGAGGTGGTAGGCCGGCCCGAGCAGATCGAACAAGCCGAACAGGTCCTGGTTCCAGGGGAAGAACGAGAACTGGTGGAAGCGACCTCTGACGTAGGATCGCTCGTCCCCGTCGTTCATCCGGTGGGAGTTCGGCGCCCCGACCTCGATCGGGTGATAGCTCGGCAGCGACGATCGGCCGACCTGGGCGAGGTAGGACCGCAGCTCCACCAGGAGCGACCGGTCGATCCCGGAGGGAACCACGTATGCGGCGCCGCCGGCGATCGCGGATCGCATCGAGGCCACGAGCGCTCCGGCGTCGAGCACCTCGCCGACCGTTCGATCGAGGCGTTGGACCTCCGTGACCGGGACTGCCGTGGTAGCGGTGCTCATCCCTGCCCGGGCTGGTAGAGGCGCTGTTCCGGTGGTACGTAGAACTCGTCGAGCGAGGTGGGCACCCGGACGTCGAATCCGAGGACCCGGCGGACCGTCTTGCTGAGGCCGGTGCTGTCGATGCCGGCCTTCTCCACCAGGCGGGGGTAGTCGAGCCGCTGGCGCATGAACGATCGGCAGGCGTAGAGCGTGCAGCCGTGGCGGGCCCGGCCCGAGGAGTTACGACCCCCGGCGTGCCAGATCCTCGGGTCGAAGAACGCAGCGGAGCCGGACGGCCGCTCGACCCGGACCGCGTCGGCGAAGAACTCGTCTTCGGTCGGCTCGTCGGCCCGGCGATGGGAGCCGGGCAGGAACCAGGTCGTGCCGTTCTCCTCGGTGAAGTCGTCGAGCGCGATGGTGGCCAGGGCCCCGAGTAGGTAGCCGTTGGACTGGCGAGCCATGTCGTTGTGGACCTTGCACGTGTACTGGTCGATGTCGGGATAGACCATCGTCGAGGTGAACGTGTACAGGGTCCAGGTCTCGCCGAGGAGGGCACCGAACAGGGCGTCGACCACGGGATTCTCGAGCAGTGTCAGGAAGGGCTCGCCGTGGGCCACGAGATCGAGCGAGATGAAGTACTCCTTGCCAGGTCGGCCCCGGTAGCGCTCCCAGTCGGCGTCGATCGCCGCTTGGACCGCCACGCGGAGCCCTGGCACGTCGTCGGGCGGAACCACGTCATCGACGACGGTGAACCCCTGGTCGTCGATCTCCGCCAGGTGGCGCTCGATGTCGACGGTCATCGCATCCTCCGGACGAACCGGGCCAGGCCGAGTCCTTCCCGCCCGTAGCCGTTCCCGCAGTAGAGCATCCACAACTCGCCGAGCCGTTCGAACACATGTGGGTAGCATTGCTCTGCCGAATCCCAGTGATTGAGCGGCCCGACATCGACGAGGTGATCGTGGCGGTCCCACTGCAGGCCGTCGGCGGACACCGCATAGCCGATCCGGTAGGCGTCACCCCGGGTGCTGTACCACATGTGGTAGGCGCCGTCGGCCACGATGACCGTGGGCCGGCAGATGCTGTGCTCACCCGGCTGCTCGATGCCGATGCACACGATGTCGGGACGGTCCCAGGCGAGCCCGTCGTCGGACGTGGCCACCTTGATCACGTAGGTGTGCTTCGGGTCCTCCGGCCGCTCACCCCAGGCGAGCCAGCTCGTGTACCACATGAGCCACCGGTGGCCGGCGGCGAGAACACAGCAGGAGCCGAGCGAGAGGAAGTCGGCGTCGGTCCGCTCGAGCAGCGGCGCCCGGGACAGCCGCTCGAACGTGCCGTCCGGTGCGCGCCGTGCAGCCCCGATGTGGTTCTGGAACGGGGTGAGCACGGTCGGCATCCAGCCCGTGTAGTAGAGGCGGGTGCCGGCATCGGTCTCGACGGCGCACGGGTACGACACGCCGTTCTCGTCGAAGGCGCCGAGTGAGCCGAGGCCGAGCACCGGCTCCGGGTCGAAGCGGATGCTGGGCGTCGGGCTGGCGATGTCCAGCACGCCGCGACCGATCAGGGACCGGTTGGCGGCGTCCCGTCCGGTAACCAGCACCTCGACCGACGCAGACGTCGGGTCGCCCGGCACCACGCAGGCCGAGCCGGTCACGTGGCCGAGCCAGTCGATCGAGCCGTCGCCGCGTGCCACCCGGCCGATCGTCTCCCAGCGGCCGGTCATCGGGTGGGGGTCGTTCACTCGCCGTCGGTTCCGGGGTCGTTCTGGCCGGTGTTGAGCTCGTCTCGGATGAGGTAGAGGGGTCGTTCCTTGGTTTGTTGGAAGATGTTGCCGATGTAGATGCCGACGACGCCGAGGGAGGAGAGGACGAGTCCGATGCCGAGCAGGT
>JAHELU010000128.1:7355-14556 GCA_024644005.1 Acidimicrobiales bacterium | reverse complement strand
GAGCACGGTGAAGCAGAGCAGGGCTCGGCGGGGGAGTCTCGATGAGCCGTTCACCAGATCAGCCATCACAACAGACCGATGTCCGACAGGCTTCCGAGAAAGACGGCGGCCAGCGCCACGGCGACCGAGGCCACCCAGGCGGTGAGACCGATGCGACGGATCGACCATCGCTGGATCGAAACCGGCCGACGTTCCGGGGCCAGTTGGCGGAACCGGTCCAGCAGCGCCCGTCCGTCCCTTCGAACGTCGGCCCGGAGCTGGGACGGGAGCGTGACCCCCCGCGAGGCGGCGAACGCCTCGGCGATGTCGTCCTCGCTGAACTGCAGGAGGGCTCGCTCGTAGACCAATTCGGCGCTCGTGCCCAGGGCCAGGACCAGCATCATGTTGGCCAGGTCGACGGCCTGGCGCCACGGCGACGGCCGAACCTCGCCGAACGCGACATCGATCAGCCGGAGCCGGTCGCCCTGGACCATGACGTTGGCCGGCTTGATGTCGCGGTGGGCGAGGCCGGCCTGCCACATCCTGGCCACGGTCGACAGACCGGCATCGATCAGCTCGGTCGTGACCTCGACCTCGCTGATCTCGACCGCTCCGTCGAGGAACTCGCTGATCAGCAGGTACTCCCGGTGTGGGGTGATCTCGACGATTCCCATCGGCTCCATGCAGTCGATGCCGGCCGCCCGCATCACCCGCAGCATGTAGTCCTCGTGCTGGATGAGCCGCCGTACCGAGGAGAACCGCTGCTCGTCCTCGAGTCGGCCGTAGAGCAGTGTTCTCGTGAGCTTGTACCACCGGTCCGATCGGAGGTGGCTGTGGGCGAGCAGCTTGGCGAACACGTCCGGTCCGTCCTCCCGGCTGATCCGCAGCGGCGTCGACCCGGCCGATCCCTCCAGCCCGATCGTCCGGATGTCGGTGGCGACGATACCGAGCTGGCGGCTCAGGCCGAGCCGGATCGCGTCGCCCCGGGGTCCACTGACGTCGAGATGGGCCGTCCTGCCCCGCCGGTATGCAATGGGGAACGCCTGCTCCGGTGCCGCCAGCCGGTAGATGACCAGTGAGATCGCCACGCCGGAGGTCGCCCCGACCACAGCGTCGGTCGGGTGCTCGACCCCAACGTAGACTTGGGCGAAACCGAAGACGACGATCGACAGCGCCGACACCGACTCCCACGCTCGGCGCCACCGCCCCGCAGGGGCCAGGCACAGCCCCGCGCAGACCAGCGCAGTGGTCAGCAACGCCACCGGGCGGGACGGCTGGGCATAGCCTTCCCAGTACCCGATCTGGGTCACGCCGAGAGGCCGGGGCCGGCCGATCTGGGTAGAGACGTTCGTCGCGATTGCAGCAACGATCGACAGCGATGCGATCAGCAGGAGCACGTGGCGAACCCGCCGGAAGGCCAGCCCGCCGACGATCGTGATCCAGCCGACGACCGGGGTGACCCACCTCGTGCCGATCTCGTTCACCCGCTGCATCATCGGGGTCAGCCAGCTCTGACGGTTGCCGACGATCGGGTCCATCAGATCGAGATCCCGTTCCGTGATCCAGATCGCTGGCCGGTCGGACAGGAACACCCAGCCCCAGATTGCGGCCCACCCGATGAAGGCGATGAGCCAGGCCATTGCCACTTTGTTGAGCTCACGGGGGAGGGGAGGTGGCTCGCCCGACGGGCGGCGCTGGAGCGTCACTCCCAGCCGGTCGGCGGCGACCGTCTCACTCATGCCCGATCTCGCCGTCCCCTCGGCGTTGGCGCCGGTATCCCGAAGCCGTCGCTGTGTGGGAGACTCTCCCGGTGAACCGCCTGATCGGTACCGGGCTGGTGATGGTCCTCGCGCTGCTGGCACCGGCGTCGTGCGGGGAGGATGCCGGGTCACCGGTCGAGCCCGATCCGTCCACCGGGGTCCGGATCGCGAGCTTCGACTTCGCAGAGAGCGCGCTGCTGGCCGAGCTGTACGCCCAGGTCGTCGAGTCCGAGGGCATTCCGGTGGTCCGGCTCGGTGCCGTCGGACCCCGGGAGGTCGTGGCTCCGGCGATGGAGCTGGATCTCATCGATCTGGTGCCCGAGTACCTCGGCACCTCGCTGCAGTACGCCGGCGAGCCGGAGCCGAACCCCGACACCTCGTCGGCTCTGGCCACGCTCCGGGCGCTGCTGGCCGAGCGGGGGCTGACCGCGCTCGGGGTAGCGTCGGCGGAGGACAAGAACGTCGTGGTCGTGACGACCGACACCGCGGACCGGGAAGGCCTCACCACCATCGGCGACCTCGCGCCCCTGGCGCCGACCCAGCGGTTCGGCGGTCCCGCCGAGTGCCCCGATCGGCCTCTCTGCCTGGCGGGACTGGAGGCCGTCTACGGATTGCGATTCGGCGAGTTCGTGCCGCAGCGCTCATTGACCTTCACCATCGAGGCGCTTCGCCGGGGCGAGATCGACGTCGGTCTGCTGTTCTCGACTGCACCGCAGCTGGCGGCAGACGACATCATCGAGCTCCTCGACGATCGGAGGATGCAGCCGGCCGAGAACGTCGTCCCCGTGATTCGAACCGACGCGCTGGACCGATGGGGTCCTGGCCTGGCGACCGGCCTCGATGCACTGTCGCAGCACCTGACGACGGAGGATCTGCGGGCGCTCAACGCCGAAGTGGCAGACGACCGACCCGTCGATGAGGTGGCTCGGCGTTGGCTCACAGGCAAACGGCTGGTCGAGACCGGCTGAGACGCCGAATCGACGCGACGCTTCGCCGACCGCGGCTGCCAACGGGAAGACGGTGACCGACATCGAACGCTCGCTCCTTAATCTTCGCGATCTTCACGGCTGCCTCCTGCCATCTTGAGCGCCGCAGCGACGGACGGATAGAGACCATGGTCCCTCACTGGGGTTCCGGCTGGCCATCGAGGCAACGGCTGGGACCTTCGGCTCTGTTGATGGCCAGCCATGGCGATTCGAATGGGAGCCACGGGCACAGAAATGAGGGACACATGGCCGATGTACTGGGGCCGCAGGCAGGAGCACCGTTGGTTGACCATGCAGCCGAGATGGCGGCCAGCGCCGCCGGGCTGACCAAGGTCTACGGTGAGGGCAACACCCGGGTCGTCGCCCTCGACCACGTCGACATCGGCTTCGAAGCGGCCAAGCTGACCGCCATAATGGGCCCGTCTGGTTCCGGGAAGTCCACCCTGTTGCACTGCATGGCCGGCCTCGATTCGGTCAGCGAGGGCCAGGTGTGGGTTGGCGACACGCTGATCTCGTCGCTGTCCGACCGGGAGCTCACCCTCCTCCGGCGAGAGCGGATGGGCTTCGTCTTCCAGGCGTTCAACCTCGTCCCGACGCTCACCGCAGAGGAGAACATCCTGCTGCCATTGCTGCTCGGCGGCAGCGAGCCGGACCCGGAGTGGGAGAACCAGGTGGTCGAGAACCTCCAACTCGGCGACCGGCTCCACCACCGTCCAGATGAGCTGTCCGGTGGCCAGCAGCAGCGGGTAGCGGTGGCCCGGGCGCTGATGAGCCAACCGGACCTGATCTTCGCCGACGAGCCCACCGGCAACCTCGACTCGAAGAGCGGCCAGGAGGTACTCGGCTTCATGCGCCGGGCGGTCGACGAATGGCAGCAGACGGTGGTGATGGTGACCCACGACCCGAAGGCAGCGTCGTTCGCAAACCTGGTCGTGTTCCTCCGCGACGGTCACTTGGTCGATCGGCTTCCCGACCCGACCGCCGATTCCGTCCTCGATCTGATCCGAACGCTCGAGGCCTGATCACCATGGGAGCGATGATCCAGCTCAGCCGCCGCAATCTCCTGGCCAATCCGCTGCGGTTCGCCCTGACGACGTTCTCGGTCCTGCTCGGCGTCAGCTTCGTGGTGGCGTCGTTCGTGCTCACCGACGGGTTGCTGAAGACGTTCGACACGATCGTCGAGGATGCCAACGCAGAAGTCGACGCCCAGGTTCGGGCCAAGAGCGAGTTCTCCGAGGTGGCCTTCGTCCAGCGCCCGATCGACGAATCGGTGCTCGACGTGGTCGTCGCGGTCGACGGTGTCCAGGAAGCTCAGCCGGGGTTCGACAGCGCCAAGATCGTTCCGATGACCGCCAGCGGAGACCCCATCGAGACGATGGGCGCTCCCGTCCTGTCGTTCAACTGGACCGGCTCGGCCCTCGACCCGATCACCCTGACCGTCGGCGAGCCGCCGACAGGGCCGGGCCAGTTCGTGATCGACGAGGGAACAGCCGATCGTGAGGGCTTCGTCGTCGGCGAGACCTACGAGATCATCGGCAAGGACGGCCGGGAGCCCTTCACCCTCGTCGGTCTGACCCGATTCGGCGACGAGAACAGCCTGGCCGGTGCGGTGCTGGTCTCGTTCACGCTGGACGAGGTGCAGCGACTCGACGGAAGCGAAGGCTTGATCCGGGCGATCAGCGTGATCGGCGAACCAGACGTCGAGCCGTCCGTGCTCATCGATCGGCTCGAGGCAGCTCTGCCGAACGACATCGAGGCGGTGGCCGGAACCGTCGTCGTCGAAGAGGGCCAGGACGATTTCGGCTTCTTCGTCACCATCTTCGGGAACGTGCTCCTGGCATTTGCGTTCGTTGCGGTGTTCGTGAGCACGTTCATCATCAGCAACACGTTCAACATCCTGCTGGGCCAGCGGGTCCGCCAACTGGCGCTGCTACGGGCTCTGGGGGCCAGCATGGGCCAGGTCAGGTTCAGCGCCGTGTTCGAGGCGTTGATCATCGGTCTCATGGCCTCGATCCTCGGCCTCGGAGGCGGGGTGCTGCTAGCCTACGCGCTCAGGGGGATCATGAACTCGCTCGGGTTCGGCCTGCCGGCCCTCGAGCTCGTCCTCTCCGTTCGCACCGTCGTCGTCGCCCTGGTCGTCGGCATAGGAGTGACCCTCGTTGCGTCGCTCTCGCCGGCCAGGCGAGCGGCCAGCGTGCCCCCGGTCGCCGGGCTGAGGGCCGGGTTCCGCTTCGGATCGGGGGAGGGAACCCGCCGCACGATCATCGCCGTCATCCTCGCCGTGTTCGGGACCGCCGGCATGGCCTATGGGCTGCTCGGCGGTTCCGACAACACGGCCCTGCTGCTGATCGTCCTCGGCCTCGGCGCCGTACTGGTGTTCGTCGCCGTGTCGATGTTCGCGCCGTTGTTCTCCAGCCCGTCCGCTTCGTTCCTCGGGGCCCCGCTGGAGCACGCCCCCGGCTCCCACATCACCGGTCACATGGCCAGGGAGAACGCGGCCAGGAACAACAAGCGGACGGCCTCCACTGCAGCAGGGCTCATGATCGGACTGGCCCTCGTCGCCATGGCCACCGTGGTCGCGACGTCGCTCAAGGACTCGTTCCGGGCCAAGCTCGGCTCGACCCTCACCGCCGACTTCGTCGTGACCGGTCCGTTCGGGCAGGACTTCAGCTCCGCCCTCGCCGCCGAGATCGACGGCCTCGCCGAGCTCGATCAGGTGGCGGCCGTCCGGCGAGGGGCCATTCGCCTCAGGGGCGACGAGGAGGCGATGGTCGGCACCGATCTGACGGTGCTCACCGATCTGTACGACGTGAACGTGCTGGAGGGCGACCCCGCCGCCGTGGCCGACCCGCAGACGGTCCTGGTCACCAGGGAGGCGGCGGACGAGCTCGAGCTCGGGCTCGGTGACCGGCTCGTCGTCGAATTCGCAGAGGTGGGTCGCACGAGCCTCACGATCGGTGCGATCTTCGAGAACGACTTCCTCCTCGCTCCCTACATCATCGACCTGTCGGGCTGGGAGGAGAACTTCGCCAACCAGGACGACAACACCGTGGCAGCCAAGGTGGCAGAAGGGGTCGACCTCGCGGCAGCCGAAGCGGCGCTGGCCCCCATCGAAGAGTCCTTCCCCCAGCTCCAGTTCGATGACCGGGCAGAGTACTCCGCAGCGGTCGAGGGCCAGGTCGACTCCTTCCTGGTGATCATCAACGTCTTCCTCGGCCTGGCGATCGTCATCGCCCTGCTCGGCATCACCAACACGATGGCGCTCTCCGTGCTGGAACGGACCCAGGAAATCGGCCTCATGCGGGCCATCGGCATGACCCGCCGCCAGACCCGCAGCATGATCCGGCTCGAGGCCGCCGTGGTCTCCCTCTTCGGTGCGCTGCTCGGGGTGCTGGTCGGCCTGGCGTTCGGCTGGATCGCCGTCCTCGCCATACCGGACTCGTTCATCAGCCGGCTGTCGATCCCGGCTCCGACCCTCGCGATATACGTCGTGATTTCCACCGTCGCCGGGCTGATCGCCGCCTCGGTACCGGCCCGTCGGGCGTCTCGCTTGAACATCCTCGACGCCATCGCCCAGATGTGAGCATGGCCTCCGCAGGTGGTGATCGGCGGGTCCCGCGTCACCGCCGCTCGATGCTCGACGCGCCGGAGGTGTCCACCGACAGGTCGGCGTTGTCGGGGACCCGCAGGGTCGAGGCGCCGGACAGATCGCCGTCCACGCGGCCCGCCACCCCCACGTCCGCGCTCGACGCTCCCGAGAGATCGACGGTTACCCGCTGGGTGGTGGTGTCAAGCAGGTCGGCCTTGGACGCCCCCGAGAGGTCGAGGGTCACGTCATCGGCTCGCCCTCGGTAGGTCAACGCCGATGCGCCGCTGCCGTCCACATCGAGCCGCTCGACATCGCCGTCGACAGCAACGCTCGACGCGCCGCTGAGCTCGAGTCGGAGGCTGGCTCCCTCGGCGCCCTCCACCGTCGCGCTCGATGCGCCGCTGAGCTCGAGAGCGGTCAGCGACGGCATCGTCACCGCGGCGAAGGGCTGGACGTCGGGGTCGAAGGTGCCACGACGCCAACCGATCTCGAGCCGACCGCTGTCGACGTCGACATCGAGGTGCTCGACGAGGTTGTCGTCGACCGTCACCTCCACCGATGGCGGTCCGTCGACGATGGTGATCTCCACCTCGAAGGCGTTGGAGACGTCGACCTCGTCGAACGAGTCGAACTCGTAGCTCGTCGTCTCGGCGACCCCGGACCCGTCGATGCCGACGATCGCCCCGCAGGCCGTGAGTGCGGCAACGGCACAGGCGCCGAGCACGAGGGGCGTGAGCGTCGTGGGACTCAGCAGCGTCATCGGTCAGTCGAAGGTGATGACGGTTCGGGCCACTTCACCGTTCCGCATCATCTCGTAGCCCTCGTTCACCCCGTCGAGATCGATCGTGGCCGAGACCATCTCGTCGATCAGCAACCGGCCGTCGAGG
>JAHELU010000128.1:0-7345 GCA_024644005.1 Acidimicrobiales bacterium | reverse complement strand
GGCGGTGCGCACCGAGAAGGGGCAGGATTTCACCTACCGTCTCGGCGTTATGGTCGAGACTCCGCGGGCCGCGCTCAGGGCCGGGGAAATCGCCCCGCACACCGCCTTTCCGTCCTTCGACGGAACCATCCCGATGACGGTGGCCGTGCCGCCGACGGCCAGCATGTCGAAGGCCTGGCGCACGGTCTGGGACCGGCCGATGGCCTCGAACGAGTAGTCGACGCCACCATCACTGATCTCCCGCACCGCGCCGACGACGTCGTCGGTCTCCGAGGCGTTGACGAAGTGGGTGCCGCCGAGCTGGCCCGCCGTCTCCAACTTGGACGACGAGACGTCGACGACGATCACCTTGTTCGCCCCGGCGATGCGAGCCCCCTGTATGGCGGACAGCCCGATGCCGCCGGCCCCGATCACGCACACCGTGCTGCCGACCTCGACCCCGGCCGTGCGGACCACCGCGCCGAAGCCGGTGGTGATGCCGCAGCCGATCAGGCACGCCTTGTCGAGCGGCATCTCCTCGATCACCTTCACCAGGCCGTTCTGGTGGACCAGCATCTGCTCGGCGAAGCCACCGAGGCGGGCCATCTGGTCGACCGGGGTCCCGTCGGCCCTCGTGAGCCTGGGCGGGGCGCCTTTCGGTCTCGAGGTGGCCTTCGGGTTGGCGCAGCGGTTGGGATGGCCGCTCAGGCACTGCGGGCACTGACCGCAGAAGATCGACAGGCAGGCCACGACGTGATCGCCGGGCTGGACGTAGTCGACCCCGTCGCCGACCGCCTCCACGATCCCGGCCGACTCGTGACCCATGACGATCGGTAGGGTCGTCCGGAACAACCCCTCCATGAAGTGGAGGTCGCTGTGGCACAGCCCCGCCCCGACGGTCTCTATCAACACCTCGCCCGGTCCGGGGGAGTCGATCGACAGGTCCTCGATGACCAGCGCTCCCGGTTGCTCACTCAGTACTGCCGCTCTCACCGAGCCCCCCTTCGTCGACGTGCCACGACGTTAGGGGCCCAGTGCGGCGGGCGCCATTGCCGAGCGCCATCGATCGGCGAAATCGCCATCGGGACCCCGGGGGGCCAAACTGGCGAGACGGCCGAGCGGATCGGACCGGGACGGAAAGGGCAGTAGGAGATGACCGCAACCGGCGAAGCCGCGACAGACCGGCAGCCGAGGACCGACCACTTCGACGTGCTCATCGTCGGGGCCGGGATCTCCGGCATCGGGGGGGCCTATCACCTGCAGCAGCAGTGCCCGGACAAGCGCTTCGTCATAATCGAGACCCAGGACAGCTTCGGCGGCACGTGGCTGACCCACACCTATCCGGGGATCCGGTCCGACAGCGACCTCTACACCTTCGGCTACCGGTTCAAGCCCTGGACCAGCGCGCCGATCGCCACCGCCGAGGAGATCCTGAAGTACATGGGCGAGGTCATCGACGAGAACGACCTCGATCGCCACATCCGCTACAACCACACGATCGGCTCCGCGAGCTGGTCGAGCGAGGATCGGTGCTGGACCCTGGACGCCACCCGTACCGACACCGGGGAGGAGGTGCGGTTCGTCGGGCGGTTCCTGTGGATGTGCCAGGGCTACTACCGCCACAGCGAGGGCTACACCCCGGACTGGCCGGGCATGGACCGCTTCCGGGGCGAGATCGTCCATCCCCAGACCTGGCCCGACGACCTCGACTACTCGGACAAGGAGATCGTGGTGATCGGCTCCGGGGCCACCGCCGCCACCCTCATACCGGCCATGGCGCCGAAGGCGGGGCACATCACCATGCTCCAGCGCTCGCCGACCTATTTCGCCACCGGCCGCAACGCCAACGAGCTGGCCGACACGCTGCGGGAGCTGGAGATCGACGAATCGTGGATCCACGAGATCGTCCGCCGCAAGATCCTCCACGATCAGGCGACGATCACGAGGATGTCCTTCGAGGACCCCGATGCCCTCAGACAGGAGCTGTTCAAGGGCGTTCGCCAGTACCTCGGCGAGGACTACGAGGTGGAACCGCACTTCGCACCCCGCTACCGACCGTGGCGGCAGCGGGTCGCCTTCATCCCCGACGGCGATCTGTTCCGGGCCATCGCGGACGGCAAGGCCTCCGTGGTCACCGACGAGATCGACACGTTCACCGAGACCGGTCTCGCCCTGCAGTCCGGCGACACCCTCGATGCCGACATCGTCGTCACCGCCACCGGGTTCAACCTGAGCGTGCTCGGCGACATCGAGTTCTCGATCGACGGCCGGCCTCTCGATTTCTCCGCAACCGTGGGCTACCGGGGCACGATGTTCACCGGCATCCCCAACATGGCCTGGGTGTTCGGCTACTTCCGGGCCAGCTGGACGCTGCGGGCCGACATGATCGCCGACTTCGTGTGCCGGCTGCTCCAGCACATGGACGAGCAGGGGGCCGCGGTGGTCACCCCCCGACTCAGGGACTCCGACGCCGACATGGGGCTGTTGCCGTGGGTCGATCCGGAGAACTTCAATCCCGGCTATCTCATGCGCAGCATCCACCTGATGCCGAAGCAGGGCGACCGGGAGCCGTGGCTCCACACCCAGGACTACTGGTCGGACAAGGACGAGCTGGCGGCGGCCGACCTCGAAGACGGCTGCCTGGCCTTCGAGTGACCGATCCCGCTCAGCGTCTCGGGTCGCCCTCCCGCTCGTAGTCCAGCAGTGTGCCGCGGACTGACGTACCGCTCGTACCGGTCGTACCGGCCAGGTGGATCGGTCACGGCTCGATCCTGGTGGTCGTCGCTCGTCGTGACCGCCCGTCGGTGGCCGGCCCAGGCCACCGGTCAGGACCCAGTCAGCGCCGCAGCTCGATACTGACCCTGACATGCCGAGCGAGACGAGGAGGAACGATGGGTGCGAGCGTGAGCAGCACGACGACGAGGCGCAAGCTGTCGCTGCGGCTGGCCGTGCTGGCACTGGCGCTGCTGGCCGGCGGCTCGACCGCAGCGATGGCGAGGGGCGGCGACGACGGGGAGAGCCGGGCCCACAGGAACAGCTGCGGCATCCGTGGTCGGGATCGCCAGGAGATATCGACCGCCAAGCTGATCATCGAGTTCAACGCCGGCGACGGCGATCTCGGTGTGCACGGCCAGTTCGACGATGACGGCTGGTCGAGGCTGTGCGTGCTCGACCCCCGTGGCCGGCGCCTGCTCGACGTCGACCCGAGGCGGCAGCTCGACCATCTCGGCCTCGGTTCGATCTTCTTCGAGTCCCGGGAGCCGGAGCTGGAGGAGTTCGGCTTCCAGCAGCTGGCCAGGCGATTCCCGGAGGGTACCTACCGGGTCTACGCCAGGTCGGTGGAGGGCACCGTCGCGGCCGGCGAGGCGCACTTCACCCACGACGTGCCGGCCGAGCCGACGATCGTTGCGCCGATGTTGGGTGACGAGGAGTCGCCACCCGTCGTCTCACCGGTCGACCTCGTGGTGACCTGGGAGCCCGTGACGGAGACCGTCAGCGGTGACCCGGTCGCCATCAGCGGCTACCAGGTGATCGTGACGAAGGTCGACTTCGAGGACGCCAATGGGTTCTCCCGACCGATCTACGACGTCCACGTCGGCCCGGACACCAGCTCGCTCCCGGTCCCTGCCGGGTTCCTCGAGCGCGACACCCTGTACGAGCTGGAGCTGCTGGCCCTGGAGGCGAGCGGCAACCAGACGATCGGTCTCGGGTTCTTCACCACGACGGCGTAGCCGGCCGCCGGCACTCTGTCGGGGTCAGGTCACGGCGAAGCGATCGTGGGTCGGCGTGATGAGTATCTCGTCCAGCGTGACATGGGCCGGCATCTGGGCCACGAACCGGATGAGGAGGCCGAGGTCCTCGCTCTGGAGGATCCTGGCCCTGTCCTCGTCGCTGACCGGGACCGGCCTGGCGTCGAGGATCGGGGTGGCCACCTCGCCGGGGCAGATAGCGGTGGCCCTGATGCCGTTGTTGCGCTCCTCGACCGCCAAGCTGGCGGTCATGGCGTTCATGGCGTGCTTCGCCGCCTGGTAGGCCGGCCCGGTGAGGGCGCTGATCCGCTTGGCCGCCATCGACGAGATGTTGATGATGAGACCACCACCCCGGGCCCGCATCACCGGGAGGACGGCGTGACAGCAGTAGAAGGCCCCGTTGAGATCGATGTCGATTATCTGGTCCCAGGCGTCGGTGGAGATGACCGGCCAGTTCCGCTCCGTCACGTTGATGCCGGCGCTGAGGACCGCGATGTCGATCCCCTCGTGGCGGTCGACGATGCCGGCCACTGCGGCGGAGACGGCGTCGGCGTCCGCCACATCGAGTGGCACGACGTCGGCGGTGCCCCCGGCGGACCGGATCTGCTCGGCCACCGCTTCGAGCGGCCCGGACCGCCGTCCCGACAGCACCACCGGGCAGCCGGCGTCGGCCAGGGCCACCGCCCCGGCCGCTCCGATCCCGGTGCCGGCCCCGGTTATCCATGCCACCTGTCCAGTCAGATCCTGCATGGCCGGCAACCCTATCCAACCGGCTGCGGTCCGCACGCCGGGGCTGGGACGGCTGTCCCGTGAGGGCATAGACTGAACCGGGGCCACCCACCAGAGCCGAGGCGGCTGCCATGACCCGTGGAGCAAGACGTCGAGAACCGGCCGACGAGCCCCCGGAGCTGGAGATCTGGTTCCCGGGGCCCGACGGCCGACCGATCGAGCCGGAGCCGCCACGAACCACCGAGGAGACGCTCCGAGACGCCTACCGGGTGATGCACACCGCGCTCGACCGGGTCAAGGATCGGGGCCCTGCCCCGGGCTTCCGGCCCGGGGGCTTCGCCGATCGCCCGGCCCGGCAGGGGCGACCCGGCGAGGTCTTCACCTCGCTGCTGGTCCGGCCGGCGGCCGCCGTTGGCGTCGTGTCCGCCGGTGGCCTGTTCGATCCGCCGCTCAGCGGCGTCACGGTTCACGAGCCGGTCGGCGACGCCAGGGGTGAGGAGCTCGACTGGGCCGTCGTCGTTCGCACCGGTCTGTTCGCCAGGAGCCGCGCCACGCTCCGGCTCCGCCCGACACCATCGGCCAACCTCACGATCCTCGAGCTGGTCCCGCATCGGCTCATCCGGTGGCGGGTGAGCGCCTTCGAGCGGGTGGGGGTCGCGGCCGTCGCCGAGCTCGCCGCCCGCTTGCGCCGCCGGTCCGAACCAGAGCTCCCGCTGATTCGGGCACAGCCCGCTTCCTAGCCCGGATCTCTCGTCGGGAAGCGGTTGGGGCCGAACCGAGCGCTGGCGGGGCAACGACCGCTCAGCGACGGGCGACCAGGTCGCACGCTGGCCGGAGTGACTCGTAGTCGGCCGAAGAGATCGGGGCGAAGCCGACGATGCCGTAGGGGCGGACGGACGCCAGGACCCGGGGCCGCCGGAGCTGCTCGACGATCGGACCAACCAGCTCCTCGGCTGCATCCGCCCGCACCACGATGGGCTGTGCAGGGTGAGGGCCGAGCGATGCCACGGACCGGGTCGTTCCCGGGCGAGCGGGCGACTCCCGCTCCCAGGCCAGGTGAACGTTGGAGTCGATCGCGGCGGCGTCGAGCTCGCCCGCTGCGATCATGGACAGGGCGTTGCGGTGGCTGCCGACGCAGACGAACTCGCCGAAGAACGTCGTGTCGAGGCCAGCCGCCTCCAGCTCGACCAGCAGCCCGATGTAGCCGCTGAGCGACGAGTGGTCGTTGAAACCGATCCGGCGACCGCCGAGATCGGCGAACGTGGCGATGTCGGACTCGGTACGGACCACGACGTCGGAGAAGTAGACCGGGCGGCCCTCGGAGCGGGGGTCGTCGTATACCGGGGCCAGCGGGACGAGCGTCACCGACGGCGCCGGACCGTCGGTCAGCCACAGGAACGACGGCGGGCAGAGGAACCCGACGTCGGTCAGCCCCGTGATGAAGCGGTTGTCCTCTTGCCGCATCGGACCGGAGATCTTCGGCTCGACCGACAGCTCGCACGAGCGCCCGAGTCCGGCGCTGACGTGGGCGGCGATGACCTGGAACAGCGGCTCCGGCAGCCCTGGGGCCAGCCAGGTGGTGAACAGCAGGGGATCGGCCACGAGCGCCAACACTAGCCGGACTCGCCGTCGCGCTCCGTTCCTGGTGCCGGCTGCGGGCTCGGGGGCTGGAGATGGGTCAGCTTGGCTGGATTGCCGACGCCGTGGATCAGGGCGATCCGGTCGCCGTCCAGCACGAACGACATCGCAACCAGTACCCTGCCCCCGACGGCGACGATCAGGCCGGGGACGCCGTTGACCTGGCGAGCCTCGAAGCTGGCCCCGAGGCGGGACACCGTCGCCACCAGTTGCCTGGCGATCGGCTCGGCCCCGCTCAGCTCGACCAGCGGGGCATCGGCGATGACACCACCGGAGTCGAAGTCGCCTGTCGCGTCGGGGGACAGCACGTCGATCAGCGCCTGCACGTCGCCGTCCCGGCAGGCGGCCCCGAATCGCTCGACGATCAGCCGCTGGTGCTCGACGTCGATCGGACCACGGCTCCGCGGCCCGCCGTCGTGTATCCGCCGCCTGGCCCGGGTGGCGAGCTGTCGGCACGCTTGCGGCGTCCGACCGACGATCTCCGCCACCTCCGGGAATGGGATGCCGAACACGTCGTGCAGCAGGAACGCCGCCCGTTCGGCGGGTCCGAGCCGGTCGAGGACCACGAGAAAGGCCATTCTGACCGACTCGTCGAGGGTGACCCGATCGGCGACCTCATCCTGGTCGCTCCCCACGATCGGCTCCGGGAGCCACGGACCGACGTAGCTCCTGCGGCTGTTCTCGTGCAGCCGGAGCCGATCGAGGCAGAGCCGAGAGGTCACGGTCACCAGCCATGCCTCGACGTCGGCGATGGCATCGGCGTCGGCCACGAGCAGCCGGGCGAACACGTCTTGGGCCACGTCTTCGGCATCGCTCAGCGACCCGAGCATGCGGTAGCCGATATCGAGCACCCGGCGGCGGTGGAGTCGCCAGGCCTCGCCGACGGGGCCATCGTCTCGGACCGGGTGGTCGGGGTTCGGGCCAGACGCGCTCATCACCTACTAGGACGGCTCAGCGCCGGGAATCGTGACATGGCTGTCCCGACCGGGCGAGGCCGTCACGATCGTGGCCCGTCGAACGTCCTTGTCGGTGACGGAGCACGAAACCGAGAGGAGCGCACCGATGACCACCGAGAACGAATCAAGGACCTGGCGGATCATGGGCGAGGTACCGGCCAGGCCGGCCTGGCTGACCAGCGCGCACTGGCCGTACGAACCGGAGGTCATCGGCCGAGGTGATCGGTCGGTGACCGTGACCGTCAGCGGCTCCGGTCCGACGCTGCTGCTCGTCCACGTCGGTATGTGGAGCTT
>JAHELU010000285.1 GCA_024644005.1 Acidimicrobiales bacterium | reverse complement strand
CGCAACGGCCACGACCTGGTCGTGTGTGACCTCGACCCCGCAGCCGCCGTCCCTCTGGTCGATGCGGGTGCCGTGTGGGCGACTTCGCCCGCCGAGGTGGCGAGGCGTTGTGACCTCGTCATCACGTGCCTGCCCAGCCCGGCGGCGAGCGCCGAAGTGATCGAGGGGGAGCACGGGCTGATCACCGCCATGACTCCGGGCTCGGTGTGGGTGGAGATGAGCACGACCGACGAGACGGAGGTGCATCGCCTTGCCCGTCGGCTCGCCGAGGTGGGCGTAGCGGCGGCGGACTGTCCTGTCTCGGGCGGCTGCCACCGTGCCGCGACCGGCAACATCTCGATCTTCGCCGGCTGCGACCGCCCCTTGTTCGAGCGACTGCTCCCGGTGCTCAGCGCCATGGGTCGTCAGGTCCTTCATACCGGGCCGCTCGGCACCGCCTCGGTCCTCAAGGTAGTCACCAACTACCTGGCAACCGCTCACCTGGCGGCGCTGACCGAGGCCCTGGTCACCGCCACCGCCGCGGGCATGGACCTGGCAACGACCTACGACGCGATCCGGATCTCCTCCGGGAACTCGTTCGTGCACGAGACCGAGGGGCAGGTCATCCTCAACGGCAGCCGCGACATCGGGTTCACCCTGGACCTGGTGGCCAAGGACCTCGGCCTCTTCCAGTCCGTAGCCGACCGTACGAGGGTGCCGCTGAGGCTGTCACCGCTCCTGCAAGACCTCGTGGCGGACGCGCTGGGCCGCTACGGCCCCCGGGAGTTCTCTCCGAACCTCATCAGGGGCCTGGAGGACGCGACAGGCCTTCACGTCCGGGCAGCAGGCTTCCCGGCCCAGCTGGTCGACCTGGTGCCACCCTCCCCAGGCGTTGAGGTAGTCAGCGGACCAGGGCGTCACGCGCACGGGTGAGGTCGGTCCCTGCGGACCCGCCCCAGCCACACCTCCTCGACGGCGGAGCTGCGGCGCTATGCGGCCCGAAGGGGGTTCCGGACGGCTCGGGCCGCCTCTAGGATCGCAGGACCCGTGGGGGGCCATGGGGCGGGTCGGCGCGAACGCCGGCATGTGTATGGGTGGGGTTTCTTCATGCCTGCTGGACTGTCGAGGGCTTTTTCGGGGTGGGTCAGCGTCGCGATGATGCTGTCGGCCGTGTCGGTGGCCGTGCTGCCCGCGCCGGCGGCGGCCGTGATCACCGGCCATGTCCTGAGCGGCACGCACTCGTCGACATGGCAGACCAACAACGAGGTGCGTGCGCTCGCGACCGCCCACGGCGTCATCTACGCGGGCGGCACGTTCACGCGGGTTCGTCCACCGGGCACGAGCCCGGGGAGCGCGCAGGAGGTGACCCGCAACTACCTGGCGGCCTTCGACGCCTCGACCGGCGCTCTGGTCACCGCTTTCAACGTGAACCTCAACGGCCGCGTGCTCGACATGTCGGTGTCGCCGGACCAGAGCCGGCTCTACATCGCCGGGGCCTTCACGACGGTGAACGGGACCACCCGCAACCGGGTGGCGGCGATCGACATCCCCAGCGGCACGCTGGTCAACGGGTTCGCTCCGAACCCCAACCGGAGCGTGGTCTCGGTCGACGCGTCCGCGTCGGTCGTCTACCTGGGCGGCGACTTCACCACCGTGAACGGGACGGCGCAAGCCAACCTGGCCGCGGTCAGCGCGACCGACGGTGCTCTGAACACGGCGTTCGACCCACTGCTCGAGGCGCCGGACCCCTGGCGGGACATCACACCCTCGCCTCGCGTCAACACGATCGAAGTGACCCCGGACGGGAGCCGGGTCCTGGTCGGCGGCAGCTTCAACCGTATCGACGGAGTCCTGACCGGCGGCATCGCCTCGCTGGACCCGACGGACGCCGCGCTCGAGCAGTGGGACGCCACGCTCTCCCAGCCGATCAACACCAACTGCCTGGGCCGCACCACCAAGATCCTCGTCGTCGGCGACACGGCCTACGTCACGGCCGAGGGTGACCCGCCGGGCTGCTACGAGGGCACCTACGCAGCGCGGGTCAGCGACGGCTTCATGCACTGGAACTCGCCGTGCCTGGGCGCCTCGCAGGGCCTGGCCTATCTGGACGGCGTGCTCTACAAGGGCTCCCACCAGCACGACTGCCCCTTCACGGAGGGCGGCGCGATGGGCGGCTACGCCGGCGGCACCAGCCGGGACACGTTCCTGCACCGCTACCTGGTGGGTCAGGACGTCCGCGACGGCAGCTTCGTGCACTGGGCGCCGAACACCAACGCGGCCGGACAGACGAGCATCGGCCCGCACGTGATGACCACCGACGGCAACCAGGTCATCGTCGGCGGCGACTTCACCCGGGTGAACGGGCAGCTCCAGCAGGGCCTGGCCCGCTTCGAGAAGAACGGCGACGTCGCCGCTCCCTTGCGGGTCGGGGTCTCCTACAACGGTGATCCGTGGCCCAACACGCCACCGCGCATCGTCTCCACCATGCCCGTGACCGTGCAGCCCACCGCGGCGGGCACGCTGACCGTCGAGTTCCCGGCGGTGGACGACCCGGACACCGGTCTGCTCAGCTATCGGATCTACCGCGACAACGCCGCGACGCCGGTCGCGACCCTCCAGGCGCGCTCGTGGCCGTGGTCCCACCCGGTGCTGCGCTTCGACGACACCGGGCTGGCTCCGGGATCGACCCACTCCTACCGGGTCGGCGCCTTCGACGGCTCGAGGGAGGGACCGCGGTCGTTCGCCGTCAGCGGCACGGTGGCAACCTCGGCGCCGCCCGCCTACGCCCAGGTGCAGTCCGACCTCGACCCGCTGCTCTGGTGGGGGCTGGGCGACAGCGACGGCGCCGCCGCCGACAGCAGCGGCAGCGGTGCCGATGGCACCTACGAGGGCGGGGCGACCCGGGGCGTCGCGGGCCAGCTGGCCGACGACGACGCCGTCGAGCTCGACGGCAGCAGCGGCTACGTCGCCGGGTCCTCGCCGATCCAGGCTCCCAACGCGTTCAGCCAGGCGGTCTGGTTCAAGACCGACAGCACCCGCGGCGGCGCGATCATGGCGCAGAGCGACCAGCCGACCGGTCCGGGCGGCAACACCGACCGGATCATCGTGATGGACAACAACGGGAGCCTGGTCTTCGCGATGAAGTCCGGCACCGGTGGGATCTTCGGCGTCGGCACGATCAACATCCGCAACCAGGGCCCGGTCTGGAACGACGGCGAGTGGCACCTCGCGGTGGGCACCTACGACGGCAACGGCAACGCGGCGTTCTACGTCGACGGGTGGCTGCAGGGCACCCAGACCGGGACGGCCTTCGATCCCGCGGGGCTCGCGAACGGGATGCCGACGAGCTACGTGCGGGCCGGGTACGCCGACCTGTCCCAGATCCAGGTGGTCTTCGGCATCAACTTCTACGGCAACCGCTGGCCGCAGAGCGACTACCTCGACGGCAGTATCGACGAGGTGTCGGTGTACTCCCGGGCGCTGTCGGCGAACGAGGTCGCCCGCCTTTTCGCCTCGGGTGTCCAGGGGCGGGCCGGCGCGGTCGTCCCCGACCCGGAGCCGCCGACGGCATCGTTCACCGCCTCGACGGACGGGATCGACGCGGAGTTCGACGGGTCGGCG
>JAHELU010000127.1 GCA_024644005.1 Acidimicrobiales bacterium | reverse complement strand
ACCGGCCAGGTCGGCGGATCGTCCGGCGTTCGGGCCCTGCACGGAGTCGTGGCGGCCGGCATCGGGCTCGGCCTGTGGCAGCTGGCCGCACCCGCCAGACGGATCGTCCCCCGGTTCGGGCTGGCCGTCATGCCACTGGTCCTGGGCGTCGGCTTGTGGTCACCACGACCGTTGCTGTTCGGCCTGCTGGCGCTGGTGGCCGTCCTCCAGGTCATCCGCCTCGACCGGTCGCCCTGGTTGCTCGTTCCGGTGATGTGGCTGTGGGTCAACGCCCACGGCACGTTCCCCCTTGCGTTCGCGCTCATCGCCGCGGTGGCCCTCGGGCAGTGGCTCGATCGGCGCCAGTTGCCGAGCCGGGAGCTACGGCTGGCCGGCTTCGCCGCGGTCGGCACGGCCCTGGCCGTGATCAACCCGGTCGGGTTGCGGCTGCTGACGTTCCCGATCAGGATGCTGCCCCGCCGCGAGGCACTGCAGGCGGTCGTCGAGTGGCAGCCGCCGACCTTCGCCTCCCCCTGGGAGTGGCTCTACCTCGGCCTGATCCCGCTGGTGGTGGTGGCCGCCAAGCGCGGGGCGGGGTGGCAGGAGCTCCTGCCGGCCATCGGGTTCCTCGGGATGGGGCTGCTGGCGGTCCGCAACATCGCCCCGGCATCGATCGTGGTGGTGGCCATGGTCGCCCCGTCGCTCAGGGATCTCTTCGGCCGCGACGAGGGGACGGCTGCGTCGCCGATCTCCCGGGCCATCGGTAGCGCCGCTCTGGTGGCGTTGGCGGTCGGCGGCGCTGCCGTCCTCATCGGCCCCGGCCTCGACTTGACGCTCTACCCGGAGCGCGAGGTCGACTACCTGGAGGAGCGGGCGCTGTTCCCGTCGCCGGACGTGGTGGTCGTCCACCGTGAGGCCGTCGGCAACTACTTGACCTTCCGGTACGGGGCAGGAGCCAGGGTCTTCATGGACGATCGCTTCGACTTCCACCCGCTGGGCGTCAGCCGCGACCATCTGACGCTGCTCGAGGGGGGCGACTACGACGACGTGCTCGATCGTCGAGGCGCCGATGTGGTGCTGTGGGAGGCCGACGGCCTGCTGACGGACTGGCTGCGCCGCTCCGACCGCTGGCAGTTCGCCATGGACGGCGACCGCTGGGTCGTGGCGTGTCGGGTCGACAGCCCGGCGTTCGGTCGCTGCAGCAGCTGAGCGGGATCCGGGGCGGAGCCGGACGAAGGGCTGGGCAGGGCCGTCGTGTGGCTTCGCGGCCACCGCATCGAGCCCATCTTCGGCGGCCTGCTCGGCTTGGAGGATCAGCCGGTAGGCGGATCCTCCGGATACACAGCGCCGAGATCTCGGCTCCACGAGCCGAGATCCAACCGTGGCGAAGCGAGCGGCCGAGCCTACTCGCTGAGGTCCTTAGTGGACTTGCGGCTCGTGCTCGCCGTGGCGCTCGTGCTGGTCGGCTGCCAGCTCGCCGTGACCTTCCGGCTGGTCGTGCGTTCGTCGGTTCGTGACCGTGGCCGCTCCGATGATGCAGCGACCGCGGTCGGGCACGGTGTCGGGCACGGTGTCGGCAGGCAGATCGTCGGCTGTGTCGGCCATCTCCGCCGGCCCGACGCCGCCGGTCACTCGGTGGTCAGTTCGGACTGACGGTCAGTCGGTGGTCAGTTCGGACTGACGGTCACTCGGTCGTCACTTCAGACTGACGATGCCCATCCGGACGGCTTGGAGCACGGCCTGGGTGCGGTCCCTGGCATCCAGCTTCTGGTAGATCGAGGCCAGGTGATTCTTCACCGTCTTCTGGCTGATGAACAACTGCTCTGCCACCTCGGGGGTGGAGCACCCGTCGGCGATCAACTGCAGCACCTCCTCCTCCCGGGGCGTGATGACCCGGTCGGACTGCGGTGACCCGTCCTGGCGCCGGACCTCGGCCAGCATCGAGGCCGCCAACCTCGGCGACAGCGCGGTCTCACCGGTCACCACCGCATCGATGGCCGAGGCGATCTCGTCGGTGCTGCAGTCCTTCACGAGGTAACCGTTGGCTCCGGCCCTGATCGCCTCGGCGAGCACGTCCTGGTCCGCGTGCATCGTCAGCATGATGATGAACGTGGCTGGCAGCCGCTCCTTGAGCTGGCGGGTGGCCTCGACCCCGTCGAGCTCCGGCATCGTGACGTCCATCAGCACCACGTCCGGCTGAACCGCGGCTGCGAGATCGACCGCTTCCGCCCCGTTGCGGGCCTCCCCGACGATCGTGAAGCCCAGCTCGTCCAGCGATCGTCGGAGGCCCTCCCGTAGCATCCGGTGATCGTCGGCGAGCAGCAGCCGGATGGCGCGGCGCATCGGCGCCTGCTCCTCACCTGCCGGCCCCGGCCTCCGACCGACCTGATCGTCGGTCGATCGGCGGTTGTTCATGTCTGATTGAGGTAACACCGGACTGTTGTCCCTTCTCCAGGTTTGGATGTGATCTCGAAGCCAGCCCCGATGCTGTTCGCTCGTTCCCGCATGCCGACGATCCCGTAGGAGTCGATCCGTCCGGCATTGAGCTCGGTCATGCCCCGGCCATCGTCGACGATGTCCAGGGCGGCGCGCTCGCCGTCGCAGCGCCAGGTCACGGTGACCGACGTGGCGCTCGCGTGCCGCTCGACGTTTATCAGCGCCTCCTGGGCGATGCGCCACATCTCCCGCTCCTGCAGCAGCGGCAGCCGGCCGGAGGCCTCGGCGTCGACGTCTATGCGGAGGTCGCTCCGCTGTGCAAGGCGGTCAGCGAACTCGCCGACCGTCTGCTCGAGATCCTTGTCCTCGGCGACATCGGCCCGGAGATCGTAGAGCGCGTCGCGGACCTCCGAGGTGACCGCCCTGACCCCCTCCCGCAGGAGTTGCAGGTCGGCGCCGATCTCCTTCCCCGATCCGTGTCGGCGAACCAGGCGATCGACGTCGAAACCGAGGCTGGCCAGCGACTGCCCGATCCGGTCGTGCAGGTCGCGGGCGATGCGGGACCGCTCCTCGTCGACGCTCACCCTGCGCAGCCGACGGAACCACCTGGCGTTGTCGATGGCCAGCGCCATCGGCTCGATGAAGCCCTGGAGCGCTCGCCGGTCCCGCTCCTCGTAGTGGCCGGGTCGGTGCGTTTCGACCGCAACCAGCCCGATCAGGCGGTTGCGGGCCGTCAGAGGGGCGAACAGGCCGCTGCGGGACGAGGGATGGAGCCCCGGCCGGTCGGCCCCCAGATCCGGTACGTAGATCGTGCGCCAGGTCGCCAGCGCCTGCCGGCCCCCGTCGGGCAGCGTCGCCGGGTCGAGCGTGCCGCTCAGACCGAGCGCCTGCTGCTTGGCCACCACCCAGGTCCGGTCGACCTCCTCGAGCAGCAGGATCAGGGCCCGATCGAAGTCGAGCAGGCCCCGCAGCTTGACGAGGCTGGAGTCGAGCACCTCCTGCTGGTCGAGCGACGCCGGCAGCGTCTGGGCCAGCCGGTGGAGCTTGAACAGGAGCGTGTTGGCGTCGGTCAGTTGGCTGACCCGATCGAGCGTCGCCGAGTGACGCCGGCTGGCCTCGCCCGATATCCGGCGTCCGTACCCGGCGATGACCGCGGTCAGCAGCAGCAGGGTGGACCACTGGATCGACTCGGACATCCTGACCGTGGTCCACTCGGTGACCGTGAAGCCGACGATCGTGAGGCTGATCGTCGTGGCCGCCCCGATGCGCAGAGCCAGCCTGAAGCCGCCGGCGAATCCGGCGACCACCAGCACGGCGGTGGAAGCGATCACCAGCGGCGATTGCCAGAATCCGGTGACGGCCAGGATCACCCAGAACAGCGTCACCTCCAGCAGCAGCAGGATCTGGTCGGCGGGGGAGCCGGTGTAGACGAGGGGGTGGACCGACCGGTAGATCGTGTTGCCGAGCACCGCCAGGGTCGCCACGATCGTCGGCCAGTCGGGACGGAGGAGGCTGCTGCTCACGAGCACCAGCGACACGGCGGTCGTGGCCCAGCGGACGTTGACGATCGCAGCGGAGAAGCTGGCCAACTGATCGACGGTCGAACCGTCCTGCGCATCGTCGCCCAGGACCCGCGCCTCGGTGTCCCAGAGCGCGGGATGCTCCAGCAGTCCCGGCTTCTGGCGGTGGCTCAGGGTGGGCATTCCCATGACGATGGTGCGAGTCGTTTCTCTCGTGGTCGGTCCAGGACGAATCCCGGCCCCAGTTAGAAATCGGAGTGGCGGGGACCGATTTGAGATAAATGACGTTCTCGTGGCGTTGGCGGCGTCAGACCGCTCCCACCGGCGAGCGCACGACCGGGGTCACCGCAGGTAGCGGTCGAGATACCCGATGGATGCCATCACCTCGGAGGCCGGCACCTCGGCATGGGCCCCGGGGTTGGCGTGCAGCGTCTTGCGATGGCTGCCGAGTCGGTCGAACAACGCCAGGCTCGTCTCCCTGGGGACGATCTCGTCGTCCCACTGGACGAGGAACCAGAGAGGGCAGATCACGTCCGGAGCGAGCCTGACCAGGTCGGCGCCGTTCGGGCCCCAGTCGCCCATCAGCCCGAGCACCGCAACGGAGATCCGCTCGTCGGCCGCGGCGAGCGGGAGGCCCATCATCGTGCCCATCGACAACCCCCACCACCCGGTCGGTCTCGTCTCCCGCTGCGACTCGATGAAATCGATGGTGACCTGCCAGTCGGCGACGATCCCGGCCGTCCCGCCGCCCCGATGCCAGACGTCTTCGAACCGCTCGAGATCGACCATCTCCTGGTCGAGCGGCAGGTCGTCGAGCGCCCGATCCCCATGGCCGGGTCCGTCGATGGCCACCGCCTCCATGCCACGACCGACCGCCAGGCGGGCGACCTCCTGGATGTAGTCGGCCCGCTTGTCCGCCGTGCCGCCGTGGCCGAGCAGCAACAGCCGATCGGCCACCCCCTGCGACGGCGACCAGACAACGCCGGGAATGGCGCTCCCGTCGCGCTCGATCACGAACTCCCGCTCGGCGACGCCGTCTTCGGTCACCGCATCGCTCGTCCAGGTCACGAGACCCCTTCCCGGCTCGTGGGGTGTGGCCCACCCCTTCGTCCACCTTCATAGCCCACCGGCCGGCGGCGGCGAAACCGCTGCTATCTTTTGCCGATGCTGCTGGTGGCACTGACCGGGGGGATCGGGGCGGGCAAGTCCTCGGTGTCCGACCGGTTGGCCGAGCGCGGTGCGGCCGTCATCGACGCCGACGTCGTGGTGAAGCAGCTCCAGCAGCCGGACGGGGCGGTGTACGCAGCCATGGTCGAGCGGTGGGGCGACGGGATCGTCGAGCCCGACGGCCAGCTCGACCGCCAGGCCATCGCAGCCATCGTCTTCAACGACGAGGACGAGCTGAAGGCCCTCAACGGGCTCGTCCACCCTGCCGTCCGGCGGGAGATGGAGCGCCAGATCGAGGAGCTGGCCGGCAGCGACCGGATCGTGGTGCTCGACATCCCCCTCCTCGGTGCGGGCGACGCCGAGAAGCGGGGGGCGAAGGGCGTGATCGTCGTCGACTGCCCGGTGGAGGCGGCGATCGAACGCCTGGTCACCCAGCGGGGCTTCGACCGGGCCGATGCCGAGGCCAGGATGGCGGCCCAGGCCACGCGGGAGGAGCGGCTGGCCCTCGCCGACTTCGTCGTCGACAACAGTGGCGACCTGGCCCAGCTCGACGCCGAGATCGATCGCTGCTGGCGGTGGCTGGTCACGCTGGCGGCCGCCGATACGGGCTGACCGTCACCCCACTCCAGTAGAATTCGGTCGTGCCTGCGTTCAAGATGGTGTCGGCGTACCGTCCGGCGGGAGATCAACCAACGGCCATCGCCGAGCTCGCGAAGAGCATCCAGGCCGGCGAGCCGATGCAGACCCTGCTCGGCATCACCGGCTCCGGGAAGTCGGCCACGATCGCGTGGACCATCGAGGCCGTTCAGCGGCCGACGCTGGTCATCGCCCCGAACAAGTCCCTGGCCGCTCAGCTCGCCAACGAGTTCCGGGAGTTCTTCCCCGAGAACCGTGTCGAGTACTTCGTCAGCTACTACGACTACTACCAGCCCGAGGCCTACATCCCGTCCTCGGACACCTACATCGAGAAGGACTCCTCGGTCAACGACGAGATCGACCGGTTGCGCCACGCCGCAACGTCGGCCCTGCTCACCAGGCACGACACGATCGTCGTGGCCTCGGTCTCGTGCATCTACGGGCTCGGCTCGCCAGAGGAGTACCGCAAGAAGCTGTTGATGCTGGAGGTCGGCAAGGAGTACGACCAGCGGGCCGTCCTCACGAAGCTCGTCGACATGCAATACGAGCGGAACGACATGAGCCTCACCAGGGGGAAGTTCCGGGTCAGGGGAGACACGATCGAGGTCCACCCGGCATACGAGGAGTTCCTGGTCCGCATCGAGCTGTTCGGCGACGAGATCGAGGCCATCACAACGGTCGACCCGCTCACCGGCGAGCGGCTGGCGTCGCTCGAGGACCTGGCGGTGTATCCGGCCACCCACTACGTGGCCTCGGACGAGAAGATGGCGAAGGCCATCGCCGGCATCGAAGCCGAGCTGCAGGAGCGGCTGGCCGAGCTGGAGGGCCAGCAGCGGCTGCTCGAGGCCCAGCGGCTGCGGATGCGGACCCAGTACGACCTGGAGATGATGCAGGAGATGGGCTTCTGCAACGGCATCGAGAACTACAGCCGCCACATCGACGGTCGCTCGCCCGGCGAGCGCCCCTTCACCCTGCTCGACTTCTTCCCTGACGACTACCTGATGGTGCTCGACGAGAGCCATGTCGCCGTGCCCCAGCTCCACGGCCAGTACGAGGGTGACCGGAGCCGGAAGGAGACGCTGATCGAGCACGGCTTCCGCTTGCCGTCTGCGGCCGACAACCGGCCGCTCCGGTTCGACGAGTGGCGAGAGATGGTGAACCAGGTCGTGTTCCTCTCGGCCACGCCGGGGCCGTACGAGCTGGAGCACTCCTCGACGGTGGTCGAGCAGATCGTGCGCCCGACGGGGCTCATCGATCCCGAGGTGCTGGTCCGGCCCACCAAGGGCCAGATCGACAACCTCCTGGAGGAGATCTCCGGCGTGGTCGACAAGGAGGGCCGGGTGCTCGTCACGACCCTCACCAAGAAGATGGCCGAGGACCTCACCGAGTACCTGCTGGAGCAGGGGGTCAGGGTCCGGTACCTCCACTCCGAGGTCGACACCATCCAGCGCATCGAGCTGCTCCGTGGGCTCAGGATGGGGGAGTTCGACGTCCTGGTCGGCATCAACCTGCTACGGGAGGGTCTCGACCTCCCCGAGGTGCAGCTCGTCTGCATCCTCGACGCAGACAAGGAGGGATTCCTGCGATCCGAGACGTCGCTCGTCCAGACGATCGGCCGGGCCGCTCGCAACGTCGACGGCCGGGTCATCATGTACGCCGACCAGGTCACGCCATCGATGCAGAAGGCCATCTCCGAGACCAACCGGAGGCGAGGCCTGCAGATCGCCTACAACGAGGCGAACGGCATCGAACCGGAGACCGTCCGCAAGGCGGTCACCGACATCCTGTCGTTGATCCGACCCGACGAAGGGGCGCCAGCTCCCGGCAAGGATCAGCGGAAGCGCCGCCCGGAGGAGCAGCAGCGGATCAAGGAGCTGGCCGAGCTCCCCGAGGACCAGCTCCGCCGGCTCATCGACACATTGGAGGAGGAGATGCAGGACGCCTCCTCGGAGCTCCGGTTCGAGTACGCGGCCCGGCTCCGGGACGAGATCAAGGATCTCCGTCGTGAGCTCCGGGAGATGGTCTAGAGCCGAGCGCCGAGATCCGATCTGGCGAAGCGAGCGCTCCGTCCTGTTCGCCGAGGCCCTGAGGTGAAGACGATCCCCGCTGAGAACGGCTACCCGGCCGCCGACAGCACCAGGAACCAGTCGCCGCCGCTGCGCTCCTCGCTGCCAGTCTCGGGCTGGAACCACGGGCCGAGCCGGGCCGCGTCCTGGTCCGGTCTGGTCGACACCAGGGTGAAGCCCTCGATGCCGAGCGATCGGAGCCGGTCGGCGAGCGAGCCCAGATCGTCCTCGGGGACGCGCAGCCAGCGAGCCCGGTCGAGGTCGCTCCACAGCCACCGCGGGAAGGCATCGATGGTGGTGACCACCACTGGTCGATCGTCGCCGTCACCGGGGGCCACGAGCGAGGCCTCGAGCTGCCGGCCCAGCTCGGCGGTGCGGTGTCGGACCGACCGGAGACCGTAGAGGCCCATGGAGCCGAGCAGGGCGATCGAGGCCAGCAGAAGCGCACCCAACTGCCGTCGAGCGTCGGTCGGGAAGCGTCGCGCGGCCCGGACGAGGCCCACCGTGGCAGCCGCCACCCCGAGCGGCAGCCCGATGGCGAAGTAGCGGCCACCCCACTCGCCGCCGCCCCCGTAGCGGTACTGGGTGGCCAGCACCGCCGCGCAGAACAGGGCGAACGGCAGGACGAGCTCGGCGAGCCGGGGGTCGGCGAGGTCTCGCCGGCGCAGCAGGATCAGCCCGGCGAACAGCACCGGGAAGGCCATCACGAGACCGGGCACGAGGGCGCCGGGAGCCACCAGCATGCGCAGTGCCAGCGCCACCACCGCTGCGACGAGGAGCGGGCGGACGACGGCGATCCCGTCAGGACCCCGCCGGGCCGCCACGGCCGCCGCCAGCACGGCGGCCGCCGCGACCAGGATCGCCAGATCGGCGGGATGACCGTCGTAACCCGGTTGGAGCCAGGTGATCGAGAGCGCTTCGAACCGGCCGGCCAGGAAGCCGTGCGACTCGTCGAGGCCGACCGCTTCGGTCGGGCCGCCGGTCGGGGTGGCCGTGAGGGCGTCGATGGCGATGCCACCCCCGGTGGCGACGAGCGCCAGCGCCCCAGTCGCCAGCCCTTGCCGCCGGGCCGCCGGCCGGTCCCGGTGGATGGGCAGCAGCCCGACCGTCAACAGGCCGAGTCCGATGGCGATCCCGGCCAGCGCACCCTCGGTCCTGACGGTCGGAGCGGCTGCCAGGGCGACCGATCCGGCGACGGGCCCGAGCCATCGTGGGGCGCCGATCCCGGAGCGGTCGGCCGATCGTGCGTGCCGCGTGAGGCCGTACAGCGCCCAACCGACGAGGGCGGCGCCCACGGTGTGGGCCCAGGCCACGTAGGAGTTGATGAGCAGCGGGCTGGCCAGCCCGGTCAGCCACAGCGCCGGCGTTGCCGCGGACGGCTCCACCGATCCGGCCAACCGGCCGGCTGCGATGGCAGCAGCCACCGTGCCCGCCACCGACAGGACCACGATCGCACCGTACCCCCCGAGCCCGTACAGGCCGGTGGCGATCCACAGGTAGATCACGTGCTTGGCCAGGGCGATCGTGCGGTGGCAACCGGTCTCGGGCGACGGGCACTCGTCGCGGTCGGCCCACGATGACAGGTGGATCGGCGCGTAGCTCCCGCCGGGATCGGCCTCCGGGAACGGGTGGTCGAAGACCCAACCATTGCCGGCTTCGAGGTGATCGACCTGCCGCAGCAGCGCCCCCTCGTCGGCCGACCACACGGCGCGGAGTCCCGCCACCGGCAACAAGGCGAACAGCACGAGCGCCAGGAGCGCCTGGTGGCGGACCGTGGGTCCCGGCCCAGCGGCGGGCCGCTGCGACCCGTCGATGGCCGACTCGGCCGTCGATCGACCGGTCGCCCGGTTCGGCGATCCGCCGCTCGGCCGTGCCCTGACTAGCCCCACTCGACCTCACTTCCCGGGAGAATCTGACCCGGTTCTGCGACCGGTCCGTGGTTCTACAGGTCGGATCGGCCGGTCCCCGGCTTGAGTGGTGGGCCGGATCCCGGGCGCCGTGATCGGCCCGGGCGGCGGTCCCGGTGGGGTCCTGCGCAGCCCCGCCGAATCATCGAACAGAACGCCCGTTCGGTTGGGGCCGCCGCTAGGCTCGCCGGAGTGGCAGGCAAGATCGTCGTTCGTGGAGCCAGGGAGCACAACCTGCGGGGGATTGACCTCGAGCTGCCCCGGGAGAAGCTGATCGTCTTCACCGGCCTGTCCGGATCCGGCAAGTCGTCACTCGCATTCGACACGATCTACGCCGAGGGCCAGCGCCGGTACGTCGAGTCCCTGTCGGCCTACGCCCGGCAGTTCCTCGGCCAGATGGACAAGCCGGACGTCGACATCATCGAGGGGTTGTCGCCCGCGATCTCGATCGACCAGAAATCGGCGAGCCGCAATCCCCGCTCCACCGTCGGCACCGTCACCGAGGTCTACGACTACCTCCGGCTGCTGTTCGCCAGGGTCGGCACGCCCCACGATCCGGAGACCGGCGAGCCCCTGGTCCGCCAGACGCCGCAGCAGATCGTCGATCGCATCCTCAAGCTGGAGGACGGCACCCGGTTCCAGGTGCTCGCCCCGGTGGTTCGGGGCCGCAAGGGCACCTACGAGACCCTGCTCACCGATCTCGCCAAGGAGGGCTACGTCAGGGCCATCGTCGACGATCAGCCGATCGAGCTCGGTGGCGAGCTCCCCGATCTCGCCCGCTACGAGACCCACGACATCCGGGTGGTCGTCGATCGGCTGGTCCGTCGGGACGGCATCGAGCGCCGCCTCACCGACTCCATCGAGACCGCCCTCCGGCTGGCCGAAGGGGTGGCGGAGATAGAGATCGTGCCGCCGAAGGGATCGGACGCCGAGACGGAGGTGCTGGTCTTCAGCCAGCACTTGTCCCGCCCCAGCGACGGCAAGAGCTTCGAGGAGCTGGCCCCCCGCAACTTCTCGTTCAACTCACCGTACGGCGCCTGTGATGCCTGCGACGGGCTCGGTACCACGTTCGAGGTGGACCCCCAGCTCGTGGTCCCCAATCCCGAGCTCTCGGTGGCCGAGGGCGCCATCCACCCGTGGGCCTCCCGCAAGAGCCAGTACTTCGAGCGGCTGGTCCAGGGCGTCTGCGAGCAACACGGGATCGATGTCGACACACCGTGGCAGGACCTGACGGCCAAGGAGCGGAAGCTGCTGCTGGACGGCGGCACCGGGCGATCCCGGGCCGGCGGCATCAAGGTCACGGTCCGGTACAAGAACCGCTTCGGTCGGGTCAGGACGTACAACGCCAACTTCGAGGGGGTCGTGCCCTATCTCCGGCGCCGTCACTCGGAGTCGGAGTCCGACAGCGCCCGGGAGCAGATCGAGGGCTACATGCGGGAGGTCAACTGCCCGGCCTGCGACGGCGCTCGGCTGAACCCGCTGTCGCTGGCCTGCACGATCGACGGGCGGAACATCCACGAGATCTGCTCGATCTCGATCGGCGAGGCGGCAAAGGCCCTCGACGGGCTGGAGCTGACCGACAGGGAGCACCTGATCGCCGACCGGGTCATCAAGGAGATCAACGCCCGGCTGAGCTTCCTGCTCGACGTCGGGCTCGACTACCTCTCGATGAGCCGCTCGGCCTCGACGCTGTCCGGCGGTGAGGCGCAACGGATCCGCCTTGCCAGCCAGATCGGGTCGGGGCTGGTCGGCGTGCTGTACGTGCTCGACGAGCCGTCCATCGGGCTCCACCAGCGCGACAACGCCAAGCTGATCTCGACGTTGTGCCGCCTCCGCGACATCGGCAACACGGTGCTGGTCGTCGAGCACGACGAGGAGACCATCCGGGTGGCAGACCACGTCGTCGACATCGGGCCGGGGGCGGGCGAGCACGGCGGCGATGTGGTCTACAGCGGTCAGGTCAAGGGGTTGCTGAAGCGGCGGGCCTCCATCACCGGCCAGTACCTGTCCGGCAAGAAGCGCATCCCGGTACCGCAGCAGCGGCGCCGGCCCACCGAGGCCCGGCTGACGATCACCGGGGCGAGGGAGAACAACCTTCGCAACATCGATGTGGAGATCCCGCTCGGCTGCTTCGTCGCCGTCACCGGCGTGTCCGGCTCCGGCAAGTCGACCCTGGTCAACGGGATCCTTCTCCGGTCGCTGATGCAGCGCATCTACAGCTCGAAGATGCCGCCCGGCCTGCACCGCTCGATCGAGGGGCTCGAGCACCTCGACAAGGTGATCGACATCGACCAGTCGCCGATCGGTCGAACCCCCCGGTCGAACCCGGCCACCTACACCGGGGTGTTCGACGCCATTCGCAAGCTCTTCGCCATGACGAACGAGGCCAAGGTCAGGGGCTACCAGCCGGGGCGGTTCAGCTTCAACGTGTCGGGGGGCCGGTGCGAGACCTGCGCCGGCGACGGCACGCTCAAGATCGAGATGCACTTCCTGCCGGACGTCTACGTGCCGTGCGAGGTCTGCAAGGGGGCCCGGTACAACCGGGACACGCTCGACATCATGTTCAAGGGCAAGTCGATCGCCGATGTCCTCGACATGCCGATCGAGGAGGCGCTCGAGTTCTTCTCGAACCAGCCGCCGATCGCCCGCCACCTACAGACGCTGGTCGATGTCGGCCTCGGGTACGTCCGTCTCGGCCAGCCGGCGCCCACGCTCAGCGGTGGCGAGGCCCAGCGGGTGAAGCTGGCGTCCGAGCTGGCAAAGCGGTCCACCGGTCACACGATCTACCTGCTCGACGAGCCGACCACCGGGCTGCACTTCGAGGACATCGGCCGGCTGCTGACCGTGCTCGGCCGCCTCGTCGAACAGGGCAACACCGTGCTCGTGATCGAGCACAACCTGGACGTGATCAAGACGGCCGACTGGATCATCGATCTCGGCCCCGACGGTGGTGACGGCGGCGGGACCGTGGTGGCCGTCGGGTCACCGGAGGAGCTGGCTACGCAGACGAGCAGTCATACCGGTCGGTTCCTGGCCCAGGTTCTGCCCTGACCTCGCCGACGGTCGGTCCGCCGATCGGGGCCGGTCCGATCGGCTCCAGCACCACGATGTGGGAGTTCGAGAACTGGGGGAGCGGCCCGAGCAGTGCCTGCTCGACCGCAGAGATGGCGGGGACGCGCCGTCGTACCCGCACCGGGACGAGCGGCACGTAGTCCAGTCCCGTAGCGGTGATCCGGAACCCGGCGAGCCGGCAGAAGTTCTCGAACGTCGCTCGATCCCAGATGTAGTAGTGGCCGTCGTTGGCCTTCGGCCGCCGGAACAGCGCTCGGGCCAAGAGGAGCGGTTGCAGCGAGTTCGGGACGGCCAGGACCAACCGGCCCGTCGGTGACAGGAGGGCTCGCCACCGCTGCAGCGCCCCGACCGGGTCCGCCAGGTGCTCGAGGGAATGGGACGACGTGATCACGTCGATGCGGCCGACGCGCCGGCCGATCGAATGGAGGTGCTCGATGTCGTCGATCAGGAGCTCGGCGGTCGGGCAGCGCCCGCCCGCACGGCGCAGGCACTCCCCGTCGCCGTCGATGCCGACGAGGTGGAGATCGGGTCGCAGCCCGGCCAGCAGACCGAGCAGCTGACCGGGTCCGCAGCCGACGTCGGCCACGACCGCACCGGTCGGGGCGATGTCGGCCGCCAGTTCGGCGACGATGCGGTGGTAGCGAAGAACCGGTTCGTCGTAGTCGAGGTGCTTTGGCATGGCGATGGGCTCCGAGCTCCCGGCCCGCAACGGTTCTGTGGCGAGCTGCTGAGCCCTCCCCGTCGGCCGCGGCCCCCGGTCCGTGAGCCAGGTCCGGCCGCGCTGTGCTCATCTCGCCCCCGGCTCCGTGCTCATCTCGCCCCCGGCTCCGTGCCCATCTCGGCCCCGGCTCCGTGCTCATCTCGCTTCGCTTCGTGCCGATGCGAGGGTATGACCAGTGCTGGCTCCCACGCGTGATGATGCGGCTCGTGGCCAGGCCGCTGTACATCGCGGTGACCGTGGCCGTCATCTTCGGGGCGGGGGCGCTGCACGCCGGCTACCTCGCCCCCGTCGCCTACCCGTTCCTGGGCTCGGCCAGCAGCACCTGGCTGGTGGTCCTGGCGGCGGCCCAGCTGTGCATGGCGTATGCCCTCGGACTGCCGGAGCTGGCCAGCTCGCGCTCCGGGGCGGCCCTGAGGGGGGCGCTGGCCACCGTCGCGGCCTTTGCGGTCATCTCCGTCTTCCAGAGCCTGCTGGCCACACCGCTCCTGCCTCGCTCCGCATCGGCCCTGATCGGCCTGGTGCTCCCGATCTGGACGGTCATCGCCTGGAACCTGTCACGTGACGCCGAGGCGTGGGCTGCCACGAGGGACCGGGTCTTCCTGGTGGTCGATCGAGCCGAGGACCACGCCAACTTCAACCAGGACCTGGCCGGTTCCACCGAAACACCCTCGACGCTCGTCGGCTCGGTCGACCTCGACCAGGTCCGGCGGGCGGGGACGGCGCCGGTGATCATCGAAGGGGCGACGGCCGCCGGCGCCAACATCCTCGTTCTCGACGCAGCCAGTCAGGCCCACCCACCCGTCGTCGAGCAGGCGGCCGAGCTGCACCGCCGGGGCGTCCGGGTCCGCACGCTCTCGCTGTTCTACGAGGAGTGGATCGGCAAGCTGCCCCATGCCGAGCTCGCCCGGGTCTCCCTGCTCTTCGACGTCGGTGAGCTCCACCGGGCCCGCTACGTGCGGGCGAAGCGGGTGGTCGATCTGGCCTTCGCCGTCGCCGGGCTGGTCACCCTCGTACCGGTGGCGGCGGTGGTGGCGCTGCTCAACCCGCTGTTCAACAACGGGCCACTG
>JAHELU010000284.1 GCA_024644005.1 Acidimicrobiales bacterium | reverse complement strand
TCGACCGTGCCGTTGACGTCGGGCATCGTCGCCAGCCAGTTCGGCACCGCCCATACCGGCACCCTGTTCGGGATCGTGTTCCTGGCCCATCAACTCGGTGCCTTCGCCGGGGCCTGGATGGGCGGATCCCTGGCCGATCGGGTCGGCTCGTACGATCCGGTGTGGTGGATCGCCGTCGGCCTCGGCGTGCTGGCCGCCCTGCTGCACCTGATCATCGACGAGGGTCCCCAACCGGAGCCCCCGGTGGCCGTCGGCCTCGTGCCGAGCCCGGTCACCGGTGCCGCGGCCGTGATCGCCGTCGTCGGGCTGACGGCCGGGCTGTCCCTTGCTGCCGCCGACCGGGCCGCCGCCGGCGGCGAGGTCGGTGAGGCCCTCGGTCCGTCGTCGGCGCGGTCTCCGGCCGTCTTCTGCGTGCTCCACCCCACCGGCTCGTAGCGCCCGGCCGGTCCGGTGACGCTTCGCCGGGCCGTCCGGGGCACACTGGAGTCATGGCACGGACCGGGTCGCTGCGACCGACCGCTCGCCAGGTCAACCTCCTCCTCGAAGGGCTGCTGGTGCTGTCGTTCGTCACCGGGGTGATGTCGTGGGCCGTCGACCTGGGTTGGGCACGACCGTTCACCCTGCTCCACGCCGTGTCCGGCCTCGCCGTCCTCGTCCTGGCGCCGCTCAAGATCACCGGCTCGGTCCGCAGCGGCATGAAGCGGGGTCGGCGGAGCCGATGGCTGTCGGCCGGGTTCGGGCTGGTGGTGCTGGCCACGGTCGGCTTCGGCCTGCTCCACGCCACCGGTCTGTGGCACGGGGTCGGCTACTGGTCGGCGCTGTGGACCCACCTGCTGCTCAGCGCCGTGGTACTGCCGCTGCTGGCCTGGCACGTCCTCAGTCGACCGCTCCGACCGGCTACCACCGACCTGAACCGCCGCGCCCTCCTGTCGGCCGGGGCCACCACCGTTGCCGCCGGCGGCCTGGTCGGGGGCCAGGAGCTGGTGGTCCGGCTGGTCGGACTCGACGGTGCCGATCGGGCCGGGACCGGCTCCCACGAGCTGGCCTCGTTCGACCCCGGCTCGATGCCGGTCGTGTCGTGGCTCGACGACCGGATCCCGGAGGGGGACCCCGACCGCTGGTCGCTCACGATCGCCGGTACGGAGGTCGAGGTGGCCCAGCTGGCGGCCGCCAGCGAGCCCCTGGAGGCGGTCCTCGACTGCACCGGTGGCTGGCGGAGCGTGCAGCGTTGGGACGCCGTGCCGCTGGCCGAGGTCCTGGCGGACGGACCCGGCCGAGCCATCCGGATCACCTCCGCCACCGGCTACGCCCGGCTGTTCCCGCGCTCGGCGGCCGGATCGATCTACCTCGCAACCGGTTACGGCGGCCGACCGCTCCGCCCCGGGCACGGTGCGCCGGTGCGGCTGGTGGCACCGGGACGGCGGGGTCCGTGGTGGGTCAAGTGGGTGACCACCGTCGAGCGGACCGATCGGCCGGCCTGGCTCCAGTTCCCGTTCCCCCTCAGCTGACCGGCAAGCGGGCGGCACCGCCCAACCGCTACATTCGCAACCAGTGATGGGCACCGAGACGACCGTGGCGACCGACTACCTCGTGGTCGGCGCCGGCGCCATGGGGATGGCCTTCACCGACGTGGTGCTGGCCGAGACCGACGCCACCGTCACCGTCGTCGACCGCCACGCCAGACCGGGCGGCCACTGGAATGACGCCTACCCCTTCGTTCGGCTGCACCAGCCCTCTGCCTTCTACGGGGTCAACTCCCGCCCGCTGGGCGGCGATCGGATCGATCCCATCGGTTGGAACCAGGGGCTGTACGAGCTGGCCTCGGGGACCGAGGTGGTCACGTACTTCGACCAGGTGATGCGCCAGCAGTTCCTCCCGACCGGCCGTGTGCAGTACCTCCCGCTCACCCATCACCACGGCGACGGCCGCGTGACCTCACTGGTCTCGGATCGGGAGTGGACGGTGACGGCTGGAGGCAAGACCGTCGACGCCACCTACATGAACGTCACCGTGCCATCCACCAGCCCGCCCCGGTACGGCGTGGCCGACGGCGTCCACTGCGGGCCGCTCAACGAGCTGGCAACCGTCTCGTCGCCGGCGGACGGCTACGTGATCGTGGGCGCCGGCAAGACCGGGGCCGACGCCTGCCTGTTCCTCCTGGCCAACGGCGTGGAGCCGGATCGGATCTCCTGGATCATGCCCCGGGACTCGTGGTATCTCGACCGGGCCGACATCCAACCCGGCCGGTTCTTCGACCGCACCACCGAGCGCTTCGTCCGCCAGACCGTCCACATCGCCGAATCGGCCTCGGTCGGCGAGTTGTTCCAGCGGTTGGAGGCAGACGGGCTGCTGCTCCGTCTCGACCCCGACATCGAGCCCACGATGTACCGCTGCTCGACGATCACCTCCGCCGAGCTCGAGCAGCTCCGCCGGATCGACCACGTCATCCGGCTCGGCCGGGTCCGTCGGATCGAGCCGGATCGGATCGTGCTCGACGGCGGCACCGTGCCGACGACCCCCTCCACCTTCCACGTCGACTGCTCGGCCGACGGCCTGGAACGACGGCCGGCGGTGCCGATCTTCGACGAGGACCGATTGACGCTGCAGACCGTCCGTCATTGCCAGCAGGTCTTCAGCGCAGCGCTGATCGGCCACGTCGAGGCGGCCTATGACGACGACGAGACCAAGAACGAGCTCTGCACTGTCGTTCCCCACCCCGACTCCGCCCTCGACTGGCTGCGGTGCTGGCTTGGCAGCACCTCGAACATGATCCGCTGGCGTCTCGATCCGGAGATCGGACCGTGGCTCGAGCAGGCCAGGCTCGACGGCTTCAGCCAGCCGGTTCCACCGAGCGACGCCCAGCGCCGGGCCCTGGCCACCGCCGGCAGGCGCACGCTCGAAGCCATCGAGCAGGCCCAGCGCCACCTGGCCTCGGCGGAGGCGTCCGAGGAGCGGTAGGGTCCGGACCGTGACGAAGATCGGCGTGCTCCTCCCAACTCGCGAAGCGGTCATCTACGGTGATCGATCCGGCGATCCTCGCCCACTTGTCGAGTTGGCGGTCCGGGCCGAAGGCCTCGGCTTCGACTCGGTGTGGGCCGGCGACTCGCTCCTGGCCAGACCGAGAGCCGAGCCGCTGACGCTCCTGGCAGCGGTGGCGGCCAGGACGGAGCGGGTCCAGCTGGGAACCGCCGTCCTGCTGCCCTCGCTCAGGAATCCCGAGCAGCTCGCCCAGGCCACGGCCACCGTCGACGCCCTCTCCGGTGGGCGGTTGATCCTCGGTATCGGAGCGGGGCCTGGCACACCGGGGGTGGAGATCGATCACCAGCTGGTCGGCGCCGACTTCGAGCGCCGGGCCAGCCGCTCCATCGCAGTGGTCGAGCGGGTCCGGGAGCTGTGGCGGGGTGACGGCGACCACCAGATGTACCCGTTGCCGGTGACACAGGGAGGGCCGCCGATCTGGTGCGGGGGACACGGTCCCAGGACCCTCGAGCGGACCGGGGCCCACCTCGACGGCTGGTTCGGCATCATCCCGACGAGCGAGGCATTCGCCGCGGCCATGACCGAGGTCCGGGCTGCAGCCGAAGCGGCGGGGCGGCCGGCCGACGCGGTCACGGCCAACGCC
>JAHELU010000283.1 GCA_024644005.1 Acidimicrobiales bacterium | reverse complement strand
GCCGGGGCCCTGGCGGCCGAACCGGCGGCGTCGAGCAGGGCGAAGCCGTTGAGCCTCGTGGACGGGTGGTCCACGTCGAGGAGCGCCCCCACCAGGGCCTTGGCCTTGTCCGCTTCGCCTCGATCGGGCAGCCAGCGACGCCACAGGTCGTCGAGATCCACCTCGCCCATCTTGTCCATGGCGTCGAGGAGCTCCGCTGCGTCGAGCTCGGCCGCGTCGCCCATCGAGGTGATGCGGTAGCCGGCGCGCTCGATGAACGGCGGCAGGACCTGTCTCCCGATGGCCGTGATCTGGAGCTCACCGCCCCGCTTGTGGTCCCGGATGTCATAGCGGTCACGCTCCATCCGGTGCCCGGTCCTCGTCACGAGGCCGCATCGCTCGATCACGTCCACGCCATGCTCGACCAGTCGGGCCACGGTAGCGTCCCGGATGTCTGTGCTGTCCCGCCACCACGGATTCCGCACGTTGGCGTCGACGATCCCGACAGCCTGCTCGACGATCGCATCGACGTCGACCGTCTCGCCGTAGAGCAGGGGCACCGTCCAGTGGCCCAGCCCCTCCTCCACCAGTTGGTCCGTCGCATCGGGGAACCGAGCGGTCCGACCCGCCACCGGACCGATCGTCACGAGCGCCTCGAACAGGGCCGTGACCTGCTCGACCGGGTCACGCCGTTGCCACTTCTTGACCGGTACGATCCTGGTGCCCTGCTTGCGCAGGGCGCCGGCGTCGAGCACCCCCTCGAGCAGGTAGTCGAGATGAGCCAGGTCGGCCGCGGAGCGGAGCTTGTACTCGTGGTCGCCGATCGTGTGGTCGGCAACGTCGTCGGTCTCCCAGATCGCCAGCAGCCGTCTGGCGTCGACGAGCTTGAGGTTGCCCGTCTTGGTCAGCCCTCTCCCGACGCCGATGTAGTCGATCGTCGCCGCCAGATGAGCGAGTATCGGAGCGCGCTCGGCCGCCGCCAGGACGTCACTCGGATCGGGTTCGACGCCGATCGTCAGCTCGACCGGCTTCGGCGGCGGACCGACGTTGGCGATGAAGGGGTCGGTCAACGCCTTCCGCTCGCTCTCGGGGAGCGCGTTGAACGCGTCGATGGCGGCCGCCAACGATTCCGGGTCCTCCGGGTCGATCTCGGCGCCGCTCAGCACAGGGCTCATGAACAGCCCCTTGGCCAAGCCGAAGTTGCCGGGATCGGCCATGGCGTCGAGGAACTCCGGGCCGATCCGGTCGAGCTCGGTGAAGATCGGGCCGAGCAGGCCGCCGGCCCAACGATCGGTGGCGACGAGGAACTCGATCCAGAGCCGTGTTCCGTCCATGACGGGCCGCCACAGCTCCGGCGGGAACGACAGCTTTCTCGGGCACCACTCCAGCAGGTACTCCCGGAGCTCACCGGCGGTGAACCGGTCGAGCTCACCGGTCGAGTAGCCGAATCGCCAGTCGAGCAGTACCGCTGCATCGTCGGCCGGGCTGTCCATCACCGAACCGGGTACGGCCGACCGCTGATGCTGGTCGGCCGACCACTCGGTGAGCTCATCGAGCAGGAGCCGGCGGGTCTCGTAGAACGCATCCTCGTCGTCGATGCCGAACCGCAGTCGCATCGACCCAGTGTTCCACGGTTGGCCCCGGTTCGGCTGCCAGCCGCGTGATCTCAGCGGTTGACCGCTCGGCGGTCCACCACCGTCACGATCCGTTGGGGGAGGCAGTGGTGAAGATGAAGTGCTCCTCCATCGCCGACTCGATGTCGGCGATGTGATCGAGGTAGCGGGGGAAACCGGCGTTGTAGTTGCCGTCCTGGCGCCGGTTCTCGGCCCCTTCGAAGTTGTAGTAGCCGGGGGTGCACTCCTGATTCCGGTTGGTCTTGCCGCGGTGGGCGATGACCTCCTGCACCCACCACTCCTCGGACTCCGGGGTCACGTCGATCGTCTCGTAGCCGTTGTCCCTGACGTAATCGATGCAGTTCGCGATGTGGTCACCCTGGGACTGCAGCAGGTCGGTCAGGTTGAACTGGAACGATGCCTGGTAGCCCCCCATCACGAACAGGTTCGGGTAGCCGTTGGAGTGGATCCCGAGCAGGGTCCGGATCCCGCTGGCGTACTTGTCGTTGAGGTCGAGGCCGTGCTGGCCGACGATCCGGTTGTAGATCCCGGTCTGCTGGACCTCGAATCCGGTGGCGTAGATCAACAGGTCGACCTCGTACTCGGTGCCCTCGAAGATCGGCCCCGTCTCGCCGATCTCGGTGATGCCCTTGCCCCTGGTGTCGACGAGGTGGACGTTCGGCCGGTTGAACGTCGGCAGGTACTCGTTGTGGAAGCAGGGTCGCTTGCACATCAGCATGTACCAGGGCTTGAGCGCCTCCGCGGTCTCGGGATCGTCGACGGTCTCATCGATGCGGCGGTGGATCCGCATCATCGCGTTGATGTTGGCGTTCTCCTGGCGGCGGATCTTCTCCTCCCTGGTGATGCCCCGCAGCGTCGCCCGCTTCTCGATCATCGCCCGTTGCTTGGCGATGATCTTGGCTCGGCGCTTGGCCTGCCACCCCGGCTCGACCGAGCGGGCCCACTCCTGATCGGTCTCCCAATCGTCGCGGACGTCGATCGACGACGGCGTCCGCTGGAAGACGAACAGCTCCTTGGCCGTCGCCCCGAGGTTGGGGATGATCTGCACGGCGCTGGCCCCCGTGCCGATGATGCCGACCCGCTTGTCGTGCAGGTTCTCCAGGTCCTGGCCGGTGTAGCCGTAGTCCCAGCGGGACGTGTGGAACGAGTGGCCCTCGAACGTGTCCATGCCGTCGATGACCGCGAGCTTCGGCTTGGCCAGCGTGCCGTTGGCGCAGACCACGAACCGGGCCCGCATCCGATCGCCCCGATCGGTGGTCACGTCCCACAGCTGATCCTGCTCGTTCCAGACCGTCGAGGTCACGGTCGTCTGGAACACCGCCAGCTCGTAGAGGTCGTAGCGGCGGGCGATGGCCCGACAGTGCTCCAGGATCTCCGATCCCGGCGCGTAGTGGCGGCTCGGCACGTAGTCCATCTCGTCGAGCAGCGGCAGGTAGTCGTAGGCCACGACATCGCAGGCGACGCCGGGGTAGCGGTTCCAGTACCAGGCGCCGCCGACGTCGGCCCCCCGCTCGACGATGCGGATGCTCTCGACGCCCTTCTCCCGCAACCTCGCCGAGGTGAGCAGGGCCGAGAAGCCGCCACCGATGAACAGCACCTCCACGTGGTCGTCGGCGGTGCGGTCGATGATCGGCTCGCGCTCGATGCGGTCGGTGGCGTAGGGGTCGACCTCGTAGTGGGCCAGCTCACCCTCGAGCGGTTGGTACTGGCGGGTCCCGGGAGGCCGGTAGGCGAGCCTGAGGTCACGCTCCTCGGCGAAGCGGGCCTTGATCGCCTCGTAGTACTCCTGCGGACGGCGACCGTCGAAGTCCGCAGGGTCGAACGACCCCGGGAGCCGGTTGTCCCTGCTCTTCTGGGTCTTCCGATCGGCGTCCGTGCTCGTCTGGCGTTCGGTCATCATGTCTCCGCTGGGCGTCGGATCATGATCGCTTTTGGCCTCCGGCGGCTCCAAACTCGGCGCCGCCCGTGGCGGAGCGGCGATGTGACCGTGCCCGAGGCCGTGAGTAAGGTC
>JAHELU010000282.1 GCA_024644005.1 Acidimicrobiales bacterium | reverse complement strand
CGTCCACGAACTGGCCCGCTCCGGCGGCCGATACGGCGTGGTCACCATGTGCTGTGGCGGGGGGCTGGGGACCGGCACGCTCATCGAGCGGATCTGATCGACCGGTTCGGCGGGGCCGCCAGCGGCTCCTGATCGCCCCAGCCTGCCGAGGGGCTCAGTTGACGGCGCGTCCTGCCGATTGGAGCGACGCCTGGCCCGGGCAGTCCCGGGACCCCGAGCCGATCGGCAACCGAACCAACGATGCAGCACCACAAGGTCGAGGCTCCGACCCCCGAGACAGCTCACGATCGGCCACAGGACCAGGCCCGCCGCAGCGGACTCACCCCCACGGTCCCGACCCGTCTCCGCTGGGCGCTGGTGCTCTGCCTCGTGTGGCATGGCGGGCTGCTGCTGATGGGCAGCTTCGAGACCACCTATGACGCCTGGATCCACATCTTCCTCGGCGATCACTACCGGCGAGACTGGTTCAGTACCTGGGATCAGCGGTGGTACACCGGCTTCACCACGATCTCCTATCCGCCGGGCAGCCACATGGCGATCGCCGCCGTGGCCCACGTCACGGGCAGCCTTCGCAGCGGTTTCGTCGCAGTACAGCTCGTCGCCCTGGCGAACCTGACCATCGGGGTCTACCGGCTGTCCAGGATGTGGGTCGACGAGCGGGCCGCCTCGAACGCCGCACTGCTGCTCGTCCTGTCCTCGGCGGTGGCCGAGACCGTCCACGTGTTCGGTCAGCTTCCGACCACGCTGTCGCTCGGCTTCCTGCTCAACGCGGTGCCGTTCGTCAACCGGTGGGTGTTCCGGGGCCGCACAACCGATCTCGTCGCCGGGGTGGCGGCCATGGCCGCCACGACCGCAGCCCACCACGTGACCACGTTGTTCGGCTCGATCTTCTTCCTCGGCCCGATCCTGGTGTACGGCCTGATCGAGTGCTCGCGGGTCCCGCTGCCCGGCGAGGCCGACCTCGGGCACCCCCGGCTCACCCCGGGCCGACTGGTGCCGCTGACGGCTCGGAGGCTACGGAGGATCACGGCCCCGATCGCCCGCATCGCCATGCTGGGACCGCTGCTGATCGGCATTCTCCTGGTCGTGGTGCTGCCCTACTGGTTCTGGTCTGCCACCGACCCAATCGTCCAGATACCGATCCCGCACGGCAGTCGGGCCGATTTCCTGGAGGACCGGAACCTCGGGCTCGTCTTCTTCGTCATCCCCTGGGGCCTCCTGCTGATCGCGCTCCCCTACGCCCTGGTGCGGGCCACCGTCGATCGCAAGTGGCCGCTGGCGGCATCGATCGCTCTGCTGGCCGTGCTCGGCACCGGGGGGACGACCCCGATCCCGAAGCTGCTGCTCGGACCGGCCTTCGACGTGCTCACGCTCGACCGGTTCACCCTCTGGGCCACCGTGATGGTCCTCCCCCTGGCTGGTCAGCTGGCAGACAGCCTCGAACGGGGCGCCGCCGCGTCCTGGTTGCGCCGCACCTCGGGCCGTCGCTTCCTGACCGCGGTCCAGGGCGGGCTGGTGATGAGCATCGTCGTCGTCGCCCTCTTCTCTGCAACGCTCAGCCGGTACCGGGCGTTCCAGCCCGATCCGATCGATCCCGGCCCGATCGTCGACTTCCTCGAGAAGGATCAGCACGAGCAGTGGCGCTTCCTGACCCTCGGCTTCGGGGATCAGATGGCGTGGCTCTCGGCCCAGACGACGGCCACCCAGGTCGATGGCAACTACCACTCGGTTCGGCGGCTGCCCGAACTGACCTCGACGTCGGTCGAGCGGCTGGAGGGGGCGAAGTACCGGGGAATCGACGGCCTCGGCTCGCTACAGCAGTTCCTGGAAGTACCGGAGAAGTACCACCTGAAGTTCGTCTTCTCCAATGACCAGTTCTACGATCCGCTGCTGTTCTTCTCCGGCTGGCAGCGACTGGACCGGCTGGAGAACGGCGTCGTGGTGTGGGAGCGGGCCGACATACCACCGCTGCCGGCCCAGCTCCCCATCCGGGAGATCCCCGGCTATCAGCGGCTGATGTGGGGAACGATCCCCCCGACGATGCTGGTCATCGGCATGGTGCTGATCCCGTGGGCGGCGCTGAGCCGGTCGGGCTCGACCAGCCGTCTCGATCCAGCCCGGCCCGATCGGCGGACGGTGGGCGGCCCACTGCGAGTCGTCGACCGGACCCTCGATCGGCTGGTGACCCGGCTGCCGGCCGGTGGTGACCCGCCTCGGGAGACGGCGAGGCCGACCACAGCCCGACGAGCGGTCGCCGGCTGGGCGACAGCGATATCCCGGGCGGGTCGATCGACACCGCTCCGGCCCGCCTCCCGGATCCTGGTGTTGCTGGCACTCTGCTCCCCGGCGACGGTGTGGCTGGCCGCACGGTCAGAGCCGGACGAGCCGGCGGTCGTCGTCGATGCCTACTACGACCACCTCGACTTCCGGCGCTGGCGGGAAGCGTACGAGCTGCTCGATCCGGTCACCCGCCCCGACTACGACCTCTGGCGGCTGCGGATCTCGGCCGACGGAGGGCTGCTGACCAGCTACGGCAAGCTCGACCGGATCGAGAGCACGGTGCTCCCGGTCCCGAGCGACGCGGACACCTCTCGGACGACCACGGTCCGTGCCGAGCTGCGGTACCTGACCGCCACCGACTGGTATCCGGTCACCGAGGAGCTGGAGCTGATCGAGCGGGGCGGTCGGTGGCGTATCGTGCAGCCGGATCCGGACATCACCATCCCACCGGAGCAGCTCGTGCGCCGGTCCGAGGTCGACTACCTGATCCAGGGTCGCCGTCGGGCGGTGTCGGCGGTGACCGAACTGACCGACGTGCTCGACCGACCCGAGCTGTGGATCTCCGAGGCCACGCTGATGCTCGACGACGGGCGGCCCGTGATCGTCGGCGAGGTCGTCAACCTCGACGTCGACCCCGCCGACCTCACCGTGACCGGCGTTCTCAAGGACCCGGACGGCGAGGTGGTCCTCCGCTACAACGCCACCCGGGAGGTCAACCACCGTCTGCTGCCTCGCGAATCGACGCCGTTTCGCATCGACTTCGAGGAGGTCGCAGCCGGCACCGATCTGAGCTTCGACCCGCTCGAGTTCAGCCCGGCCCGGTTCGACGCGGCCACGATGGTCACCGCCGAGGTCTACGCCAAGGCGGTGGTCACCGGTCACGGCCTGTACCGGGGCGTCTCGGTCAACCGGGCCGAGCTCGTGGTGGAGGGCGGGGCGAGCAGCACCGACGGAGCCGGGGCAGCCGGCGAGCAGGTGGTTCGGCTCGTCGGGGACCTCCGCAACGACGGGGTCGAGGAGGCCACCATCCCGCTCGTGGTCATCGCGTTCCTCGACGCCGACGGCCAGGTGCTGTGGGTCGAGAACCACGTCGTCGAGGCCGCCATCAGGTCGCAGCGGACCCGGCCGTTCTCGATCGAGCTGCCGATCGACCGGCTTCGGGGACTCGAACCGGCAGCGATCGATGTCGCTCGCTACCAGAACGGCATCGTCTCGGCCGACGACCCCTTCGAGGCGCCACCGGCGCTGCTCACCGATGTGCCGGACGGCCTGCCCTTCGCCTCGATCCGGGTCGACGTGGTGACCTTCGTCGGAGCGAGCCTGTGACCGGGAGCAAGGCCAGGACGGCCGTGTTGGCCTCGGTGGT
>JAHELU010000126.1 GCA_024644005.1 Acidimicrobiales bacterium | reverse complement strand
GGGGCACCGCAGGCCATCGCCTCGAACAGCGTGGTCAGACCGGCCGAGTAGCGATTCTCGAGGAGGGGCACGACCACGACGTCGGCCTGTTGGTAGAGATCCCGCAGCTCGATGAACTCCAACCAGGAGAAGTCGAAGTTCTCGGGCACCGGATCAGGCAGCGTGTACCGGGTCTTGGCCGTCTGATTCGGTGAGGCGAAGCACACCCGGGCCTCGATGGGGCGGTCGGCCAGGGCGGTGGCCATCGTTGCGTAGTCCCGTCGCTCGACCCCGCTGCTGGCAACCAGTGGCGGCTCGTGCTCGACCCGCTCCGCCCCCGGGCGGAAGAAATTGCAGTCGGTCTGACCGTCGATGACGTGGACCCCTGCGATGCGACGACCGAACGACTGGCGCACGGTTGCCGCCTGCTGCCCGGTGGTGACGACCGCGGTCAAGCGGACGCCGAGCAAGACGAGCAACCAGCCGAGGAGCCTCGTTCTCGGACGGGAGGTATCGGAGAAGGCTATGGCGAACGACACCGACCGGCGGCGAAGCCCGCACAGCAAGGCCAGCGGGATGCCACCGTCGCACCCCGCCGTGTAGACGGCATCGCCGTCGGCGAGCAGCGGGTAGACCCGACGAGCGAGCGCCCAGTGCTCGGGGTAGGCGTAGAGCAGCGCGCCGAGCCGATCCAACCGCGACGACGCGTCGCTGCGGGGCTGGTGGATGGTGGCGTCGAGCCGGCCGGCGATCTTCGGGAGCAGGTGCTCCGGAAGGTTGTCGGCCTTGCTCTCCCGGGCGAACCGGTCGAAGTCGAAGTAGGTGCTGGACAGCACGTGCCACGCCATACCTGAAACCGTCTGCTCCCTCCCTCGCTCCGATCCCTCGGACCAGTGCGTGCGATCAGCGGCGAACCGCCGCCCAATTCGCTTGTCTTTTCCGCTGCGCCGTTCGTAAGCTTCTGCGTGCCCTCCACAGGACCCGCGGCAAGCATAGCCAGCACCTCGGTCGCGGTCTACGTCTGCACCTACCGCCGCAACGAACCACTGGCCCGGATGCTCGACTCACTCGAGGTCGCCGCAGACCGGGCGAGACCCGACGTCCATCTCGGTGTCGTCGTCGTCGACGACAATCCCGACCGCTCGGCGAAGGCGGTTGTCGAGGAGTCGTCGAATCGGTTCCCGCTCGGCCTGCACTATGTCTGGGTCGGCGCCGGCAACATCGCCACGGCCCGGAACGCCGGCCTGGAGGCGGCGATGGCCATCGCTGACTGGGTGGCCATGGTCGACGACGACCAGATCGTGGTTCCGGAGTGGCTGACCGAGCTCGTGGCGACCCAGCGACGGACCGGAGCCGATGCGGTCACCGCGCCGGTATACCCCCGGTTTCCCGACGACGCCCCCCGGTGGCTGCACGACCAGCCGTTCGCCGAGCTGTGGGCCACCCCCGTCAGGCCGGACGGGGCGGCGGTCACCGATCTCCAGACCGCCAACTCGATGATCAGGACGTCGTTCCTCGTGGACCACCCCACCGTTCGGTTCTCGGTCGATCTCGGCCTCGTCGGGGGCGAGGACATGGTCTTCTACCGGAGTGCGCTCGACGCAGGGCTGCAGGCCCGCTACAGCCGCAACGCCGTCAACTGGGAGCTCCAGTCGGCCGATCGGGCCACCTACCGCTACCAGCTGCGTCGCTGCCTGTGGCACGGCAACACCGAGGCGGTCACCAACCTGCGAGCTCGCCGGGCCGGTCGAGTCCGGTTGGCCGTGCGGTCGGTCAAGCGGGCCCTGCAGGCGGCCGTGCGACCGGTGACCAGGATCCGAGCCGGCGACTCGCCACAGTGGCGCTACGCCTTCGCCTACTCGCTGCAGTCGGTCGGCATGCTGCTCGGCGCCCTCGGCATCCGCCTCCCCCACCACTGAGCTGTGCTGTCACCTAGTGTCCCGAGTCACAAGTCGTGCTCATATTTCGACGGCTCGTTTCGCCCCTCGCAGCGTCCTCGTCGTTGCCTCACGCTCACGAGTGAAGCTGCCTCCTGCGTCCTTGCGAGGGACGAAGTCGCTCGCCGAAACACTGAGCGAACTCATGACCCGGGACACTAGTTTCCGGGCGCTTCGCGTCTCACCGCGTGCTCACCGAGCAGCACTCGCAGCTCCGGCATCAGGCCGTTGGAGGTGTCGACGCAGTAGGCGTCGGAGAGCCGAACCGCTTGCTGATCGCTGAGGTGGATGTAGACCGGTGACTCGCCGCTGTGCTCGGACAGGAGCCGCTTCAGACGCTCGATGATGTCGTCGGACAGCTGGCTGGGGAGTATCTCCAGCCTGAGCGGCGGGGCCGAGCCGAGCAGGTCGGCGTCGAGGACCTCGATGGTCTGGGCCATCAGCTTCGGCTGATCGTCCCGCTTGTCGACGCGACCCCGGACGATGACGATCCGGTCGTCCTCGAGCAGGTGGCCGTAGTCGGCGAACGTCCTGGGGAAGATCATGGTCTCGACCGAGTCGGTGAGGTCCTCGAGGACCAGGACCGCCATGAGGTCCCCCCGCTTCGTCCATTTCCGCTGCAGCCCGGTCACGACACCGCCGATGGCGACCATCTGCCCGTCCTCGAGGTCGACCATGTCGGCGATCGTGTCCTCGGCCTTGCGCCTCAGGGCGGCCTCGATGCCCATGAGCGGATGGTCCGACACGTAGAGCCCGAGCATCTCCTTTTCGAAGGCCAGGCGCTGGGACTTGTCGAACTCCTCGTCGCCGATCCTCGGCCGGTCGTCGAAGGCCGGTGTGGTGGCGTCACCGTCGACGAGCGAGCCGAACAGGGTCTGGACCCCCAGGTCGTGCTGGCGCCTGGCTGCGACGGTCTGGTCGATGATGCCCTCGAAGGCCAGCAGCAGGCCCTTCCTGGCATGGCCCAGGCTGTCGAAGGCACCGGCCTTTATCAGCGACTCGAGCGTCCGCTTGTTCAGCACCTGGTAGTCGACCCGCTCGCAGAAGTCGACGAAGCTCTCGAACGGGCCGTTGGCGTTCCGCTCGCTGATGATCAGCTCGACCAGGCCCTCCCCGACGTTGCGGACCGCCGAGAGGCCGAAGGGGATGGCGTTGCGCTCCCCGCCGTCGGGGTCGGGTATAGACGTGAAGTCCATCTCCGACCGGTTGACGTCCGGCACCAGGACCTTGATGCCCAGCTGCCGGCACTCGTTGAGGTAGATGCCGGCCTTGTCGAGATTGGTCTTGACACTGGTCAGCAGGCAGGCGAGGTATTCGACCGGGTAGTTGGCCTTCAGGTAGGCCGTCTGGTAGCTGACGAACCCGTAGCCGTAGGAATGGCTCTTGTTGAAGGCGTAGTCGGCGAACGGCTCCATCGTGTCGAACAGCTCTTCGCCGAGCTCCCGGCCGTAGCCGGTGGCCTCGCAGCCATCGACGAACGTCTTGCGCTCGGCCCGGATCTTCTCCCGGATCTTCTTGCCCATCGCCTTGCGGAGGTTGTCGGCCTGGGCGAGGTCGTAGCCGGCGAACTTCTGGGCCAGCTGCATCAACTCCTCCTGGTAGATGCAGAGGTTGTAGGTCGCTCCCAGGATCTCGGCTGCGTCCGGGTGGAACGGCACGGCCTCCTGCCGCCCGTTCTTGCGGTCGGCGTAGTCGTTGTGCATGTTGGCCGCCATCGGCCCCGGGCGATACAGGGCGACGAGGGCGGCGACGTCCTCGAACTCGGTGGGGGCCATCGACCGCATGAGGGCCCGCATCGGCCCGGACTCGAGCTGGAACACCCCGATCGAGCGCCCCTCCCTGAGCATCTCGTAGGTGGGCTCGTCGTCGAGCGGCACATTGTCGATGTCGACCCGGTGGCCCGTCACCTGCTCGATCAGATCGAGCGCGTCCGTGATGACGTCGAGGTTGCGCAGGCCGAGGAAGTCCATCTTCAGCAGGCCGAGGTCCTCGACGCCGTGCATCTCGTACTGGGTGACGACCGGGGCCTCTTCGATCTCCTTGCCCGCCTCCGGCTTCCGCTGGATCGGCAGGTACGTGGTGAGGGGATCCTTGGTGATCACCACCGCCGCGGCGTGGATGCCGTCCTGGCGGCGCAGGCCCTCGAGGCCCCTGGCCACCTGCACCACCTCGGCCACGTCGGTGTCGGCGTCGACCATCGAGCGCAGCTCGGCTGCAGCCTTGTAGCCGTCGGCGTGCTTGTCGTTCTTCTCGAAGCAGTACTTCAGGGGGGTGTCGCGGCCCATGACGAGCGGGGGCATGGCCTTCGCCACCTTGTCGCCCACGGCATACGGGTAGCCGAGCACCCTGGCCGCATCGCGGACTGCGGCCCTGGCCTTGATCTGGGAGAACGTGACGATCTGGGCGACGTGGTCCCGGCCGTAGCGCTCGGCGGCATAGCGGATCATCTCGTCTCGGTAGCGGGAGTCGAAGTCCATGTCGATGTCCGGCATCGAGATGCGGGACGGGTTCAGGAAGCGCTCGAAGAGGAGGTCGTAGCGGATGGGATCGAGATCGGTGATCCACAGGCAATAGGCCACGGCGCAGCCAGCGGCGGAACCCCGTCCGGGACCGACCCGGATGCCGGCCTCCCTCGCATGGCGGATCAGGTCCCAGGTGATCAGGAAGTAGGAGCTGAACCCCATGTTCTTGATGACCTCGAGCTCGTAGACCAGCCTGTCGGTGATCTCGTCGCTGAGCACCTGGCCCCACCGCTTCCTGGCGCCCTCCATCGTGAGGTGGAGCAGGTAGTCATCGGCGCTCTCGAACTGGTCGGGGATCGGGAAGTCGGGCAGCTGGGGCTGGCCGAACTCGATCTCGACGTCGGCCCGCTCCGCGATCCACAAGGTATTGTCGCAGGCCTCCGGCAGCTCGGCCCACTGCAGCCGCATCTCTTCCGCCGTCTTGAGGTAGTGCTGGTCACCGTGGAACTTGAACCGGTCGGGATCGCTCATCAACGATCCGGTCTGGACGCAGAGGAGGGCGTCGTGGGCGGTGTGATCGTGCTGGTGGGTGTAGTGGGAGTCGTTGGTGACCAGGATCGGGGCCTCGAGCTTCTTGGCGATCTCCAGCAGCATCGGATTCGTGTCGTGCTGGGCTGCGATCCCGTGGTCCTGTAGCTCGACGAAGAGGTTGTCGCGGCCGAAGATGTCCTGCATCCTGGCCGCCTTCTCCAGCGCCTCCTGCTGGTTCCCGTTGAGCAGCGACTGGAGGACCTGCCCGCCGAGGCACCCGGTGGTGGCGATGATCCCCTCGCTGTGATCGGCGAGTACCTCCCAATCGACCCGGGGCTTGTAGTAGTACCCCTCCATGAAGGCCCGGGAGGCCAGCTGGATCAGGTTCTTGTAGCCGGTGTTGTTCTCGGCCAGGGCGATCAGGTGGTAGTAGAGCTTCTTGCCGCCGTCGGTGCTGCCCCCCGAGTCGTCGAGCCGACCCCGCCGGTTCGGCCGCTCGTGGCGGCTCTCGTCCGCCTGGTAGAGCTCGCAGCCGATGATCGGCTTGACGTCGTTCTTCTTGCAGGCCCGATAGAAGTCGAGGACCCCGTACATGTTGCCGTGATCGGTGATCCCGAGACCGGGCATGCCGTCGGAGGCCGCCTTGGCCACGAGGTCATCCAGGCGGGATGCACCGTCGAGCATCGAGTACTCGGTGTGCACGTGAAGATGGGCGAACGACGACGAGCTCACGCCGACCTGATCTCCTCTCCATCGGGGTCCTGCAACCGGGCTTGCATCGAAAGCGCGCAACCGACCGAGACGCCGGCGGGCTCGTTCACCGTACCCGGTGAACCGCAGCCCCCTCTGCCGAGACGAATGACATCGGTGTGATTCCGCTTGTCTCGATCGTAGCCAGTTCGACCCCTCAGGCCAAGGGAAACCGCGAGCGAGATCAGTCGGTGCCGAACTTCTCCAGGAACTCGGCCATGGCCCAGCCCCAGGCGATGACGTAGTCGCCGGCATCGACGTCGCAGGCAGAGAACGGCTCCGCGGCCGCAGCGTGCCCGGTCGGGCAGTGATCGACGACCAGCACGTCGCCGTCGCCCCTGGCCACCATCGATCGATCGTCGAACTGGAGCGCGCCGTAGCGCTTGGAGAGCCGCCGACCCCAGGCCCGCTCCTCCCCGTTGGCCTTCACCCTTTCGCTCGGCCGGACATCGACCAGTTTCTCCAGTGCCGTCAGACCACCCGGCTGGAGCATGCGACCCGAGACGAGCACGTCCTCGTCCGGGAAGGCCATGAGGGCCCTGTGGTACTGCTCGTGCATGATGGCTCGCATGGTGGCGGCGCTCGACCGGTCCCTGGCCACCGAGGCCAGGCCGATCACCATCGCCGGGGTACCACCGATGCGCTCCAGGGTCGTGAACATGAACCCCTTGAGCTTCCCGCTCTTGGCCGCCTGACTGACGAGGACCCACTCGTCGGCCTGCTTGCCGAGCTGGCCGACCTCCCAGCCGACCGTGGCCGACGTCAGGTCGGCCATGTCCGACAACTCGACGTCATCGAGGGCCACACAGTCCTTGGTCATCACCTCGATTGTCAACCTGGAACGCCCCCTGCTGCCGGTGTCGCCCGGTTCGCTTTCATCCCTCGCGGTCGGCGATGCGCCGGACCGATCGCCTGTTTCCCACGTCCATTTTCGCCTCGGTGGCCGCGATTATCAAACCGAGCCCGTGACGGCGATGGAGGCGGGGGTTCGGCGCTGGTGACCGACCGCTTAGGAGATCCGCCGGTAGGCGGATCGACCCGGTATACAGCGCAGAAATCTCGGCTCGTAGAGCCGAGATTCCTGCGTGGCGAAGCGAGCGACCTCGCCTACTCGCTGAGGTCCTTAGAGGTAGACGCCGCCGCCCTGCTGCGGCTGCCGGCCCTGGCCCGGGGGCAGGGCTTGCGCTCGCTGCATCTGCTCGAGCTGTTGGCGGGCGGCGCTCTGCTGGGCGAAGAGCGTGGCCTGTATGCCGTGGAACAGGCCCTCCAGCCAGCCGACGAGCTGGGCCTGGGCGACCCGGAGCTCCGGCCCGGACGGAATGTCGTGCTCGTCGAAGGGCAGAGCCAGCCTCGCCAGCTCATCCCGGAGATCGGGAGACAGCGCCTGGGCAAGCTCCTCGACCGACGTCTCGTAGATCTCCTTCAACCGATCCCGGCCCGGCTCGTCGAGCTCGGTGGCCTTCACCTCCTCCAGGAGTTGGCGGATCATCGTGCCGATGCGCATGACCTTGGCCGGCTCCGACACCGTCGCCGTCTCGGTCTCGCTCTCCTGTGAACCGTCGGCCTGCTCGTCAACGATCTCTGGCGTCTCCGGCGTTGGCTGATCACTCATAGCTACCGTTCTATCCGCCACGCGCTACTCCACACCTGGCTCGGTCGGGATTTCCTGGTCGTCCGGGAGCGCCGATCGACGCGCGAGGGGGAGTTCATGCCGTGGCGACGACACACGGAACGTACATCTCGGCTGCGGTCAGCGAGCCGTGGCGGCCGATGAGGCGCAATGGGCCGGTGTCATCCGGGTCGTCGAAGCCGGTGTCCTCGAACGCCAGCAGCGCAACGTCACCGAGCCGGGAGCGGACCTCGGCCGACACGGCGCGCCCGAACCAGTGCTCGTCGAGCATCTCCTCGACGCTGTGCACCCAGGCGAGGTGGCCGTGGTGCTCCCGAGCCGCCGCCAGCAGATCCCCGTCGGCCCCGTTCGAGGCGTGGAGCCACCGGAACCGGGCCTCGCCGGACAGCAGCTCGGTTCGGGCCAGGACATCGGGATGGATGTCGACCAGCCCGTCGCTGCAGTCGACCTGACCGTGGTCGGCGCTGATCATCAGGGACGTACCGCTCGGTATCGCTTCGAGCAGGTCGGCGACCAGTCGATCGGCGAACGCCAGCTCCGCTCGATACTCCGAGCCCAATCCGTACTCGTGAGCGACCTTGTCGACGCCATCGTAGTAGGCATAGATCGCCTCCTCCCCCTGACGAATCAGCCGTCCGACCTCGTGGACCAGCACGGCCGGCGTGCGGTAGCCAACCAGTCGCCCGCCCCTGAGGTGGGCGTCGGTGAAGCCGGATGTGCGGAACTCGGCCTTGGTGACGAGCGGCAGCGGTGTGCCGAGGAACGGCTCGTAGGGCTGGAGCATCGAGGGCGGCACGGTGGCCCGCGAGTCCGGCCGGGACTTGGTGCCCCACCGGAGGCAGTTGAACACGTCGTCGTCGATGACGATCCGGTAGCCGATCAGGCCGTGCTCGCCCGGTGAGAGCGAAGTGGTGATCGAGGGAAGGGCGGCGGCGGTGGTTGACGGGGCCACGGTGGTGATCCGGTCCCCCTCGAAGGCCGCCACCGTCGGCATGATGTCGCGGTGTTGCTGGAGCTGCTCCCAGCCCAGGCCGTCGAGGATCAACAGCACCCTGGGGCCGGAACCATAGCGGGACGGCAGGACGTCGCCGCCACTGCCGAGCAGGGCTGGCATCAGCTCGGTGACGCAGCCCTGGCCGAATGCCGGCCGAATCAGTTGCTCCACTCGTGCTCCCGGTCGGTCGGTCGGCTGCAAGGCATCGGTCTACAGCGTACGTCCGCCAGCACCGGCGACAACCGGCGCTCGGCAAGCGTGACCGAAAAGGTGCGGGAGCGGAACAGGCCGAGACACTGCGCGACCACCACTGCGGCGGTACCGTATACCAATGGGAGCAGTGGCGCAGCCAGAGAGCGGACGTCGGCCGTGAGGGTCTCGACCCGGGGCGACTACGCCAGCCGGGCGCTGCTGTCCCTGGCGATCCACGGCGAGAGCGAAGGCCCGACCACCGTGCGGGACATCGCAGAGCGAACCGGCCTGCCCCAGCCCTATCTCGAGCAGATACTCCTCGCCCTGAAGGGGGCCGGGTTGGTCCGTTCGAAGCGGGGGGTCGGCGGTGGGTACGTCCTGGCCCGCCAGCCGTGTGAGATCAACCTGGCCGAGATCGTCCGGGCTGTCGATGGGCCGATCGCCCTCGGCGACTTCGGCGAGCCACACACCGACGGGGCGTGCGACCACGAGGGGCAGTGCGTGTTGCTCTCGGTGTGGCACACCGTCGGCGACGAGATGCGACGGCTCCTGGAGGAGTTCACCCTGGCCGACATCGCCGCCATGGCCTCAGGCGCTCGCCCGTGGCCCAGCTAGGCGACCCGCCTGCGGCCTAGCGATGGAGCTGCGCGCGGCCATCCGGCGACGGAAGATGACCAGGGCCTTCGCGTCGCGACCGGTCGATGGCGGGCTGCTCGAGGAGCTGCTGGATCTGGCCCGCCGGGCCCCGTCGGCCGGCAACACCCAGGCCACCGGGTTCGTCCTGCTGGATCGACCCGGACTGGTCGAGCGGTACTGGGACGTGACGCTGCCGGGGCCGCCGTCTGCGAAACGAGAGCGATTCCGCTGGCAGCGGTTGCTCGACGCCCCGGTACTCGTGCTCGTGACCACCGAACCTGGACGGTACCTGAGCCGCTACGCCGAGCCGGACAAAGCGGCCACCGGGCGGGGCCAATCCGAGCAGAGCTGGCCGGTGCCGTACTGGTGGGTCGATGCGGGGGCGGTGATCCAGAACCTCCTCCTCCTCGCCACCGAGGCGGGGCTCGGGGCCTGCCTGTTCGGTCCGTTCGAGAACGAGCCGGCGCTCAGGGCCGAGTTCGAGCTCGCACCGGACCTGCGGCTGGCGGCGACGATCGCGCTCGGCCACCCCTTGGCCGACGAGCCGGGGCGCTCGGCCGGCCGGGCCCGGGCTCCCCTCGCTGACGTGGTGCACCGACCCGGGATCGACAGCGCGTAGCCCTGCCGACGATGGTTCCTGTCCTGACAGGACATCAGGACGGATCGTGCGGTTCGCGGCCTGTCAGTCGGTCGAGCAAGGCGGTCAGCTCGGCCGGCAGTGCCGAGTCGAAGCGCTGTTCGCGCCCGGTGTCGGGGTGGACGAAGCCGAGGTGGGCGGCGTGGAGGAACGGTCTGTGCACGGTGTCACCGCCGACGGCCCGGGGACCGCCGTACCGCTCGTCGCCGACCACCGGGTGACCGATGGCTGCGAGATGGGCTCGGATCTGGTGGGTCCGACCGGTCTCGAGGCGACACTCGAGGAGCGTGCAGTCCGACCGGGGCAGCCGTCGAAGCACCTCGTAGCGGGTCCTGGCGGGCCGACCGTCGGCCACCACCGCCCGCTTGGTGACGTTGCGGCTCGACCGCCCGAGCGGCGCATCGATCAGTCCGCTGTCCGACTCGACCACGCCCTGGACGAGCGTGAGGTACCGGCGTGAGACGGTCCTGGCCGCCAGTTGCTCGACGAGCGATCGGTAGGCATCGTCGTTCCTGGCCACCATGAGGAGGCCGGACGTGCCCCTGTCGAGGCGGTGGACGATACCGGGCCGGTCGTGGTCGCCGACGGTCCCGATCTCGGGGAAGCGGGCCAGGAGGCCGTTGACCAGGGTGCCCTGGGTGACCCCGGACCCGGGATGTACCACCAGACCGGCCGGCTTGTCGACCACGATGACCGAGTCGTCGACATAGACCACCGGGACGGCCACGCTCGCGTCGGTGCTCGGTGCGGCCTGCCGCTCCGGCACGTCGATCGTCACCGCCGAGTCGGCCTCGACGCGCACCGACGGCTTGTCGGGGCGGCGACCATCGACCAGGACACCGCCGCCGGTGATCAGATCGACCGCCTCCTTCCTGCTGAGGTCGGCGATCAGGGCCACCACCCGGTCGATGCGCTCACCGCTCAGCGCTTCGGGAATGATCTCCGAGAGCCGTCTGGAGCGGCTCACTCGAACCGGTCGCTCGACGACTCGTTCGGCTCGAGGCTGGTTCCGGCATCGTCGGCCGGGCCGTGGCGGTCCGTCTCGTCCGGGGACGCGGTCTGCCCCTCGGGTTCGGCCGGCGTGGCGAGGAAGGAGTGGACGATCACACCGATGACGCCGACGACGATCGCGGAGTCGGCGATGTTGAACACCGGCCACCAGCCGACATCGATGAAGTCGACGACCGCCCCCGACAGCAGTCCGTCCTCAGCCCGATAGATCCTGTCGATCAGGTTGCCGATCGCTCCCCCGGCGATGGCGCCGAACAGGACGACGCCGAACAAGTCGTCCCGCCGGCTCGAGAGATAGAGCAGCAACCCGGCCATGCCGAACGCCAGGACCCCGAGCAGTGGGCCGTAGCCGCTCCCCCTCGTGAAGGCCGCACCGGTGTTGAACACGAGATGGAGTCGAATTCCTGCGAACAGGTCGATACAGGCGTCGGGCTGGCTGCAGGACCCGGGCTCGAGCGCCGAGAGCGCCCACCGCTTCGTCGCCTGATCGGCCGCAATGACCACCAGGGCGATGGGGATCGACACTCGCAGCGGCGACGGCACCCGCCCGGACCGCTTCACCGGGCTGTCTAGAACATCGACGTCTTGTGCATCACGCATACCGCAGCCTCCGGTATGGCTTCCAGCCGCTCCCGTGGGATCACGTCGTCACCGGCGATGCACAGCCCGTAGGTGTTGTTGTCGAGCCGAGCCAGAGCGGCGTCGATATCGGCGACGGACTGCCTGGCCGCTGCGGAGAGCGCGAGGTCGCGGTCCCGCTCGACGGCGATGGTGTCGCCCTCGCCGGACTCCTCGTCGAACTGGACGTCGCCCGGCTCGCGGTCGGCCATGAGGGCCGCCGCTTCCGCGGCCAGCCTGTCGGCGCTCGAGGTGTAGCTGGCCCGCTCCCGGAGCAGAGCCTCTCGCTGCTTGGCCAGCCAGCCCTTGTCGTGGAGGTACTTGTACTTGGCGGGAATGGTCCGCGCTCCCTTCTCGGACGACGTGGCGGCGGCCCCCGCCTTCTTCGCCGCTGACTTCTTCACGGTGGCCTTCTTCGCCGCACCCTTCTTCGGCGCGGCCTTCTTCGCCGTCGCCTTCTTCGGCGCGGCCTTGCCCGCCTTCTTCGCCGCTGACTTCTTCACGGTGGCCTTCTTCGGCGCGGCCTTCTTCGGCGCGGCCTTCTTCGGCGCGGCCTTGCCCGCCTTCTTCGCCGTCGCCTTCTTCACGGAGGCCTTCTTCACGGTGGCCTTCTTGGCCGGCGCCTTCTTGGTGGCTTTCTTGTTCGCTGACACTCTCTGACTTCACCGTGCCTTTGCTGCCTTACGGCTCGAAACTGGCCCGTGAATCGGTGGGCCGAGGGTCGGCGTATTGTAGAGGCTCCTCGTCAGCTCCACCAACGACCTCGCCCCATCTAACGGATCCGCCGTCGTATTTGTTCCACGGCTCCCCACCGGCGCTCGGGCCACCGCCTGCCGGTACCGGGCCGGCCGGTTATACACCGCGAGAGCTGGGCCGGTGAAAGGTAGGGTGGCGTCATGGTCACCCGGAGATCGACGAAGTACCCGAATGTGCCGCCCCGGTCGGATTCTCCGGCGATGGAGCGAGCCATTCTCGATCGCTGGCAGGCGGAGCGGACCTTCGAGGCATCGGTCGAGGCCCGTCCCCCCGAGCGCGCCGGGGGCAGCCAGTACGTCTTCAACGACGGCCCCCCGTTCGCCAACGGGCTCCCCCACTACGGCCACCTGCTGACCGGCTACGTCAAGGACGTCATCCCCCGCTACCAGACCATGCGGGGCAACCGGGTCGAGCGCCGCTTCGGCTGGGACTGCCACGGGCTACCGGCCGAGATGGAGACCGAGAAGGAGCTCGGCGTCGCCGGCCGTCGGGCCATCCTCGACTACGGGATCGAGAACTTCAACGACCAATGCAGGACCTCGGTGCTCCGCTACACCAAGGAATGGGAGCGCTACGTCACACGCCAGGCTCGCTGGGTCGACTTCGACAACGACTACAAGACCATGGATCTCGACTTCATGGAGTCGGTGATGTGGGCGTTCAAGCAGCTGTGGGACAAGGGTCTCATCTACGAGGCCTATCGCGTCGTGCCCTATTCGTGGGGAGCGGAGACACCCCTCGCCAACTTCGAGATCCGGCTGGACGACGCAACCAGGCCCCGGCAGGATCCGGCGTTGACCGTGGCGTTCACGCTCGATCCGCTGCCGAGCGATCCGGGTCCGCTGAAGCTGCTGGCCTGGACGACGACCCCCTGGACCCTGCCGGCCAACCTGGCCCTGGCCGTCGGTCCGGACATCGACTACGCCGTCATGACCGACCCCGCCGGCGAGCTGGTGGTCCTGGCCGAGGCGGTGCGGGCGCGCTACGCCCGTGAGCTCGGCGACGCAACTCCGGTTGCGATGCTGAAGGGCCGTGAGCTCGCCGAGCGGAGCTACCAGCCACTGTTCCCCTATTTCGAGGGCCACGACAACTCATTCCGGGTGCTGGCGGCCGACTTCGTCGAGACCGAGGAAGGAACCGGCGTGGTTCACATCGCCCCGGGCTTCGGTGAGGACGACCAGCGGTTGGGCGAAGCCGCCGGTATCGCCCTGGTCGTCCCGGTCGACGACGAGGGCCGTTACACCGACGAGGTGGCCGACTTCGCCGGGATGAACGTCTTCGACGCCAATCCCGAGGTCATCAGGTACCTGAAGGAGCGGGGGCGGGTGCTCCGCCACGAGACCTACGATCACAACTATCCCCACTGCTGGAGGACCGACACGCCGATCATCTACCGGGCGATCAACTCCTGGTACGTGCGCGTGACCGACCTGACCGATCGTCTCCTGGCGGCCAACGCCAAGATCAACTGGATCCCGGAGCACGTCAGGGACGGCCAGTTCGGCAAGTGGCTGGAAGGGGCGAGGGACTGGTCGATCAGCCGCAACCGGTTCTGGGGCTCGCCGATCCCGATCTGGCGCAGCGACGACCCGGCGTACCCGAGGATCGACGTCTACGGCAGCCTCGACGAGATCGCGGCCGACTTCGGCGTGCGGCCGACCGACCTCCATCGGCCGTCGATCGACGAGCTGGTCAGGCCCAACCCCGACGATCCGAACGGCCGGTCGATGATGCGCCGGGTCCCCGAGGTCCTCGACTGCTGGTTCGAGTCCGGCTCGATGCCCTACGCCCAGCTGCACTACCCGTTCGAGAACGTCGAGTTCTTCGAGCGGCACAATCCGGCCGACTTCATCGTGGAGTACATCGCCCAGACGAGGGGCTGGTTCTACACGATGCACGTGCTGTCGGTCGCGCTCTTCGACAAGCCGGCGTTCGCCAACGTGATCTGCCACGGCGTCGTGCTCGACGCCGATGGGCTCAAGCTGTCGAAGAAGCTCCGCAACTATCCGGATCCGCTCGAGATCTTCGAGACCCTCGGCTCCGACGCGCTCCGCTGGCACCTGATGAGCTCGCCGATCCTGCGGGGCCTGGATCTCCGCATCGACCGGGACGGCGCCGATGTCCGGGAGGTCGTTCGTCAGGTCCTGAACCCGATCTGGAGCGCCTACCGGGTCTTCACCCTGTACGCCAACGCCGACGACTACCGAGCGGTCTGGCGTACCGATTCGGAGAACCTGCTCGACCGCTACATCCTGGCGAAGTCGCACGATCTGGTCGTCTCGACCACCGGGCAGCTCGACGCCTACGACCTGGCCGGCGCATCGGCCACGATCCAGGGCTTCCTCGACGCGCTGACGAACTGGTACATCCGCCGCAGCCGTGAGCGGTTCTGGAACACCACCGATACCGGTCGGTCCGGCGAGGTCGACGCAGACGCCCTCGACACCCTGTACACGGTGCTGTTGACCCTGGCCAAGGTGGCGGCGCCGCTGCTCCCGTTCCTGACCGAGGAGATCTGGAGCGGTCTGACCGACGAGAAGAGCGTGCACCTCCAGGACTGGCCCGACCCCGACGAGCTGCCGAGCGATCCCGATCTGGTCACAGCCATGGATCGCCTGCGCGATGCAGCCTCGGCAGCTCTGTCGTTGCGGGACGAGCGGGGGCTACGGATTCGGTTGCCGCTGGCCAAGGCCACGGTTGCCGGC
>JAHELU010000125.1 GCA_024644005.1 Acidimicrobiales bacterium | reverse complement strand
GCGTTCGACAGGGCGTCGGCGCAGCGGATGGCGAAATTCATTCCTTGGCTCTGGGCGGGATGCATGGCGTGGCACGCATCGCCGAGGAGGACGACGTTGTCCTTGACCCACTGTCGGGCGCTGACTCGGACCGGAGGGTAGGTGCCGACGTGCGCCGGTTCGCCGATGGGGAGGCCCGGGGCCATGGCGTCGAGTCGCTCCCGGATGGCGCTGCCGTCGAGCTGGCGCCAGGTCGCGAGCTCGCCGGGATCGGTGGCGATGCCGATCTTGCAGATCCCGCCGGTACGGGGAACCAGGGCCACGATGCCTCGATCACCGATGTGGGCGGCGAGGCTGTTGCCCTCGGGTCGTGTGGTGTAGGGGGCGAAGAAGACGCTGATCGGGCGGGCGTAGCGGTGCAGGTCGGTTTCGATGTCCGCAGCGTTGCGGACCCTGGAGCTCTGACCGTCCGCTCCGACCAGCACCGCAGCCGTGATGGTGTGGCTCGCATCCTCGGTATCCACCTGGACCGTGCAGTTGGTCGGGGTCTGGTCGATCAGCTCCCAACCGGAGATCGGCTTGTGCACGACCAGGTTGGGGTTGCGGGCCGCTGCGGTGAGGAGTGCCTGGCTGATCAACTCGTGGTTGAGATAGAGGAAGTACGGGAACGGCAGGTCGGTCTGATCGAGCATGGCCTGCACCAACGCGGTGCCGGAATCGTCGAACCAGATCGTGCCGTGCCGCTGCTCGGCTCCCAGTCGGCGAATATCGTCGAGCGCACCCCAGGCGTCGAGGATCTCGACGGCTCGGGGTTGGAGATGGTCGCCCCGAGCGGTGTCGAGGGGGCCAGGATTGCGCTCGACCAGACCCACCCGGAGCTGGCGAGGGGCGAGCGCCGCTGCCAACGCCGGACCGGCGATCCCGCCACCGATGATCAGGACATCAACTTCCGAGATCTTCATCGACACCTCCGATGCTCGGCGCCCGTGTCACACTATGACACCCGCCCGGTCGTGACGATGGTACGCGTGCGCCGAGCGCGGCCCCCGCCCGATCATTGCGGAGACCGACTGACATGAGCCACGTCCTTCGGTGAGGTCGATGACCCTTGGCGAGTCGCTGGATCGTGGCCTCGAGTGGTTCGTAGGAGGTAGAAAGAGTCCATGACCGATGTGGGATGGATGGACGCCACCGCGCAGGCGGCCCTGGTGCAGGATCAGGAGGTCTCGCCCTCCGAGCTGTTGGATGTCGCGTTGGCCCGGCTCGACGCCCTCGACCCTCAGCTCAACGCGGTGATCCACCCGTTGGCCGAACGGGCCCGGGCTCGGGTGGAGCAGGGCCTCCCCGACGGTCCGTTCCGTGGTGTGCCCATGGTGCTCAAGGATCTGACGCAGGAGCTGGCCGGAGAGCCCCTCCACGAAGGCATGCAGTACCTGCGTGACCTCGACTACCGGCCGTCGGCCACCACGGAGCTCACCCGCCGGTTCGAGCGGGCGGGACTGGTGATCTGCGCCAAGACGAACACGCCCGAGCTCGGGGGCATTCCCACCACCGAACCTCTCACCTACGGGCCCACCGTGAACCCATGGGACGTCACCCGAACCCCGGGGGGATCGAGCGGCGGGTCGGCCGCCTGCGTCGCAGCGGGCATCGTCGCTGTCGGTCACGCGAACGATGCCGGTGGCTCGATCCGCAACCCCGCCGCTCGCTGTGGTCTGGTGGGCCTGAAGCCGACCCGGGCTCGGGTGCCGCTGGGTCCTCTGTACGGAGATGTGTTCGCCGGGATGGTCTCGGAACTGGTGGTCACCCGCTCGGTGCGTGACACCGCCGGGATCCTCGACGCCGTCCACGGCCCCGAGATCGGTGACCCCTACTCGGCGCCGGCCCCCGAGCGACCCTACGTCGAGGAGCTCGTCAGCGACATCGAGCCGCTGCGCATCGGCGTCTGGACCGGGATCCCCGGAGGGCGAACCGAGCTGTCGGCCGACGCGGTCGAGGCGGTGACGGCCGGCGCTCGAGCACTGGAGGCGCTGGGACACCATGTCGACGAATCGCACCCGCCGATCCTGGACGGGCCCGGGGCCGGTACCACCCTCGGCCAGATCGTCATGGTGGGGACCGAGTGGGCGGTGCGTCGGTGGGAACGGATCACCGGTGTCGACGTCGATCCCTCCCAGCTCGAGCCCATCACCCGCAACTACCTCGACTTCGCCTCGAGAGTCAGCGGAGCGGAACTGCTCGACTTCATCGAGCACGGTCAGCTCATCACCCGTGCCGTCGATGACTGGTACGCAGCACAGGGTCACGACCTGCTCCTGATGGCCACAGTGGCCGAACCGCCGAACCGGTTGGGTGAGCTCCAGGCGGCCACCGACGAGGACGTGCCTCGTGCCCTGAAAGCGTTGCTGCCGTCGCTGTGGCTCACCTGCTGGGTCAACCTGACCGGCCAGCCGTCGATCTCGCTGCCCCTCCACTGGACCGCCGATGGCCTCCCGATGGGTGTCCAGCTCGTGGCCCGCGCCGGTCGCGAAGACCTCCTGCTGCAGGTGGCGAGCCAGCTGGAACGGGCGCTGCCATGGTCTGACCGTCACCCTCCGGTGAACGCGCTCAATCGCTGAGCTTCAGCACCATCCTCGTCTCGGGAACCTCGCCCGTCACCACCGCATCGGAGTCTGCCTTGGCCGACCGGAAGATGCCCTTCGCCATGAGCGAGGTCTCGGCTCCCCGCCGCGCACCGTAGATGGCCGAGCGGGCTTCGTGGACTGCGAGCGATTCCGGCTCGGCTGCGACGGCGAGCTCGATGAGCTGGCAGGACACCCGGTGCTCGCCTGCGGCCGACAGCTCGAGCGCCCGCTCGATGAGCGGTGCGATACCACCGGCGAGGGCCACGAGCTCGACGCCGATGGCGTGATCGCTGGGGGGCTTGAGCCGTGCCGGGTTCCCGTCCCACCAACCGCCGTAGAGTCGCCAGATGTTGCGAATGACGAACTCGGGCTCGTCGTACAGCGGACGGAGGTAGGGCAGGGCCAGGGTGTCGGCCGGCACCGACACCGAGTGCACGATGTCGTCCAGCGAGGCGCCGCTGTTCATCGCCTCGATGACCTGGCCGACCAGCGTCTCCAGCGTGGCCGCAACGATCTCCAGGCAGTGGCGGATGCGGTCCCGTCCCGTGATGGGGAGGCCGTGAGCAGGCACGAACAGCTCGGCGTTGCAGACGGCCATGGCCCGCAGCGACTCGGCCCACTCCACGGGGTAGCGCTGGACCTTCTGTGGATTGCCGCAGTTGGGGAAGTTCCAGATGAACTGGTCGCCGGCGCAGATCATGCCGTGGTCGGGCAACCAGGTCCAGGTGTGATCGTCGGTCTCGCCGAGGCAGTGGTGGAGCTCCATGCGCAGCTCACCGATGCGCTCGCTCAGCTCGTCCTCGTAGGTGACGTCCGGCCACAGCGTGCCCTGTGGCAGGAACGGCCGGTCCTGGCGCTCGGAGGCCGCAGCGGCAGCGGCGCCGCCGAACTGGCGGAGGTTGATCGTCTGGTTGTAGCCCGAGGTGGCCTGATAGCGCTCGAAGCGGGCCGGCAGGCGGGCCTGACCGATCACCCGGGGCCGGGGTCGACTCCGCTCGGCGGCCTCGGCTGCGAAGACCCTCGACCCGCCAACGTGGTCGAGGTGGCCGTGGGTGTACACGATCGTGTCGACGGGCTCGTCCGACCAGCGGCGCAGCGATGCCGCCACGGCCTTGCCGGTCGGGGCGCTGCTCGCGTCGAACAGGACGAGCCCGTCGCCGCTGTCGATGGCGACCACATGGGAGAACGACTCGACGATGGCCACCCCGTCGGCCAGCTCGCTCAGCTCGTTGGTGATCCGGTTGGGCGCCGTCTCGTACACGCCCGAGTCGATCATCCGGGTCGACAGGGTCAACGGGTGCTCGCTCACTGGTCCACTCTCCAATCCCGAACGCAAGGGTCCAGCGGGAGATGTTCCGCCGCCAGGCGGAACTCCGTCAGGACGGCCTCTGGACGTCCGGCGCTCATCGCCCAACCATCCCACGAGGCGCCGAAGCTCGACAATGTGGACCCCAGCGGCTCGGGGCGGCCCGGCGGTACCGGCCTAGGTGCGTCCGGTGACGGTGACGACCCGGCGACGACCCAGCTCGTGATTCGACACCTCGGCCGACCCGAAGCCGTGCTCCAGGAGCATCGCGGCCAGCGCCTCCGCTTGACCCGGGGTCCAGCCGTGGCTGGCGATGCCGGTGGCCCCGGGCGGTGTCCGCTTCTCGAGGGCGATGAAAGTCCCGCCCGACGTGAGCACCCGCCGCACCTCGGACAGCCCGGCGTCGAGGTCGGGCCAATGATGGACCGCGGCCAGCGACCAGCACACCGTCACCGAGTCGTCCGGCAGGGTGAGGCGCTCGGCGCCGGCACGAATCCACTCGATCTCGCCGACGGGCCTGCGGAACCGGGTGAGCAGCCGGGCGAGACGAAGCATCGGCTCGGCGGGATCGATGCCCGTGACCCGCGCCCCCTGACGGGCCGCCAGCCGGGCTGCGGTCCCGGGACCACAGCCGATGTCGACCAGGTGGTCGGTCTCATCCAGGTCGGCGATCCCGGCGACGAGTCGGGCGTCCCGGCCACGACCGAGGATCATCGTCAGTCCCGCCAGGTACCCGAAGGCGCCGGAGAACTGCCGGTAGTGGGCGTGATGGTTCGGCACGAGGTCTGTCATCGATACGAACACTAGCCAACGGTGGTCGTCCGGAGACCGTGCTGACGCTCGGCAGCTGCAGGGACTTCGGGCTCCGGTCGGTGCAACGGGCCGTTGACCCATAGACTCGGCGGGGTCATGGGGATTGTTTGATGGCTGGGATGGGATCAGAGCTCGAGAGCGAGGTTCGAGAGCTCGTCACCACCGTTCTGACCCGGATGCTCGACGGTCCGACCGCCGACCCCTCCCCGGTCGATCCGGTGCCTGCAGATCCGGGTGGCCGGATCGCCATCGGGGCCGACCACGGCGGGTTCGAGCTGAAGCAGGACATCAAGGCAAAGCTCGTCGACGCCGGCTGGACGGTCGAGGACTGTGGGACCGACGACACGTCGGCCTGCGACTATCCCACCCTCGCCCACTCCGTGGCCCGGCAGGTGGCGATGGGGAGGTGCATCGCAGGGATCATGATCGACGGCGCCGGGATCGGTTCGGCGATGGCCGCCAACAAGGTGCCACGGGTGCGGGCTGCGGCCTGCTACGACCTGTCCACGGCCCGGAACAGTCGGGAGCACAACCGGGCCAACGTCCTGACCCTCGGCGCCGGCCTGACCGGGGCCGCACTGGCGTGGCAGATCGTCCAGGAGTGGTTGGGCACCCCCTGGGGCAGCGGCCGCCACCATCGCCGGGTGGCCCTCATCGACGAGATCGAAGCGACCTATTCCAGGAGCGACGCGTGACCGATCAACCGCTGGACCGCGAGCTGCTCATTGAGCTCATCACCAGGGAGGTCGTGAGCACCCTGGCCGGCAAGGTCGACCGCTGCGACACCGCCGAGGGGGTGCGCCAGGTGCTCGTGACGGGGGCGGACCGGGTCGCCTTCCACGGCAACGGCTCGGACGTGCCAATCGATCTGGCACGTTACATCGACCACACTGCGCTCAAGCCGGAGACCACGGCAGCGGACATCGACAAGCTGTGTCAGGAGGCCGAGCAGTACCACTTCGCGTCGGTCTGCGTGAACCCGGCGTGGGTCAAACGGGCATCGACCAACCTGCGAGGCAGCGCCGTCAAGGTCTGCTCGGTCATCGGCTTCCCGCTCGGGGCGACAACCCCCGAGGTGAAGGCCTTCGAGGCCCGTCGAGCCATCCGCGACGGGGCCCGCGAGGTGGACATGGTCATCAACATCGGCGCCCTCCGCTCCGGCGATCATCAGACCGTGCTGACCGACATCGAGAAGGTCGTCGATTCCGCCCACGAGGCCGGGGTGATCGTGAAGGTGATCCTCGAGACCGTGCTGCTGACCGACGAGGAGAAGGTGATCGCCTCGTCGCTGGCCAAGAAGGCCAAAGCCGATTTCGTGAAGACCTCGACCGGGTTCAGCGACGGTGGCGCGACCGTGTACGACGTCGCCCTGATGCGGGAGACCGTCGGCCCGGACATGGGGGTCAAGGCGTCCGGTGGGGTGCGGACCAAGTCCGATGTCGAGGACATGATCGCCGCCGGGGCCACCCGCATCGGCGCATCGGCCGGGGTGCAGATCGTGGCGAACGAGGGAGATGACAGTGGCAGCAGCTATTGAGGTACGGTCCTACGCGTTCCTCGACAACCTCCAGCCCCAGTACGCGGCGTTCCTCGGCACGGTGGCCCAGGGGTTCCTGCCACTGGCCGGCGACGCCTCGCTGTACGTCGAGGTGGCGCCGGGCATCGAGATCAACCGGCTCACGGACGTGGCGCTGAAGGCCACCAGGGTCAAGCCGGGCATGCAGATCATCGAGCGGTACTACGGCCTGCTCGAGATCCACTCTCCGGACCAGGCCGAGACCCGGGCTGCGGGAGCCGCCATCCTCGATGCGGCGGGGCTGACCGAGTCCGATCGCCTCAAGCCCAAGATCCTCTCCAGCCAGATCATCCGCCGGATCGACGATCACCACGCCCAGCTCATCAACCGGATGCGCCACGGGCAGATGATCGTGCCCGGCCAGACCCTGTACGTCCTGGAGTGCGAGCCGGCGGCCTACGCCGCCCTGGCCACCAACGAGGCGGAGAAGGCGGCCGACATCAACGTCCTGGAGGTCCGGGCCGCCGGGGCGATGGGTCGGGTCTATCTCGGCGGCGAGGAACGAGACATCGATGTCGGCTGGCGGGCCGCAGTCGCAGCACTGGAAGGGCTGGACGGCCGCGAGTGACCCCGCGTCCGAACGTGAGAGACCGCAAACAACGAAGGAAGTGGAAGGGAGCCTGAGATGGCAGAAGCACTGGGCATGATCGAGTGTCGGAGTTTCGCAGCGATGGTGGAGGCCGCCGATGCGATGGTCAAGGCGGCCAAGGTCGAGCTCGTCTCGTACGAGTCGACCGGCGGCGGCTACGTCACGGCCGTCGTCCGGGGTGACGTGGCGGCGGTCAAGGCCGCCGTCGACTCCGGAGTCCGGGGGGCCGAGAAGGTCGGCGAGGTCATCGCCACCCACGTCATCGCCCGCCCCCACACCAACATCGATCTCGTGCTTCCCCTTGGACGAGCCGACGAGGCCGCAGAAGAGTCGAGCTGAGCCGATGCAGCAGCACGAGCCAGCGACGGCGAGCTCGGGGGAGGTGAGACGCCCATGCTTCTCGGTCGGGTGACCGGCACCGTCGTCGCCAGCCAGAAGGAGCCGCTCATGGACGGCCTCACGTTCCTCGTCGTGCGCCAGCTCGGCGTCGACAACAGCGAGACCGGCAGCTACGTGGTCGCAGTGGACTCGGTCGGCGCCGGAGTCGGCGAGGTCGTCATGTATGCGTCGGGCAGCTCGGCCCGCCAGACCACCGTCACCCGTGATCGGCCCTGCGATGCGGTCATCATGGCCATCGTCGACACCTGGGAGATCGACGGCGAAACGGTGTACGAGAAGTGAGCCGGCCATGCTGAGCGAGGAAGAGATCCAGGGCATCATCGCCCGGGTCCGGAGCCGGGTCGGGGCTGTCGAAGGAGCGGGGAGCCAGGGGGCCGCGCTGCGGGCCGGCCAGGCCATCGGCGACGCCGAGCCGGCGCTCGGTGAGGGCATCTTCCCGACGGTCGGCGCCGCCGTCACCGCGGCATCGACCGCGTTCGCCGCCTGCTCCGGAATGGGGCTGGAAGCCCGTCGGGACATCGTCGAGGCCATGCGGGCCGCCATGCTCCGTCATGGGGAGCACCTGGCCTACCTGGCCCATGCCGAGACCGGCCTGGGTCGCGCCGAGGACAAGGTGCGGAAGAACCTGCTCGTCACGACCAAGACCCCTGGGCCGGAGGATCTGGACCCGCAGGTCATCACCGGTGACGGGGGCATGATGGTCACCGAGTACGCCCCGTACGGCGTGATCGGGTCGATCACCCCCACCACGAACCCGACGTCGACCATCATCAACAACAGCATCGCCATCGTCTCCGCCGGAAACGCGGTCACCTTCAACGTGCATCCCGGGGCGGCACGGGTCTCGGTGGAGAACATCAAGCTCCTCAATCGAGCCATCACCGGCGCCGGCGGCCCGCCCGACCTCATCACCGCCGTCGCCGAGCCGACCCTCGACTCGGCCAAGGAGCTGATGGCCCACCCCGACGTGCGGGTCCTGCTCGTCACCGGAGGGCCGGCGGTGGTGGCCGAGGCGCTGCGGACCCCGAAGAAGGCCATCACGGCCGGGCCGGGCAATCCCCCGGCCGTCGTCGACCAGACCGCGGACATCGAGCAGGCGGCCCGGGACATCGTGAGCGGCGCCTCGTTCGACAACAACATCATCTGCACCGACGAGAAGACGACGATCGTGGTCGACACCGTGGCCGATGCCCTGGTGCGAAGCATGGTCGACGCCGGCGGCTATCGGCTGAAGGAGCACGAGCTGCGGCGCCTGGAGCGGGTCATCTTCACCCAGCTGGGAGCGCCGGGCAAGCCGGGGGCCATCGACCCGGCGTGGATCGGCAGGAACGCAGCCGACCTGCTCGGCGAGATCGGGGTCAGCGTCGAGGGAGACCCCCGGCTGCTGCTGGCCGAGGTCCCGGCCGAGCACAGCCTCGTCTGGACCGAGCAGATGATGCCGGTGATGCCGGTCGTGCGTGTCAGGAACGTGGACGCAGCCATCGATCTGGCGGTTCGCTCGGAGCACGGCTTCCGGCACACCGCCTCGATCCACTCCACCAACGTGGACACCATCACCGCCATGGCCCGGGCGATGAACTGCTCGATCCTGGTGGCCAATGGCCCGAACTACGCCGGACTGGGCCAGGGCGGTGAGGGCTTCACGTCTTTCTCCATCGCCAGCCCCACCGGCGAGGGTCTCACCCGACCCCGCACCTTCTCACGCATTCGGCGCGTGACCGTCGTCGGAGCGCTGCGCATTGTCTGACGCCTTCGCCCCGGGGGATCGGCTCGATCCCGCCATCGGACTCCTCGAGTTCGACTCGATCGTGGCCGGCATCGTGGCCGGCGATGCGATGGCCAAGGCGTCACCGGTCTCGTCGCTCTACGCCGGCACGGTGCATCCCGGCCGGTACCTGGTACTGGTCGGAGGTGACACGGCGGCGGTGGAAGTCGCGCTCGAGGCCGGGGGGACCGACACCATCGTCGATTCCCTGTTCCTGGCCGACGTCCATCCCGCCGTGGTTGCCGCCATCACCACCGCCGCCGTGGCCGCCCCCCTCGAAGACGACGCCGTGGCCATCGTCGAGACATCATCGGTGGCGACGGCGATCGTGGCCGGTGATGCCGGGGTGAAGGCGGCCGACGTGTCGCTGCCGGCCCTGCGCCTGGCCGACGATCTCGGCGGCAAGGCCTACTGCCTCTTCGCCGGTGTCGTCGCCGATGTCGAGGCCGCCCTGGAACGGGCGATCCAGGCCAGCGAGCACCGCGGCTCGCTGCTGCGCACTGCGGTCATTCCTCGGCTGCACCAGGACATGCGGGACAATCTCGGTGTCGAGCTGCGGTTCAATCACCGCCTGCGCCGGGGCGACGGGGGATCCTGATGCAGCTCGGACGGGTGATCGGCACGGTGGTGGCCACGGTGAAGGCCGACGGTCTCGAAGGGGTCCGGTTCCTGATCGTCCAGCCCCTCGACAAGCACCGGGACGACGTCGGGACCCCGGTCGTGGCCGCCGACGCAGTGGCCATGGCGGGTCGGGGTGAGCTCGTCTACTTCGTGGCCTCCCGGGAGGCGGCCGAGGCGTTGCCCGAGCGGTTCGTCCCCGTCGATCACGCCATCGTGGGGCTGGTCGACGACGTGACGTTGGCCGAGGCCGATCGGTGAAGATCGCCCGGGTCGCCGGCACGGTCGTCTCGCCCATCTGCCACCCGTTCTTCGACGGTCGACGGCTCCTGCTCTGCGACCTCCTCGACGCCGAGGGAGCACCGGACGGCTACCTGATCGCGGTCGACGTGGTCGACGCCGGCGTGGGCGAGCGGGTGCTGATCTGCGACGAGGGCTCATCGGCCCGTCAGATCTTCGGGGTCGAGACCGGCCCGATCCGGTCGGTGATCGTCGGCATCGTCGACCAGGTCACCTGACCGGCCGCTGGCTCGGGCTCGTGCCAGGGGGGCACCGGCCTGGTAGGTTCGGCGACGAGGCTATCCATGCAGTGGGCCACCAGACTCACCCGTGCTGCTGTCATTGCCGCTGTCACCGCTGCGGCTGCGGTTGCGGCTGTCGCTGGTTGTGCCGGCTCGGGCGGCGGCGGATCCGAAGCCATCGGTCCGCCCCCGACCTCGGCTCCACCTGTGTCGGCGGCCGACGGCAGTCGCGAGACGTCGGCTGACTGCCCGCCGCCCCACTCACCGACGGCGGCCGCCGATGGGTACGCCGAAGCGCGGTCGGCGATGGTGGCCGAGCAGATCGAGGGTCGGGACGTCGACGATCCGCTCGTTCTCGAGGCCATGCGGATCGTTCCCCGGCATCGGTTCGTCCCCGGCGCCTTCGTCGATCTCGCGTATGCCGACAGCCCCCTGCCGATCGGTCACGGTCAGACGATCTCCCAGCCCTACGTCGTGGCACTCATGACCGACCTCCTCGACGTGGAGCCGTGCGACAAGGTGCTCGAGGTCGGAACGGGTTCGGGGTACCAGGCCGCAGTGCTCGCCCAGATGGGTGTCGAGGTGTACACCGTCGAGATCGTTCCCGAGCTCGCCACTGCGGCCGCCGAGGCGTTGGAGGCTGTCGACTACGAGGTCGTGGTCGCTCAGGCCGACGGCTATCTCGGCTGGGAGGAGCACGCGCCGTTCGATGCGATCATCGTGACCGCTGCTCCCGACCACGTGCCGCAGCCGCTGGTCGGACAACTGGCCGCTGGCGGCCGGCTCGTCATCCCGGTCGGCCCGATCGGGGCGGTGCAGACGATGTGGCGGTTCGAGGTCGACAGCACCGGTGGGTTGGTGGGTGAGAACTTCGGGCCGGTCAGGTTCGTGCCGTTCACCCGGTCGGAGTGAGCGTCGGGGGCCGGCCTCGCCCCGCCCACCAGCTGAGCATCGCACACAGGCCGTAGGCGCCAGCCCCCAGGATCATGACCAGGGAGGAGCCGAACGACAGCGCGAGCAGCGTAGCGGCGGCGGCGCTGACGACCGACGTCATTCCGTTGATCCCCCACGCCCACGGCACGAGGGCCGGGCTCGTGCGCTCCAGGTGGGCCAGGCCGTTGGGGAACATCGTTCCCATGACGAAGCCGAGCGGGAAGAGCAAGACCGCTCCACCGGCGATGCGCACGATCAGGTCCGCCGGTAGCAGCCAGCTGGTGAGCCATGGCAGGACGGCGGGGTAGACGGCAGAGGTCACGGCCACGACGAGCGCCGTGCTGGGCCAGTGCATCGACCGAGCGGACAGGCTGCCGGCTCCCGACGCGACGAGCAGGGCGAACAGGACGACGGCCAGCGCCCGGGTCGGCTGGCCGATCAACAGGATGTAGCGCTGGATGATCGGGATCTCGACGAAGAGGAACGCCACCCCCAGCAGGCCGAAATAGCCCAGCGTCCAGGCCCGGGCCGGGGGAGGCCGGGCCCGCTTGCGCCCGAGGTTCATCACGACGAGCGGGCCCACGATCAGCGCCAGCCCGGCCAAGGTAGTGATCACCAGGACGGCGAGAACCACGAAGTAGCCGGCGCCGCCGAACGGCTGCCAGCTGCGACCGAAGCTGTCCAGGACGTCGGCGCGCTGCGACCACTTGAAGAAGTGGGAGAAGTACGGCTTGTCGTCGGTCGGAGGGGTTATGTCGAACGCGTGGTCTGCGTAGACCACCGACGGATCCGACGTGGTGAGGAGGGCGGCCGCGAGTTGGTGGTATTCGTCGACCGGCAGGATGTTGTAGCGGTTCGTCTCCGCCGGTTCCAGCCCTGGCAACGCAACGAGATCGAATCGGAGCTCCTCGGCGAAGGATCGGATCAGCGCCACCTCGTCGTCGTCGAATCCACTGGGCTTCGCCATGACCAGGATGTTGCCGTACGAGCGCAGCGCCACGACCGAGCTGGAAGGATCGGCCCCGCTGCGTCGCATGGATTCCGCAGCCAGCGCCAGAGTCCGGATCTCTTCGCTCGGCGGCTGCTGGACCCACCGCATGAGGGTCAGGATTCCGTCGGGTCGTAGCCGTTCGACATACGCGGCCAGCGCCTCCTCGGTCAGGAGATACTCCTCGGCCAGGCTGTAGGCACCGGACGCGACGGGTCGGTACGGCGTGACCAGGGCGACGTCGATGACGTCGAACCGGCGCTCGGTCCTCTCGATGTACACCCGCGGCTCCTCGACGATCACCTCGACGCGGGGATCGCCATAGAGCTCGCCGGAGCTCTGGCCGACGGCGCGGATGGCGAGCTCGTTCGGTTCGACCGCAGTGACCGCTCCTGCGCCGGCGGCCAAGCCGATCAGCACGTCGAGCCCGCCGCGGGGCTCGAGTACCGCAACCTCCCCGCCCGGCCGGAGCTTGAACGGGAGCGAGAGGAGCATGTGGTCGGCGAAGTCCGCCTCGTCGGGGTCGACCAACGGAATGGGACTGAGATCGTCACCGTCGAACGTCACGCCCTGCTGTGGCGGCAGGTTCCCGGCGTACGTGAAGCTCAGCGCCGGCAGGGACCGAATACCGTCGCTGACGACGTGATCCACCCTCGACCCGGCGTTCCACCGGGTCGATATCACTTCGGCCCCCGGGAACCGGAGCGCAGCGCTCAGACCTTTGAACTCCGACAGCTCGAGGTCCAGGAACCGGGGTGGCCGAAGCGACCCGACGCCGAGAACAACCACAGCGGCCGCCACGACGAGGCTGAGGCCAGACGATCGTCGCTCACTGGCGAGCGAGAACGAGAAGGCTGACGCCATGGCACAGGCCCCGGCCAACAGGACGACGCCGACGCCACCGAGGAGCTCCAGGGCACCGAGCGCCACGACACATCCGGCGCCGGACCCGACCAACGAGAAGGCGTAGACCTGGTTCGACGGCACCGGGTGGGCCTGGTCCCACCCGGCCAGCAGGACGCCGATGACCGCACCTCCGCAGAGGAACGGCACGGACACGGTCAGGTAGTTGAACGCCAGCAGCCAGACCTGCTTCGATTCCACCGCGATTCGGAACGAGTCGAACGGGAAGCGGTTGACGAGACCGAAGGCCGCAACGGTGCCCACCGACTGGACGGCGGCCAGCTGGACCCAGCGAGTCGGGCCGCCCCGGCCGATGCGCCCGAACGCGGTCAGCAGCGATCCGCTGGCCCCGAACCCCAGGAGGGCCAGGCTCACCGTGACGAACGCGAAGTGGTGGAACTGCGTTATGGCAAAGACCCGGGTCAGGACGATCTCGAAGATCAGCACCGCGGCCGACGACAATCCGACACCGATGCCGACTGCGCGCCGGTGCCGGCGTCGGGATCTCGTAGCAGCCTCACCAGCCACAGGAGAAGCGACCGTCACGGCCTGATCTCGAAACGAGAGAGGGTCGGGTCCGGGTCGGTTGCTGCCGTCTCGACCGAGACGACCGTCGCACCGAACGGTCCGTCGTCGAGGAATGCCGACAACCGGGCGAGGGAGTCGCCTGGGCCCTGGGCCCAAACCTCGACCGCCCCGTCCGACCGGTTGCGCACCCAGCCGACGAGGCCCAGCTCCGCTGCCAGCCGTCGGGTCGTGAATCGAAAGCCGACACCCTGGACCTGGCCCCTGACGACGGCGGTGAAGGCTCGCATGGTCGTTACCTGCCCGTTCTGGGCCGCTGGCCCGAGGTCGACTGAGAACATCGGTGTCAGTTCGCTGTCGCTCCCTCCACGAAGCGGAGGATCGACTCGATCATCGCACGGCCGGCCGACAGCTCGAAGTCGTTGTGGTCGGCGCCGGGTATGACGAGGAGCTGCTTGGGGTCGGGCGCGAGGTCGTAGACGCTCCGGCTCTGGGCCACCGGTACGATCGAGTCCTCGGCTCCCGCGATGACCAGGACCGGAGCTCGCAGCGCACCGATCCGTTCGTCGGTGGGGTACCGGTCCCGGAGCAGCCACCGAACGGGAACCAGCGGGAAGTGCTCACTGGCGACGTCGGCCAGCGAGGTGAACGGCGAGCGCAGGACCAGCGCCGCCGGCGGATGCTCGGCTGCCAGCTCGACTGCCACCGCGGCTCCCAGGGACTCGCCGAAGAGGATCGACGGGTGCCCCGGGGCCCGCTCGGCCACGAATCGGGCAGCGGCTCGGGCGTCGAGGGCGAGCGCTGTCTCCGACGGGCGGCCGGGGTTGCCCCCGTAGCCCCGGTAATCGACCAGGAGCACGCCGAGGCCCGGCGTCGCCAGGCCGGCACCGAGCGGCACCCGATCAGCCCGGTTGCCTGCGTTCCCGTTGAGCACGATGACCACCGGTCGCCCGGGGTCGGGTGCCGAGTACCAGGCCTCGAGCTGCAGACCGTCCGCAGTGGCCAGCGCCACCGTCGACCAGCCGGGCAGGACCTCCTCCACCGGTGGCACGCCGCCGGCGGGGTAGTAGATCAGTCGGCGCTGGAGCAGCCAGAAGGCCGCCACCGCCACGACGACGAGACCGATCGGGACGAGGATCACCACCGGCCACCGCCGCACTGATCTGGCGAGCTTCGCAGTCGGCTCATCGTCGGCTCGATCGGTCATCGAACAATGCCTGGTCGTCTTCCAGTTCCTCGGCCCTGCCTCCTTTGTAGCAGGGTGCTGAAAATCACATGTCGGATTCTCGGAGGCCATCCATCCGCCCACTCTGCGTCCTCGAATTCGCCATAGCGCTCACAAGCTGTGGCGAATCCTGCGTCCTTGACTGGGTGG
>JAHELU010000124.1:2241-14953 GCA_024644005.1 Acidimicrobiales bacterium | reverse complement strand
GCCTGTTGCCCCACTACCGCCCCCCGTCCGAGGCGGCAACCGCCGACAGCTCGACCCGATCCGACGACGTGAGCGGCGACCGGTACGACCTGATCGCAGCTGCGAGCGACTGGCACATCAACTCGGTGTTCGCCGGAACGGACCGGATCCGGTCGAGAACCGCCCGGCCCGTCGTCGCCGTCCATCCGGACGACGGGGCCAGGGACGGACTCGTCGACGGGTGCGAGGCGGTGGTGGGCAACGACCGCGGCTCGTTCACCGCCACGGTGGTCTTCGACCCGGCGGCCAGGCCCGGGGTGGCGGCGACGACGAAGGGCTGGTGGGGCATGGGGGTGAACACGACGGTGGCCGAGCGTGACTCCGACATGGGGCGGGGCGCGATCTATCACGACAACCGGGTGCGGGTGCAGGCGCTCATGACGACCGCGACCGAGCGGGGCCACTGACCGGTTCCCAGCAACGGGTCGCCGCCGTCGTCGCCAAAACGGTGGTGTCGAACACCCGTCGTCGTGGCTTGGCTATGCTGTGGACCGCCAACCAGGCAGTGGGCTCCGAACGCCGCTAGGAGCGAACCTCCCGTTCACGATGACCGGTTCCGCCCCGGTCAGCGAGCTTGGCGTCGGGGCCGAAAAAGGCCAGACATGAAAGGTGGGCAACCGTATGCCTTCCCTACTCGAATCGGTAACGACGCTGCTCGGCGAGGACGACGCCTACGACGAGCTCGGTGAGTTGATCGGTGGCGACGACGACCAGGCGGCCGAAGCCAGCCGCCTGGCGATCCCGGCCATACTCGGCGGTCTCGCCGAGAAGAGCTCGGATGACGGGGGCCTCGAAACGGTCATGGCGCTGCTCGAGTCGGCTGACGGCTCAGTGCTCGACGATCTCGACGACTTCCTCGAACGGGGTCAGGCCGAGGCCGGAAACGAGATCCTCGATCGGGTGCTCGGAGCCGGTCGGGTCGGCCTGATCTCCCGGCTGGCTTCGAAGGCCGGCATGAGTCGGTCGACGCTCGGCAAGCTCCTGCCCATGCTGGCCCCCGTGATCGTCGCCGAGCTGGCGAGGCGGCGGACCGAGGAGGATCTGGACGGGGCCGGTGTCGCACAGCTGCTCGCCGCCGAGAAGGAGCAGCTGGAGCGTGAGGGCCTGCTCGCTGCTGGTGACGACGTGGGGTCGGCTGGCGCCACCGCGGCCGCCGGTGCCGCCGCAGTCGCAGGGACGGGGGCCGGTGTGGCCGCTGCCACCAAGGACAGGGTCGGCGCCCGGGCTGGCGCGATCGGCGAGCTGGTCGACCGGGCCAAGGGCGGGGCGGACCTGTTCGGCGACGCCGCAGAGGCGATGGGGGATCTGGCCGACAAGGTCGGCGATGCCGCAGAACGGGTGACCGACGCAGCGGAGGACGGACTGGAGGAAGCAGCCGAGGCCGTGGTCGGTGGGGTCGATGTGGTGAAGGAGAAGGCGGCGGGAGCGATCGGAGCGGTCACCGGTGCCCGCCCCCGGGACGAGGCCGGCGGGCCCGCAGGCGGCTCCGCGACTTCCGTGGCCGCCGGGCCGCCGGGTGATGGCCGTCCGGGCACAGGTCTCGGTTGGCTGTGGTGGGCGGTCGGTGCGGTCGTCCTCGTGCTGCTGCTGGCCTGGTTGCTGTCCACCTGCAACGACGAGGCCGACGAGGTCGACACCGGTGCCACCACGGTGGTCGACGTCGACGCCACCGCCGGCGACACCGAGGTCGATGCCGGCGACACGGGCAGCGACAGCACCACCGGGGACGGCACCGACCCGGCAGTCGGCGACCTGCAGGATCGGGTCGACGAGGCCCTGGCCGGAACGGCCGTCACCGGGACCGCAGCAGGCGGTGTGGTCACCCTGACCGGCACGGTCGAGGACGAGGGCACCCGCGCCGATGTGATCGCCACGGTCGAGGCGCTGGCCGGGGTGGCATCGGTCGACGACCGTCTCGAGGTCGACGGGTCGGGTGACGGAGAGGCGACGGCTGGCACCACCATCAACGAGTTGCTCGATCTCGAGCCGGTCACGTTCTCGATCAGCTCGGCCACGATCACCGCCGACGGTCGAGCGGTTCTCGACCAGGCGGCGACCTACCTGCTGGCCAATCCCGACATCAGGGTCGAGATCGGCGGGCACACCGACGACGACGGGTCCGAGCAGGAGAATCTCGATCTGAGCACGCGCCGGGCCGAAGCGGTCAAGGCCTATCTCGAAGCGCTCGGCGTCGACCCCACCCGGATGGTGACCAAGGGCTACGGCGAGGCCGAGCCGAAGGTCCCGAACACCACGTCGGCGGGCAAGGCGGTCAACCGCCGGATCGAGTTCACCATCCTGTAGACCCCCCAACGACGGCCAGGCGCGCCTCGTGACCCGGCACTGGCCCGGACCTCTCGTCGGGGAGCGCTTGCCCTGCTGAGCGGCCTGAGCTCTCGGCGACCCGGTAACCGTCGAGGGCCAGGTCGTGGGCCCGCCATGCAAGATCGGCACTAGGCTCGACCAGCGTGTCGAGCTCCACGGCGTACCCGGCGTCGAGCGCCGAGTCGGATAGTGCGGTCGGTCGGTCGGTCGTGGCCGGTCGTCGCTGAGCGATGGCCGGCACCTACCCGCCCGAGGAACACGTCCTGAGCGCCCTCGGGATCGAGGTGGCGTGGCGCGGCGACGACACGCTGGTCGGTCGAGCGCTGGTCGACCCGGCTCGCCTCGGTCGGGACTCGCAGCCGCCCGGCGTCGGCGCCCTCGTGCCCATCGTCGATCTCGTCGCCGGTTCCCGGGCCGCTCCGAGCGCCGGCAACGACTGGATGGCCACGGCGGACGTGTGGCTCCACGAGCGGGCGCCGATCGAGTCCGGCCCGATCGATCTCGAGACCCGGTTGCTGCGGGCCGGCAAGCGGGCGATCGTGGTCGCGATCGAGGTGTTGGCGGCCGGTCGGCCTGCGGTGTCGTCCACCGTCGAGTTCACCCGGATCCGCCGGGATGCCACCAGTCACTCCACGGGGTCCGCAGACGTCGCCGGGGGATGGCTCCGGCTCGGCGGTGGTCCGCTGCTCGACACGGCGCTGGAGGAGGCCTGCGGCTTCGTCGTGACCGACCCGGAGCGGGGGCTGGTCGAGATCGAGCGATCACCGTGGGTGGCGAACAGCTTCGGCACGGTCCAGGGCGGCGTGATCGCCCTGCTGTCCGACGTCTCGGCCGCGGCTGCGGTCGGCCCCGGGGCGAGGACCGTCGATCTGCAGTTCCGGTTCCTGGACCGGATCGATGCCGGACCGGCCAGGGCGTCGGCCGAGATCGTCCGATCCGACCACCGCTGGTTCACGGTCAGGGTCGAGGTGGTCGATGCGTCCGACGACAAGCTGATCGGGTGGGCCGTCTGCCGGGTCCTGGCCGCCCGCTGATCAGGCGACGACGGCCCCTCGGCCCGGCCTGTCGCCGGTGGGAACCAGCAGCGGGGCCGAGCGTGGAGCCGAGGCTGTCACAGGCCCTCTCTAGGGTCGGGCATCATGATCATCGCCGCACTCACGTCCGTCGTCGTCGCGATCGCTCTCGGGATCGGGATCGGTTGGCTGCTGGCCACCAGGGCCGGGGTCGATGCCGCCGCCCGGGTCTCGGCCGGTGCGGTCGAGGCCCTGCGAGCCGAGCAGGGCGAGAACCTGCGCGCTGCGGTCGACACGGTGATGTCGGTCGCATCATCGAAGCTCGGCGATCAGCTGGCGGCCGGCAAGCTGGTCATCGATCGCGAGCGGGACTCGGTGGCCCATCAGGTCACCACCGTCGAGTCGGAGCTGCGCAGGGTGGCCGATCTCGTCGCGTCGCTCCAGAAGGAGCGAGCCGAGCAGTCCGGCCAGCTGTCAACCGGGCTGGAGCAGGCCCTGCAGGTCACCTCGGCCCTGGCCGACACCACCCGCTCGCTCCGTGAGGCCCTGGCCTCACCGAAGGCCAGGGGCCAGTGGGGCGAGCGCATGGCCGAGGACGTGCTCCGGGCGGCCGGCTTCCTCGAGGGCACGAGCTACATCAAGCAGACCAAGATGGCCGCCGGTGGCGTGCCCGACTACACCTTCCCGCTGCCGACCGGGCACGTGGTCAACATGGACGTCAAGTTCCCGATCGACAACTACCTGCGCTGGCTGGAGGTCGACGAGGACGGCCAGCGGGCCCAGTTCGCCAAGGCCTTCCAGCGCGACGTCAGAGATCGGGTGAAGGAGCTCACCGATCGTTGCTACGTCGATCCGTCGATCACGGTCGACTATCTGCTGCTGTTCGTGCCGAACGAGAGCGTCTACGGATTCCTGCACGAGCACGACCCGGATCTGATCGATTTCGCCCTCGCCCGCAAGATCGTGCCGTGCTCGCCGACCACCCTGTTCGCAGTCCTCGCCATCATTCGCCACGCCGTCGACAACTTCATGGTCGAACGCCGCAGCCATGACATCCTCGGCGCGCTCGGCGAGCTCCGGGTGCAATGGGAGCGGTGGGAAGAGCCGATGGAGAAGATGAAACGCGGGCTCGACTCGGCGCAACGGGCCTACGACGAGCTCGGCGGTGCCCGCAAGCGCGGGTTCGAGCGCCAGCTCGAGAAGCTGGAGGCCTTCCGGGACGGCGGCATGCCGGATGGACGGGTCGGGCCGGGCCAGACGCTCCGCCAGGTCATCTGAGCTGCGGCCCCGTGGCCATGCCCGGCGGAGCGGGTGGGGGTAGACAGTAGCCTGGCCATCGTGAAGCCGAGGCCGACGGAACCGGGGAGCTAGCGATCCGCCGTGTGGTTCGACAACCACTGCCACCTGACAAGCCTCGACGCCACGCCGGCAACGGTGGTCGCAGCGGCCGCAGCCGCCGGCGTCACCCGTCTGCTCACCGTCGGCTGCACGGTGGCGGACTCGGCCGAGGCTGCGGCGGTCGCCGCCGAGTTCGACAATGTCTGGGCCACGGCCGGCGTGCACCCCCACGACGCCAAGGACGGGCTCGAGGGGCTCGAGCCGCTCCTCGACCATCCTTCGGTGGTGGCGGTTGGTGAGTGCGGGCTCGACTACCACTACGATCACTCGCCCCGCGGCGTCCAGGCCGACAGCTTCGCCCGTCAGATCGAGTTGGCCAACGAGCGCGACCTGCCGTTGGTGATCCACACGAGGGAGGCCTGGGACGACACCTTCGACATCCTCGACCGGGGCGGGATGCCGCAGCGGACGGTCTTCCACTGCTTCACCGGCGGGCCGGACGAGGCCACGGCGGCCGTCGAGCGCGGTGGGCACGTGTCGTTCAGCGGGATCGTGACCTTCAAGACAGCCGACGATCTCCGGGCTGCGGCGCTCGTGACGCCCCTCGAGCGGATCCTCGTCGAGACCGACTCGCCCTACCTGGCTCCCGTGCCGTTCCGGGGGAAGCCGAACGAGCCGGCCAACGCAGCCGTCGTCGGCGAGTTCCTGGCCCAGCTCCTCGGCCATCCGGTCGACGATTTCGCCCGTCTGACCACCCGCAACGCAACGACGCTGTTCGGCGTCGGGTAGCGCACGCGCCCCGGCGATGACCCTGTCGAGGAGCCAGGTCCGCGATCTCCTGGATCGGCACGGGCTGGCGCCGAGCCGAGCCCTCGGCCAGAACTTCCTCTGCGATGCCGGTACGGTCCACAAGATCATCCGGCTGGCCGGCATCCAGCCGGGTGACCAGGTGGTGGAGATCGGGCCGGGTCTCGGCTCCCTGACGCTCGGGCTGTGCCAGGCCCGAGCGCAGGTGGTCTCGATCGAGGTCGACCGCTACCTGATCCCAGCCCTGCGGGAGGTTGTCGGCGACTTCGAGGCGGCCGGACTGCTCCGCATCGTCAACCAGGATGTCCGTGAGGTCGCCTGGGACGAGCTGCTCGGTCCCGGGCCCTGGACCGTCGTTGCCAATCTGCCGTACAACATCGCCACGCCGATCATCCTCGATCTGGTGGTCGGCGAGCCCCGGCTCCGCCGTTGGCTGGTGATGGTGCAACGGGAGGCCGGCGAGCGGCTGTCCGCCGGGCCGGGCACGAAGACCTACGGCATCCCGTCGGTCCTGCTGTCGTACTGGGCGGACGCACGGGTCGTCGGCACGGTGAGCTCGGAGCTGTTCCTTCCCCGGCCCAAGGTCGAGTCGGCCCTGGTGCGGATCGATCGACTCGATCGGCCCCGGGTCGACGCTGACTTCGACCGACTCGCCGTCCTGGTGCGAACGGCATTCGGTCAGCGTCGCAAGATGCTCCGGCGGAGCCTGGCCGATCTGGTGGAGCCTGGACACTTCGAGCGGGCCGGTATCGAGCCGACGGCCCGGCCGGAGGAGCTGACCGTCGAAGCCTGGGGTCGGCTCGCTACCGTGGCGCCGTGATCGCACCGATTCGACTGCGGGCTCCGGCCAAGCTGACGTTGTCGCTGCGGTTGACCGGCCTCCGAGACGATGGACTCCACCTCATCGATGCCGAAATGGTGACGGTCGACCTGCACGACACGCTCGAGCTCGTGGAGGGGGCCGACGGGTTGACCGTGGTCGGCGGCGGGGACGACATCCCCGCGGGCCCGGACAACCTGGTGGCCAGGGCACTCGCCCTGACCGGTCGCCGGGCCTCGGTCAGGCTCACGAAAGGCATCCCGTCCCAAGCCGGTCTGGGGGGTGGCTCCTCGGATGCCGGTGCGATCCTCCGCTGGGCCGGGTTCGCCGATCTCGGGGCGGCCGCCGGGCTGGGGGCCGATGTTGCCTTCTGCACGGTCGGCGGTCGGGCCCGGGTCACGGGGATCGGCGAGCGGGTCGAGCCCCTGCCGTTCGTCGACGCCGCCTACACACTGGTGACGCCGCCGGTTCCCTGCCCGACCGGGGCCGTCTATCGACGGTGGGACGAGCTGGGCGGACCGTCCAGCGCCTCGGGGAACGATCTGGAGCCAGCGGCGCTCGCCGTCGCCCCCGAACTGGCACGGTGGCGGGACGAGCTCGGAGAGGCGTCCGGCGGAACCCCCCGCCTCGCAGGCAGCGGGTCGACCTGGTTCGTCGAAGGGGCGTTCGCCGGTCCGGGTCGCGTCGTCGTCAGAACCGTGCCAGCCGGCTGGTGATACCGAGCTGCGCCCGCCGGCCGCAGCCCACGAGATCGCGCTCGGTGACTACTTCTTGTTCCGACGCTGAACGCGTGTGCGCTTGAGCAGCTTGCGGTGCTTCTTCTTCCGCATGCGCTTCCTGCGCTTCTTGATGAGCGATCCCATGAGGGTTCGGAGGCTAGCCGCTGTTGCCCCGTGCCCCACCCCGACCGGGCCAGAATGCCCTGCGCTCCTCGATCGTCAGCGGTCGAGACGGACGAGCCCGAGACCGTAGCCACCGCAGTAGACCGTGCCGACGGCCAGCACGGGCGCAACGGTGGCCAGCAGCTCCGGGGTCGACAGGAACGACAGTCCACCCTGGGTCACGAGGGCCCGGGCCGCCACGGGCGAACGCCCACTCCATGACGATCGTGATCGTCACGGTGAGCCGGGCCTCGCCATCGATCCCCGCCCCATGACCTTCAGGGCCAGCGTCCTGGAGAGGTTCAGGAGGAACTTGGCCGCCAGCTCCGAGTTCGACCCGATGAGCCGCTGGAGCACGCGCTCGCTCAGTGCGATCACCCGGACCGCATCGTCTCGCGCCACCACATCGGCGGTTCGCCTGGCCTGGAGCAGGAACGCGATCTCTCCGAATGGCTGCCCGGGGCCGAGCCGGGCCACTGGCCTGTCGTCGACCCGGACCTCGACCTCGCCGTCGAGCACCACGTAGACCGTCCTCGTGCCCTGGTCCTCCAGCACGATCTGCTGGTCTCGGCCGCAGCTGATGATTTGGCTCGCCTCGAGGAGCTGCTGCACCTCTTGTTCCGACAGGCCCTCGAACACACCGGCCGAGCCGTCCTGCCGGCTGAGGATCTCGTAGGCGTCGGCCCACGACACGTCACCGAGCACGGCCGCACCGACGGCCGGCGAATCCGTTGGCAACAGCCCCCTCGCTGCGGCCAGGACGTCGTCGGCGATCTCGGAGGCCTCGAACTGGGCCTGCAACGGCGACTCGACGGCCCGCAGATGATCGTGGTCACCGCCGATCAACACCAGAGGGATCATGACGCCGAACCCCGGCTGGTCGAAAGCCGGCGCGCACGGTCGGAAGCCGAGCGCCTGGTAGAGGTTGAGCAGGTGGGGCTGGCAGTCGGCGAAGCTCAGCTGTACCTGGTGGTCGTTCTGGAACCGGGCCGCCGCCGTGATCAGCGAGAAGGGCACACCGGTGGCCCGAAACTCGGGGCGTACGAGGAAGCGGACGTTGATGGCCATCCGGGAGCGGGGCACGATCGCGGCGTAGCGCTCGATGTCGAAGCAGTCCTCGAACATCGGGGGAAAGCCCTCGGTGCCGAGCAGGATGCCGAGGGAGCCGACGATTCGGCCATTCGACCTCGCCCACAGCAGGTGGGCCCGTTCGATCACGTCATCGCACAGCCGACGGGCCTCGTGGTCGGCGATGTCGCCCATGGTGCCCATCTCTTCGTAGAAGACCTCGTAGGCGAGCCGGTAGCAGGTCTCTCGATCCTCCGGGCCGGCGAGTCCCGTCCCCACATCGCTCATCGTGTCCCTCCGGTTCCCGGCCAGGGTAGTGGCGAGGGGAATCCCTGGTCCGCACCGGCCCGACATGAGGTAGCGTGAAGTGTGGTCGAACAGATCGATCGCGGGTAGTTCAACTGGCAGAACACCAGACTTTGAATCTGGGGGTTGCAGGTTCGAGCCCTGCCCCGCGAGCCACGCCGATCCCTCGGTGACCCGTCTCACCGAAAAGGTCGGAGCAAGTCCTCAGCATCCGACCGCCCGGTCCGACTGAGGAGTATCTCCCCCGATACTGCGAAGGTCGGCCACCGATCAGCGGTCGCCGACCTTTGTGGTTTTTGGCGAGGCACTAGAATGAGCGACGACCACCGTGGTGATTGCCGATGGTTGGCCCTCCGGCCGGCCCGGTCAACTAGAAAGTAGTCATGAGCAATCGATCGACATCCGGATTGATAGTGGCCACCAGCGCCGGGTCGCCGATGCGCTCAGCCCGGCCGAAGCCGATCCATCTCCTGTGCGGCCGGGCCATGGCCTCCTACGTCCTCGACAGCCTGGGCGCCATCGGCGTCCGTCAGGCCGTCGTCGTCACCGGGGCCGACGGCGGCCGCGTGGCCAAGCGGCTGCTCGAGGATCCGCCCGGCTTCCCGGTCAGGTTCGCCGAGCAGCGGGCCAATCTCGGCATCGGCGATGCCACCCTGCTGGGGGCGAACAGCTTCGATGACTTCGAAGACGACGAAGACCTCCTGATCGTCCCGGCCGATCTGCCGCTGCTCCGGCCGTCGACCCTCACACAGCTGCTGGACACCCACCGCTCGAGCGGCGCCGCGTGCACCATCCTCACCGCCGACGCCGATGACCCGACGTTGCGCCCGGCCCCCAACTGGAAGCTGTCGGACCGTATCGTCAGGGACCGTCACGGCCGTGTGGCGTCGATCGAGGCGGACGACGCCCGGCTGCTGCCGGAAGACGAGCCGGATCACGGCACGGTCGAGGAGGTCCCGTTGGGCGTCTACTGCGTCCGCCGGGGCCTGCTCGCACCTGCGCTGCGTCGCACGTCGGCCGAGAGCCTCGAGGGGCAGGTCCGGCTTTCCGAGATCGTCGACGTGCTGACGGGCTCCGGTCACGCCTGCGAGACCGCCATGATCGACCACCCCGGAGACCTGATCCCGGTCAACGATCGTCTGCAGCTGGCCGAGGCCGAGGCCGAGCTTCGGCGGCGAACCAATCGGCACTGGCTGTCGATGGGGGTCACGATGGTCGATCCCGACCGGACCTACATCGACGCCACCGTCCAGCTCGGGACCGACATCACCATCTTTCCCGGCACGATCCTCCAGGGAGCGACCACCATCGGCAGCGGCTGCGAGCTCGGTCCCGACACCCGGCTCGACCGATGCCAGGTGGGGAACAACGCGACGATCGAGAAGACGACGGCCTCGTTGGCCACGATCGGCGACGACTGCGTCATCGGACCGTTCGCCGTCCTCGAGCCCGGATGCGATATTGCCGATGGCACCACGACTGGACCATTCTATGCTGGAGGCAACACCGCATAGGGCGCCCGCTTCCGTTGCGGCGACCGCAACAACGGGTGACAGCTAGGACGTCACCATGGGGGGTCTTGCATGGAAGTTGTCACGACCAAACGGCTACACCTCTTCTCGGGCCGACACAACTCCGAGCTGACCGCCCTCATCGCCGACAATCTCGGTGTCCAGGTGACCGAAGCCGACCTCGGTCAGTTCGCCAACGGTGAGACCCACTGCAAGTTCTCCGAGTCGGTGCGGGGCTCGGACGTCTTCATCGTCCAGAGCCATGGTGAGGTCGACGGTCGCTCGATCAACGACGCCATCATGGAGCACCTGATCATGGTGGATGCGGCCCGCCGGGCCTCGGCGAAGCGCATCACCGCGGTCATGCCGTTCTACGGGTACGGCCGCCAGGATCGCAAGGCAGAGGGCCGTGAGCCGATCACCGCTCGACTCGTCGCCGATCTGTTCAAGGTGGCCGGCGCATCGCGCCTGGTGTCGGTCGACCTCCACAGTGGTCAGATCCAGGGATTCTTCAACGGCCCGGTCGATCACCTCACGGCCATGCCGGTGCTGGTCCGGCGCCTGGCCGAGTACGGGCAGGATCTCGTGGTCGTCTCCCCCGACGCCGGTCGGGTGAGGGTGGCGGAGCGGTACTCCCAGCAGCTGCGGGCCGACCTGGCGATCGTGCACAAGCGCCGGGAGAAAGGGATCAAGAACGTCGCCGCGGCCAAGGACATCGTGGGCGAAGTGGACGGCCGGGACTGTGTGATCATCGACGACATGATCGACACCGCCGGCACGATCTGCCAGGCCGCCGAGCTGCTCGTCGACCGTGGGGCGGCCTCGGTCACCGCAGCGGCCACCCACGGCGTGTTCAGCGGCCCCGCCATCGATCGGCTGAAGAACTCCGTGCTCGAACGGGTGATCGTGACCGACACCCTGCCGATGCCGTCCGACAAGCAGTTCGACAAGCTCGAGGTCCTCTCGGTGTCACCGGTCATCGCCGACGCGATACGGGCGGTCTTCGAGGACACGTCGGTGAGCCGCATCTTCAACGGCCAGAACCAGCAGTAGCCTGGACGGCATGAGGGGCCGTGCGTGATAGCGCTGCTCTCGCTCTTCATACTCGTCACCCTGTTCCTGCTCGTGTCGAGGGTGGCCTCGGTTGCGCTCGAGAGCACCGGGATGGCACGCGACAGCGCCCAGTTCCAGGCGCGCTCGGCCCTGATGGGTGTCGGCTTCACCACCAGCGAGTCCGACGACATCACGTCCCATCCCGTTCGGCGCAAGATCGCCCTGTACCTGATGACGTTCGGCAACGCGGGCATCATCACCGGCGTCGGCAGCTTCCTGCTCACGTTCCTCGACACCGGGGGCGGTCAGACCGCACAGCGCTCGGCGGTGCTGGCGGTCGGGGTGATCGTGATCGTCGCAACGTTCCACACCGGACATGCCAATCGAGCCATCGAGCGAATCACCAGAGGCGCCTTGAGCCGATACACCAGCCTCGACACGAAGGACTATGCCGCCCTGTTGCGGGTCGAGGACCAGTACGAGGTGACCGAGATCCACACCCGGGACGGCGAGTGGATGGTCGGCCGACCGCTGGCCGACCTGCACCTGACCGAGGAGGGCGTCGTCGTCCTCGGTATCCACCGGGCCGACGGCACGTTCATCGGCACACCGACCGGGTCGACGGTGATCAAGGCCGACGACGAGGTGCTGGCCTACGGCCGGATGGACGTGCTGAAGAACCTCGCCAGCCGACCGAGCTCCATAGGGGACGAGATCCACGAGGAGCTCGCCGCCGAGCACCAGCACCTGCTGGAGGAGGAGCCGCCGTAGGAGCTCGGCCGTTAGGGGAGCGAGGCGGCGAGGTCGGCGACCGCGGTGTCGGCGTTGCCCTCGATCGGGTCACCGTGCCCGACGAGGAGGGTGTTGAAGCTCAGCGCGGCCAGCTCACGGATCGACTGGCGAGATCGGGGGACGTCCTCGAAGAACTGCTCGGGGCCCTCGACCACCCCGCCGCCGTCCGTGAAGAGCGCGTCGCCGGCCACCAGCAGCCCTGCGGTGTGGTCGATGGCGCACAGGTGGCCGGCGGTGTGACCGGGGGTGGCCACCAGCTCGAGGCCGAACACCTCCTCACCGCCGAGCACCCCGGTGATCCCGTCGACGTCGATGCCGCTGAGATCCGCCTCGCCGGCGTAGACCGTCGCCGAGGCCGCCATCGCCATCACCTCGGCCGTCGACCCGGCATGGTCGGCGTGCTTGTGGGTGAGGATCACGTGGTCGACGTCGTCGTAGTTCAGCCCCAGGGTCTGCAGGGTCTCGCCGATCGCGTTGGCGCTGCCCTCGACGCCGGTGTCCACGATGGCGGCCCGATTGCCCCTGGCGAGCACGTAGGCCGACACGAACCCCAGGTTTGCCCTGGCCCATCGCAGCTCGTCGTCGGTCGTCCCGCTCGCCTGGTCCGTGCCCGACGTGGCCGCCGCACCGTCGCTCTCGGCTTCGTCTGCGACGGTCGTCGTGGTCTCGGTCTCGGACCCGGCGGCGGTCGACGGGCTCGGTGAGGCGGTACCGTCGTCGTCATCCCCGCATGCGGCAAGGATCGGGACGACGACCGGC
>JAHELU010000124.1:0-2231 GCA_024644005.1 Acidimicrobiales bacterium | reverse complement strand
CCGTCGGGAGCGGAACCGGGGGCGGGGACGGAAGACCGGTCGATGGCTGTGGCCGATCGGGGTGCCATTGTGGTGATGGAAGCCGCACATGATCGCGACGGTAGTCGGTGGGGTGACGGCGGGGGCGCCGGCGGCCCGGCGGGCGGGTGGCTGCGGCTACCGGAGGGGATATCATCGGGAGCTGGCGTCGCGACCGCTACGGTCTCGCGCAGCGCCCCCGGTCACAACGAACCGGCCGTGTCGGTCACTCGGACCGACAACGCACGCAGCCAGATTCGGCAAGGAACGAAACATCATGGAGCAGACCGTCGTCAAAGCAAGCGTTGGCCGCGATCTCGGGTCGCGCCCGTCCCGCCGGCTCCGGGCCGAGGGCAAGCTCCCCGGCGTCGTGTACGGCCTCGGCAAGGACCCACAGACCGTTGCCGTCGACTACGCCGAGCTCCGCAGCGCGCTCAACGTCCCCACCGGCATGAACACGGTCTTCACCCTCGAGATCGAGGGCGAAGCCGAGACCGTGCTGGTCCGGACGGTCCAGCGCGACCCGATCAAGCGGGTCGTGACCCACGCCGACTTCCTCCGGATCGACCCCACCCAGGCGGTCAGGGTCAAGGTGCCGATCGAGATGGTCGGCGACTCGACGGCCGTCACCGACAACGGTGGCATGATCGAGCAGCAGCTGTTCGAGATCGAGGTCGAGGTCGCCCCGAACGCCATCCCCGAGCTGATCGAGGCCGACGTCTCCGTCATGACGCTCGAGCGTGGTCTGTCCGTCGCCGATCTCGCGTTCGACGCCGGCGTCACGCCGCTGGTGCCCGAGAACATCTCGGTGGTCGCCCCGGTCATTCCCCGGGCGGCCAAGGTCGGTGCCGAGGTCGACGAGGACGAGGAGCTGCTCGAAGAGGGCGAAGAGGCCGGCGAGGCAGCCGAGGGTGCGGCCGAGGACGGCTCGGACGACGGCGACAGCTCGGGCGAAGGCGAGTCGTAGGCCCCACATGTCAGCCTTCTCTCGCAGACTGGGAGAGCCTGGCCGAAAAGGGACGCCCGCCGACCTCCTGGTTGTCGGGCTCGGCAACCCCGGCGAGCAGTTCCAGGGCACCCGCCACAACCTCGGGGCTGCGGTGATCCAGGTCCTGGCCGACCGGGCCGGGGCCAGGCTCCGCAAGACCAAGGCCCGGGCCCTCGCCGCCGGGGTCCTGATGAACGACAAGCGGGTGGTCCTGGCCTTCCCGCTGACGTTCATGAACCACTCCGGTGAGGCGGTCCGCCACCTCGTGAGGAGCTACGGCATCCAGGAGGCCAACCACATCGTGATCGTCCACGACGAGCTCGACCTCGAGGTCGGGCGGCTGCGGCTGAAGGCCGGTGGTGGCCTGGCCGGTCACAACGGGCTCCGGTCGATCACCCAGCACATCGGGACCACCGAGTACATCCGGCTGCGGATCGGCATCGGCAAGCCGCCGGCCACCCAGGTCGGGTCGGAGTACATCCTCCGTAAGCCCGGCAAGGACGAGCGAGCGGTGCTGGATGCGGCGGTCGAGGAGGCAGCCGACGCCATCGAGCTGCTGGCCGAGGGCGCGGTCGACGCGGCCATGGCCAAGGTCAATCGTCGGGTCCAGCCCGACCGATAGCCGGAGGCATCGTGGGCTTCCAGCACCTGGCTCGGCGCCTGGCCGAGGACGGCACCATCACCCGTGTCATCGGTCGGGCAGCCACTGTCCTGGCGGTGGCCGAGCCGGCCAGGGCGATGGCGCTGGCCGGGCTGGCCACCGCATCCGAGCGGCGGCCGCTGCTCGTCGCAGTGCCGACCACCGTTGAGGCAGAACGGCTCGTCAGCGACCTGTCGACGTACCTGGGGCCGGACGAGGTCCTGGCATTCCCCGCCTGGGAGACCCTGCCATTCGAGCGGATCAGCCCGTCGATCGAGGCGATGGGCAACCGGCTGCGGGTGCTGTGGCACATCCAGGACCCGGAGCGGTGCCCGAAGGTCATCGTCACCTCGGCCCGGGCGCTCGTCCAACGGCTGGGACCGCATGTGCACGAGGTCGACCCGATCGTCATCGGGGCCGAGGACCGAGTCGATCAACAGGAGCTGATCGAGCGGCTCGTCGGCTACGGCTACCGTCGAGAGCCGCAGGTCGAGCATCGGGGCGAGATCGCGATCAGGGGATCGATCATCGACGTCTTTCCCTCGACCGCAGATGGCCCGTACCGCATCGACCTCTGGGGTGACG
>JAHELU010000123.1 GCA_024644005.1 Acidimicrobiales bacterium | reverse complement strand
GGGTGTGGTGAACTTGCTGCTGAGCGAGGAGAAGGGCAGGTCAATACCGTCCTCTCGCTCGTCGGCGATGCGCCAGTTCGGATCATCAAGATCAACGCTGAGTGGCCACGTGAATGAGATCTGTTCGACCGATCGGACTGCAGCCTGATCGGAGTCCTCGTCTGGAGTCAGAGATTGCTCGGTAGTCGTGGTCGTGGAGGTACTTGACGTGGTTGAGCTTGACGTGGACGTTGACGAACTAGATGTGGTCAACGTTCCGCCTCCGCCGCCATTCCCCGAACCCCAGCCCAGTCCGAGGAATGCGAGTAGCGCGACGATCGTGCCGACCACCGTCGCGATAGCAGCGGCCCGATTGAGTTGGTGGTCTCCGGTGGACGGCGGCGTTGCCTCGCTAGCCATACCACTCCGACCGAACTCCGAACCCGAGGTCGTGGATGTCGCGGCAAGGTCTCACGACTGGACGAACCCCGATGTCAAGTCCCGGTACCCGTGTTCCAGGACGAACCCCGACGCGGCCCTCGTCTAGGCACGTTGTAGGCACAAGAGCCCGTGATGGTGGGTTCACGGCATTCCCGCTAGGGCTGTTTCGCCTGGTGAGCGGCTTGAGCGGGTGAGGAGAATCGAACTCCCGTATTCAGCTTGGGAAGCTGATGTTCTACCATTGAACTACACCCGCAGGCTGGCTCCACGGTAGCCGACGCGGCGGCGCGATTCCCACGTGGGGCGGTTTCGCGTCGGGGCCGGCCGCGGGCTGGGTGGCGCCGGTCCGGGCGGCGGCGGAATGACAAACAAACAAAAAACCGTCGCTGGCCGTCGGACCCTCTATCGTTTGTCTGGTGCGCTGGAGGTCCTACCCGGTAACGCTGTTCGATTGTGACTCGACCTTGTCGGCCTGTGAGGGCATCGACGAGCTCTCGGCGGACGCTCGCAGCCAGGAGGCCGTCGCCGCACTGACCGAGTCGGCGATGGAGGGCGACCTGCCGCTGGAGGACATCTACGGTCACCGCCTCTCGCTGCTGAGTCCCACCAAGGGCGAGATCCGCAGCGTGAGGAGCAAGTACAAGTCATCCGCCGTGCCGGACGCCCAGGCGGTGATAGCGGCCCTGGCCGAATCCGGGACCGAGACCTGGATCATCAGTGGCGGCCTGCTGGAACCGGTGGTCGAGTTCGCCACCTGGCTCGGCGTGCCCCCGGATCGCGTCCGGGCGGTCGAGGCCCACTTCGACCCGCTCGACGGCGACTGGTGGGACGGCCGCAGCGAGCCCCGGTATGCCACCCATGACGATGGCCACCTGACCACCACGAACGGCAAGGCCGACGTTATCCGCAACTCGGTGACAACCGAGGGCCGGCGGCTCCTGGTCGGCGACGGCGTCAGCGACCTGGCCGCCAGCACCGAGGTCGATCTGTTCGTGGCCTACGCCGGCGTCGTGGCCAGAGCAGCGGTCGTGTCGGCCGCCCCGGTCGTCATCGACTCGAGATCGATCGCACCCGTCCTGGCACTGGCCCTCGGGCCCCAGCGGGTCAAGGAGCTGATCGGCGGTCCGCACGATCCCGTCGCCAGGACCTGCCTCGACGCTATCGAGGACGGCGCCCTGCGCTTCAACGACGATCGGCTGGCCAGACGGTTCACAAGCCACTAGCCCCCATCGGGTCGACCGCGACGACCACAACGGCCGCAGCCACGACCCACCACCCACGACGAAGCAACTGCAAGGAAAGCGAATCCGCCATGTTCAACGTGCTGATCTCGGACAAGCTGGGCGACGACGGCGTCGCCGTGTTCGCCGATGCCGAGGATGTCACCGTCGATGTCCGGCTCGGCCTCTCCGAGGCCGAGCTGGTCGAGGTCATCGCCGACTACGACGCTCTCGTCATCCGCTCCGGCACCCAAGTCACCGCGCCGGTCATCCGGGCCGGCCAGCGGCTGAAGGTCATCGGCCGGGCCGGCGTCGGTACCGACAACATCGACGTCGGCGAGGCCACCCGGCACGGCGTCATCGTTATGAACACCCCCGGTGCCAACACAACGGCAACTGCCGAGCACACCTTTGCGCTCCTGATGGCGGCGGCCCGCAACATCGTTGCCGCCCACAACTCGATGTCGGCGGGGGAGTGGGACCGCTCGACGTTCACGGGCAGCGAGCTCAAGGGCAAGATCCTCGGCGTCGTCGGCTTCGGCCGGATCGGTCGGGCGGTGGCGGCCCGGGCCCAGGCTTTCGAGATGACCGTGCTCGCCTATGATCCCTTCGTCAGTGAGCGGGTCGGCCGGGAGAGCAGGGTGGAGCTGGTCGACCTCGAGGACCTGCTGGCCGTCGCCGACTTCGTCACCCTCCACACCGCCCTCTCCGAAGACACCGAGAAGCTGATCAATGCGGAGCGGCTGGAGCTGATGAAGCCCGGGGCCGTGCTCATCAATGCGGCCAGGGGTGCGCTCGTCGACCCGCATGCGGTGGCCGCTGCCCTCGATGCCGATCACCTCCGGGTCGCCGCCGTCGACGTCTACACCACCGAGCCACCTCCGCCGGACCATCCTCTCGTCGGACACCCGAAGGTGATCCACACCCCGCACCTCGGGGCGTCGACCGCCGAGGCGCAGCGCAGCGTCGCCATCGAGATCGCCGAGCAGGTGCTGGCCGCCCTCAGGGCAGAGCGGATCGTCAACAGCATCAACCTGGCCTTCGCCCCGGGCCTGGACTTCGCAACGGTCAACCCGTACATCAGCCTGGCGGCCAAGATCGGCCGGCTGCAGACCGCGATGGCCGACAAGCAGATCGAGCAGGTGGAGCTCGAGCTCTACGCCGACGATGCCGAGGACATGATGCGGCCGGTGGCCGCCGGGCTGCTCAAGGGGATTCTCGACTCGGCGATGCCCGACTCGGTCAACTTCGTCAACGCCCCGTTGCTGGCCCGGGACCGCGGTCTCAAGATCTCCCGGTCGCTGGGCCTCGGCCAGGCCGACTACCGTAACCAGATCACCTGCCGGGTCAGCTGGGACGGCGGCGGGCGAACCGTGTCCGGCGTGGTCTTCTCCGACAATCATCCCCGGATCGTCCAGGTCTCCGACTACCGGCTCGAGGCCGACCCGAGCGGCACTGTCCTGCTGATGCTGAACGACGACGTTCCCGGCGTGATCGGAGCGGTGGGTGGCATGCTCGGCGACCACGGCATCAACATCGCAGAGTGGCGCCTCGGTCGGAACACCGACCGGACCCAGGCGCTGTCGTTCATCAACCTCGACACCCATCCCGACCACGACGTCATCGATCTCCTCAGGACGCTCGACTCGGTCAACAAGGCGGTCGTCGTCGAGCTCTGACGTCCGAGCGCCGACCGCTCGACCGCTCGACCGCCCAACCGCCCGACTGTCACGTTTTCGCCCGCCATGTCGTCGAGTGGGTATGAACGAAGCAACGCTCGACAACACGACCCGCCGGGCAGTCGATCTCCAGATCGTCGGCGGCGGACTGGCGGGGCTCCTGGCCGCCAACCTGGCGCGTGACGCCGGTCTCTCGGTCCGGCTCATCGAGAAGCAGACGACACCGGGTGGTCGGGCCAGCTCGGCCCACCACGAGGGCTTCACCCTCAATCAGGGACCCCATGCGCTGTACCTGCAGGGCCAGCTGCGATCGACGCTGCGCAGCCTCGGCATCGACCCGGCCGGCTCGCCGCCAGCACTGACGGGCGGGACCGGCACCATCGGCTCCCGGCGTGGCCTGTTGACGCAGGGGCCAGGCTCGCTGGTGCGGTCGACGCTGCTCAGCCGTCGCAGTAAGGTCCAGCTCCTGGCCCTGCTGGCCAGGGTGCCAGGCATGGATGCGCAAGACCTGGCGACCCTGACCGTGGATGAGTGGTTGGAGCGCACGACCGACCGGCAGGACCTGCGGTGGCTGCTGCACGGTCTCGTCAATCTGGCCACCTACAACTCGGCTGCGGACTTGGCAAGTGCCGACGCCGCACTCTCCCAACTGCAGATGGCCCTGGGCGACGGGGTGGTCTACGTCCACAACGGGTGGACCGCCATCGTCGACGCCCTCCGGTCGCGGTTGAGCGGCGTCGACGTGGTGACCGGCCGCGTCACCGAGCTCGTCGTGGAGCCCGAGAGCCAGCGCTGCGTCACGGTCGAGGGCGAGCACCGTGCGGCCAACACCCTCATGGCGGTGGGTGCGCCGGCGGTGGTCGATCGGCTCCTCGGCACCAACCTCTGCGATGCGGCGGGACCGCCGGTGCAAGCGTCCGTACTCGATCTCGGGCTCCGGCGCCCGCCGACGGCTCCGGTCCACCTGGCTCTCGACCGCGGCCTGTACTTCTCGATCCACTCCGTGGCCGCCGGTCTCGCCCCGACCGGGATGACGCTGGCGTCGCTGGCGGCCTATCGTCGACCGGGTGACGATCGGGGCGCGCCGGACACGAAGGCCGCCCTGCTGGCCCACGCGGCAGACAACGGCATCGGATCGGACGACATCACCATGGAGCGGTACCTCCACAGACTGACCGTGACCTGGGGCATGCCGCTTGCGGCCCGAGGTGGTCTCGCCGGCCGGCCGGCACCGGCCGTCGCCGGTCGGCCGGGGCTGTACGTCGCCGGTGACTGGGTCGGCGACCGGGGCCTGCTGGCCGACGCCAGTGCGGCGAGTGCCTCCGCCGCCGTGGCAGCCGTCGTCGCCGACCGAGCCCGCCGGGCCGACCGAGCCCACCAGGCCCACCGAACCGACCGAGCCCGCCAGGCCGACCGAACCGACCGAGCCCGCCGGGCCGACCGAGCCCACCGAGTCGACAGAGCTCCCCGAGCCGACCGCAGCGCTGGTGCGGTGTCACGATGAGCGGACCGGACGCCGACGACGAGGCCACCTCGCTGTTCCGCTCGGAGCGGGACACCCTGCTCGGGGTGGCCTACCGATTGCTCGGCACGATGTCCGACGCCGAGGACGTGCTCCAGGATGTCTTCGAGCGATGGTTGCAGCTGGACCGGTCCGAGATCGACAACCCCGCCGCCTACCTGACCACGATGACCACGAGAGCCGGGATCGACCGGCTCCGATCGGCCAGGGCCCGGCGGGAGCTGTACGTCGGGCCGTGGCTGCCGGAGCCGATCCCGACGCCGGACGACCCTTCCGGCCCGGCGGCGGTGGCCGAGCTCGACGAGTCGCTCACGATCGGCTACCTGCACCTGCTGGAGCAGCTGACCCCGGTCGAGCGGGCCGCCTACCTGCTCCACGACGTCTTCGACTTCTCCTACCGGGAGGTGGCAGGGATGGTCGACCGCCAGGAGGCGAACTGCCGGCAGCTGGCCAGCAGGGCGAGGGCCAAGCTGAAGGCCACCCGGCCCGACCCCTACGAGGTACCGGCTCCGCAGCTGGAGGCCGAGGTGTGCGACCGCCTGCTCGGCGCAGTCCTCGGCGGCGATGTCGGGGAGGTCATGGCGCTGCTGGCCGACGACGTCGTCCACATCAGCGACGGCGGAGCCGACCACCACGCCGCCCGCCAGCCGGTCGTCGGCCCGGACCGGGTGTCGCGGCTGCTGGTCAATCTGGCCGGTCGGCTGCCCGGGCCCGACGAGGCCTCGGTCGAGGTCCGCATGCTCCGGGTCAACCTCCAGCCCGGCGTCCTGGTACTGGTCGACGGTCGCCCCGTGACCCTGGTGATCGTCGAGCTCGCCGACGGGCTCATCCGGCGGCTCTATGCGGTGGTGAACCCCGAGAAGCTGCATTCGGTGATGGCCGAAGCGTGACGTCGAGGGGCTGCGCTAGTGTGCAATTCCGTGATCCTCTCCGATCGGACCATCAAGAAAGAGATCGCCAACGGGCGCATCGTGATCGAGCCCTTCGATGAGTCGTCGGTTCAGCCCTCGTCTGTTGATCTGCGGCTCGACCATCGGTTCATCGTGTTCCGGAACCACACCTTCAGCCACATCGACGTCAAGGCCAATCTGGAGGAGCTGACGGACACGGTCGAGGCCACCGACGAGGATCCCTTCATCCTCCACCCGGGGGAGTTCGTGCTGGGTTCGACCGCCGAACGGGTCGCCATTCCCGCCGACCTCGTCGGCCGGATCGAGGGCAAGTCCAGCCTCGGCCGGCTCGGGCTGTTGATCCACACCACCGCAGGATTCGTCGACGCTGGCTGGGACGGGCAGCTCACCCTCGAGTTCTCCAACGTGGCCAGCCTGCCGATCACCCTCTACCCCGGGATGAAGATCGGCCAGATCAGCTTCATCCAGATGACCACCGATGCCGACAACCCCTACGGCTCGGGCGCGCTCGGCTCGAAGTACCAGGGGCAGCAGGGCCCCCGCCCATCCCGGTACTGGGAGAACTTCGGCTAGCTCCGCTGGCTCGACGCCTCGACGCCTCGACGCGGGCGCTGCGGGCAGCGCTGCTCGGGCGCTGATCGACCGTCGCGCAAGGGCATCCACCACGGCCCGGACCATGGTTGCTATAGTTTCGATTCCAACCTCATGTCATTGTGGCCAGTGCTTTCTTCGCTGTCCGGCCGATGGACAAGAATGGAGGCATGGCTTGGGCGACGGCTACACCGGACAACAAAGGTTTTCACTACTCGGCGATGGCATGGATGCTGATCACCGCCTTCCTCGTCGCAGGGTTCACCATCGGCTACGAGAACCTCGCCGGTGACAGACTGCGCGTGCGGATCGAAGCGGAGGGCCCGCAGACCGTGGCCGCCACCACTGCCCCCCGACGAAGCGAGGCCGAGCGGTACCGGTCGATCGAGTACGGCGGCACCGTCTGGTCGGTGACCAAGGCCCGGCTGGCCCCTCGATCCGATGACCGGCTCAGCTACCCGGTCGTGGCGATCGAGGCCCTCGTGACGAACACCACGGCCGATACCGTGCTGCGTGTCCGCCGGAGCGACATCTCGATGGTCTGGCCGGACGGTCGCCGGGACGTGGCCGACCGGTTCGACGACGCCGAGGACCGCAGCGTCGTGGCCATCCAGCCGGGCGACACCGCGTCGCTGACCGTAGTGTTCGAGCCGATGGTGATCGTCGATCCTGTCCTCGCGGAGCTGACCCTGGAGATCGCCGAGCCCGGTAGGACTCCTGCCTCGATGCCGATGGTGGGTCCGGTGCCCGAGTCCGCCTACCCGATCCTCGGCTCCATCGACGGTGAGCCGGCCCGGTGGAACGACGAGACCGGTTTCGGACCGCCGCTGGTCATCGAACCCGATTCGGTGGCGGTCGATGTGAATGCCGGCGCCTACCGGGCGGCAGCTGGTCACCGCCTCGTCCTGATAGAAGCGACCGTCAACCGCTCGGACCCATCGCCCGATGCGGGCTGGCTGAGCCCGGGTTTCTGGCGGCTGGAGCTCGGCGAGGAGTCGTTGGCTCCGGCTCGGGTCCAGCTGGCCGAGGCCTCGACGGACGGATCGACCCGGGTCTCCCTGCTCTTCATCGTCGGGGAGAGCGAGGCCGACATGACCCTGGCGGTGGGGGCTCGCTCGCTGGATCCGGCCCGCTTCGCTGTCGCACTCGGCGAAGGCAGGAGCGGCTAGCCCGACCCGACCCGCAGGACTACGGCTGCTTCTCGCCTTCCTCGATGGCCTCGAGGAGGTGCATGGCGATGTCGGCCACCCGGACCTCGTCCTCCTCGACCCCGTGACCCTTCACGCCGTCATCCATCATCACGTAGCAGAACGGGCAGGCGGTTGCGATCCGGGACGCCCCGGTATCGATCAGCTCCTGTGATCGCTCGTCGTTCACCTTGGTGCCGACGGTCTCCTCCATCCACATCCTGGCGCCGCCAGCCCCGCAGCACATGCCCTTCGTGCCGTTGCGGCCCGCTTCGATGATCTGGATCCCCTTGAGCGACCCGATCACGTTCCGAGGTGACAGGTAGACGTCGTTGTGGCGGCCGAGGTAGCACGAATCGTGGTAGACGATCCGCTCCTCGAGGGTGGCCTCGCTGACGTCGAGCTTGCCCTGGTCGATCAGCCACTCGAGGAATTGGCTGTGGTGGACGACCTCGTAGTCGCCACCGAGCTGTGGGTACTCGTTCTGCAGGGTGTTGAAGCAGTGGGGGCACTGGGTCACGATCTTGCGGACCCCGATGCCGTTGAGCGTCTCGACGTTCTGCTTCGCCAGCATCTGGAAGAGGTACTCGTTGCCGGATCGGCGGGCCGGGTCGCCGGTGCACAGCTCGGCCGGCCCGAGGATGGCGAAGTCGACGTCGGCCCGTCGCATCAGCTTGGCCATGGCCTGGCTGACCTTCTGGTTCTTGTCGTCGAAACTCCCGGCGCAGCCCACCCAGTAGAGGTACTCGTGGGTGAACGGCTGGCCCTCCCGCATCGCATCGGGCTCGATGACGTCGACGCCCAGGTCCTTCGCCCAGTCGGAGCGGGTGGTCTGGCTCATGGCCCACGGATTGGAGGAGTTCTCCATCGCCCGGTAGGCGTTGCCGAGCTCGGAGGGGAAGTTGGACTCCATGAGCGTGAGATAGCGACGCATGTCGAGGATCTTGTCCAGGATCTCGATGTTGACCGGGCAGATCTCGTCACAGGCCTTGCAGGAGGTGCAGGCCCACAGCTCCTCGGTGGTGATCCGGTCGAACACCCAGTTGGCCTTCACTTCGATCTCGGGGTCGACGCCGATCGGGGGCGAGACCACGGGTTCGCCGGTGCGGGCCATGACCTCGCCGGTCTTCAGCACGATCTCCCGGGGATCGAGCGGCTTGCCGGTGGCGTGGGCCGGGCACACCGACGTGCAGCGGCCGCACATGGTGCAGGCGTCGGTGTCGAGCAGCTGCTTCCAGGTGAAGGACTCGACCGTGGAGGCCCCGAACGTCTCGAGCTCGGTGGACTCCAGGTCGGGCAGGGCCTTCATCGCCCCTTTCGGACGGTCCCGATCCGACAGGTACATGTTGAGCGGCGAGGTGAACATGTGGCGCAGCATCGTGCCGGGGATGATGGCCAGGAAGGCGCAGAAGCTGAGCACGTGGGCGATCCACCACGCCTGATGCCAGCCGCTCAGGTTGGCCGACCCGTCGACGAGGAGGGCCAGCGGGTAGCCGATGATCGACCACTGCTCGAAATCAGGGTTGCCCTGGAGGGCGATCCGGTAGGCCTCGGCCCCGAATCCGGTCACACCGATGGCGGTGAGGACGCCGAGGATCACCGCATGCTCCGGCCGGCTCTTGATCGATATCCGGTACGGCCGCCACGACCGAGGCCCGTACCGGCGGACGATGGCGATGCCCATCCCGAGCAGGAACCCGATGCCGGCCACGTCGGCGATCAGCGCATATGCCTTATATACGCCGCCGTGGAGGAACTTGAGGCTCTCCGGCACCTGGTGGTTGATCTCCAGCACGGTGGTCACGGCCAGCAGGATGATGAAGTTGAAGTAGATGAGGGAGTGCATGATGCCGGCGCCCGGTTCCCGCATCAGCGTCTGCATGTAGACGCCGGCCCGGAAGTCGGCCAGTCGCTTCGCCACGTTCTTGCGGTTGGTGGTCCGCCGGTCCGGTGCGCCCCGCTCCCAGTTCCTGACCCGGTACGAGAGCTGCAGCGATCCCCACACCAGCAGCACCGGGATGACGGTGTAGAACGCGAGCTTCAGCGGGCCGGGGATGTTCTCGAACACCTCTCGCTGGATGGCCGAGTCGTCGTGGAAGTTGAAGACAAAGGCCGCCAGGCCGGACAGCGCAGTGATGGCCGCAATAGCCAGGCCGACAGCGAGCCAGAGCTGGCTGGCCTTCACTGGCGTGTCGGGGACGGCCTCGCCGGTCGCTGCATCGGCCGATTCGGACTCCGGGTCGATCACTGCCTGATCCATATACGCCCGACCGTAGTGGCAATCGGCCACGGCGGGCACTATTGGCATCGTTGCGATTTCGAGAAACGGTCGTCCGCCCGGGCGGGCGGCCCTCGAGCCGTCTTCCCGCCACGAGCGGGGGCGGGTAGGGTTGAGAGATGCAGCTTGTCACCGCAGTCATCAAGCCCCACATGCTCGACCCGGTGAAGGAGGCGCTTGCTGCGGTCGGCGTGCAGGGCATGACGGTGAGCGAGGTGAAGGGTTTCGGCCGTCAGGGCGGTCACACCGAGACCTATCGGGGGGCCGAGTACCGGGTCGACTTCGTGCCGAAGGTGAAGCTGGACATCGTGACCGATACCGCTGACACCCAAGCGGTGGTGGATGCGATCGCCAAGGGGGCCCAGACCGGCAAGATCGGCGACGGCAAGATCTGGGTCATCCCGGTCGACTCGATGGTGCGGATCAGAACCGGCGAGATCGGCAGCGACGCCATCTGATCCATCCCGTTCGGGAGCCCACGGTCAACCGGCGCTGAGCTCGGCCAGGAGCTGGATCTGGTCGTCGGTCGGGGGCCCGGCCAGCGTGCTGCGAAACGATTGCGGGTCGGTCTGCCAGGCGGCGAAGCTCTCGGCGAAATCGCCGGCCCCGGTACTGAAATCGGTGGCGCCGTCCCCCGGCCACCAGGCGCTGGGAGCCAGCTGACGGCTCTCCTCCCACGCCCGCCGGTCGGGACCGTCGTTGAAGGTGACATCGACGGCGTGACCGAGCTCGTGGGCGATGACGTGCGACAGGAGCTCGGTGGTCTGGTCGGGGCGGACGTAGATCTCGATCCGCTTCTCCGGGACCAGGGTCAACCCGTAGAGGCCCTGCTGTTCGGGCAGGAAGCTGATGGTCCATTCGGGCAGCAGTTGCTCCCAGGGATAGGAGATCTCGGCCAGGGCGGCTCGACCGCGGGCCTCGTGCTCGGTCAGGAGCGGCGCGCTCGGGGCGACCGCGCCGGGCGGGACCCCGGGTTCGGCGCCCGCCGGTAGCGAAGCGAGGTCGAGCAGGGTGGTTGCGTCGACCGCGGCGGCAGGACCACGGTGCAGATCCGCCGAGAGCCGGCCGCCGAGCGAGGCCACCGCGATCGCCGCCACGGCCATGGTGGCCAACAGCCACAGCGACTGCCCGACCGGCCAGGGCCGGGCATCGTATCGATCGGTTGGACCCGCCATTCGAATCGACCGTAGCGATGGGTGGGCGGCGCGGACAGGAGCAAACCTGCCGGCCGGTGAGCCGACCGACCCACGGCCGATCCCCGGAAAGCGGTCGAGCAGGCGCTGCCAGTGTCCTGTCGGCGACCCAGCAACCGTGAAGGACCGGTCGTGGGCTCGCTATGCAAGATCGAGGATAGCCTCGGGCCATGAGCCACGGGATCCAGCTGACCTTCGACGCCAACGACCCCCCGGCGCTCGCTGCGTTCTGGGCCCTCGCACTCGACTACGTCGAGCAACCGCCGCCGCCCGGATTCGACTCGTGGGAGGCGTTCGCCGCGGCGCACGACATGCCGGCCGAGTCGATGGGGGACTACGGGGCCGTGGTCGATCCCGAGGGGGTCGGCCCGCGGCTGCTGTTCCTGAAGGTGCCCGAGGCCAAGACCGCCAAGAACAGGCTCCACATGGATATACACGTGCCGGATCGGGAGGCCCATGTGGCCAAGCTGGTCGGGGCCGGTGGCACCCTGATCGACCATCGCTCGGAGCTGGGCGTCGACTGGACCGTGATGGAGGATCCGGAGGGCAACGTCTTCTGCGTGGCCCAAGAGCCGCCTCCAACCGATTGAGCTGACAATTGCGGTCGCCATGAGCTTGTGGACCTGCCCCGATTGCCAGCGCCGCTTCGGCAAGCGGAACCAGCAGCACGAGTGCGCCCCGGCCATGGAGCTCCAGGAGTACTTCTCGACCGGGCCCGATCGGGAGCGGCCGATCTTCGACGCGGTGTGGCGGCACCTGTCGACCCTGGCCGACGACGACGGCGAGGGGGTGTACGTCGAGCCGTTGTCGGTCGGCATCTTCTTCAAGGGTCGGACCACCTTCGCCCAACTGCGGCCGATGACCCGATGGGTCGCCCTGTCGTTCAACCTCGATCGCCGGTTGCACAGCGACCGGTTGTCCCGCAAGGTGATCGCCCACAGCGGGCGGTTCCACCACGTGGTCAACATCGCCGAGCCGGCCGAGATCGACGACGAGATCCGAGGCTGGCTGACCGAGGCGTTCTTCGACGACGTCCGCTGAACCTCGGGTTCGGGCTGGGCCGACCGGCCACGATCCCGGCCGACCTATCCTGGAGCGATGGCACTCTCCCTTCGTCGGAACCAGTCGTTCGATCCGAGACCGGGCCCGGTGCTGGTCGTCGTCGCGGACGGTGTCGGCGTGGCCCCACCCGGTCCCAGCAACGCGGTGTCCGAGGCCCACACGCCGAATCTCGATCGCCTCGCCGCAGGTCAGCTGTACACCGAGCTGGCCGCCCACGGCGAGGCGGTCGGACTGCCGAGCGATGACGACATGGGCAACAGCGAGGTGGGCCATAACGCCCTCGGGGCGGGGCGGATCTTCGCCCAGGGGGCGAAGCTGGTCAACCAGGCCCTGGCCGATGGCTCACTGTCCGAGTCGCCGGTCTGGAAGATGGCCGTCGAGCGCTGCCTGGCGGGCGGCACCCTCCATCTGTTGGGATTGCACTCGGACGGCAACGTGCACGCCAACACCGAGCACCTGTATGCGCTGCTCCGGCTGGCGGCGGCAGCCGGCGTCGCCCGAGCCAGGGTCCACATCCTGCTCGACGGTCGGGACGTGCCGGCCCGATCGGCGCTGACGTACATCGCCCGGACCGAGTCGGTGCTGGCCGAGATCAACCAGTCGGAGCACGTGGACTACCGGATCGCCTCCGGCGGCGGGCGGATGAAGATCACGATGGACCGCTACGAAGCGGATTGGGACATGGTGAAGCGGGGTTACGACTGCCACACCCACGGCATCGGGCGCCCGTTCCCGTCGGCCGAAGAGGCGGTCGAGACCATGTACGGCGAGACCGCCGCCGGCGACCAGTACCTGGACGCGTTCGTCGTCGTCGACGACGGAGAGCCGGTCGGGCGGATGGCCGACGGCGACGCCGTGGTGCTGTTCAACTTCCGGGGCGACCGTTCCATCGAGATCTCCCGGGCCTACGAGGAACCCGATTTCGCCGTGTTCGATCGCGGTGACCACCCCGATGTGAGCTTCGCCGGGATGCTCCAGTACGACGGCGACACCCTGGTGCCCAAGCACTACCTCGTCGACCCGCCGACGATCGACCGCACCATGGGTCAGTACCTGTGTGCCGAAGGCGTGCACAGCTTCGCGGTCAGCGAGACCCAGAAGTTCGGTCACGTGACCTACTTCTGGAACGGCAATCGCTCCGGGTACATCGACGAGGACCTGGAGATCTACGTCGAGATCCCCTCCGACAGGGTGGAGTTCAACAAGACGCCGGGCATGAAGGCCCGGGAGATCACCGCCGAGACGATCCGGCTGCTCCGCTCCGGTGAGTACCAGTTCGGTCGGATCAACTTCGCCAACGGCGACATGGTGGGCCACACCGGTGATCTGCAGGCCACCGTCGAGGCCATGGAGGTGGTCGACGAGTGCATGGCGAAGCTGATGGCGGTGATCGAAGAGCAGGGCGGCGTGCTCGTCTACACCGCCGATCACGGGAATGCCGACATCATGTTCACCGAGACCGACGGCGCTCGCTCGCCGAAGACCTCGCACACGCTGAGCCCCGTCCCGTTCGCCATCTACGATCCCGGGTATCACGGGGAGTACGTCATGGCGCCCCCGCCCGACGCCGGTCTCAGCCACGTCGCCGCCACGGTGCTGAACCTCCTGGGCTACGAGGCCCCGGAGGACTACCAGCCCAGCCTGATCGAGTTCGCGAGCTCTCCGGCCTGAGCTGCACGGCGATCCGAGGCTGCTCACCATCGTTGGTTCGTGGACCAACTGGACACGCGACGATCAGGTCAGGACGGTCGCAGCCAGGGAGTCACCGTGGACAGGAGCTTCGGTGCATCGACCCGCAGGCGGAACAGCCGGTTGGAGGTCAGAGCGAACTCGAACGATCCCAGCTCATCGACGGCGGTCCGGGCTGTCGCCCCGATCTGCTCGAAGTAGACGATGGCTCGGCTCGGCGGATCGATGTGGCCTGTGAGCAGCCTGTCGGTGATGTCGAGCTCGATCGAGAGCCCTCCGGCCTCGAACGTGAGCTGGAGCGTCTCCGTCGAGGTGCTCCTGGTGGCGACCAGCGGCGCATCCCGTGAGCTCCAGACCAATTCGGCCTCTCTCGCCTCGAGATGAACGAGATCGTACCCGGTCATCAGCAGATCGACCGTTGCCGCATCGAGACGGTGCGGCTCCGAGAGCGCCCGGGCCAGCTCGTCGAGCAGGCGTTCGTCGGACACGAGCCAGGGTGTCATGGGACTATCCCGACTCCCGGTGATCTCCAGCGGTCAGTCGCATTGCGACCCACCGACCAGATCGAAGAGGTCCTGGTCGTCGCTCAGGAGCGATGAGGAGGGGAAATCGGCTCCGCTCTCGGTCGAGCGTGCGGTCGCGACGGGAGTGGCGAACGAAGAGCCACTCCAGATCGTCACCTGGGTGTCGACAGAGGTGGCGATGCCGATCAGGTCACAGCCGACTTCGAACTGCGTGATCCACGGGTACGTGGTCCGAAGCTTCTCCTTGTCAGGTTGGTGAGCCTGGTCCCACAGCACCAGCTTGTCATCCCCCGAGGTGGACAGGATCCCGACGCCGGTGACCTCCTGGAAGGCCGCCGGGAACATGGGCGACACGTGATCCTGGTTCCCGCCGGCGGCGAAGATCTGGATATCCGAATCGATCTCGGTCTTGAGCAGGGCCAGGGCTGCCGACAGGATCGCCGGCGGAGCCAGCTTCGATCCTGCTGCCGGGTCCAGCGGGAGGCCGAGGAGCTCGTAGATCCCGTTGTCCGTGGACATGCCGTACGTCCCGAAGGACAGGTTGAGCGCGTCCAGATCCAAGCCATCCTCCAACCCGACCTCCGAGGCGAACTCCGGCTTGGTGAGGTGGTCGAGTGCGATCGCTATGGCGAGCTCGTCGGTGAGCTCGTGCCAGTCGCTGGCGGAACCGATGGGCCCGGAT
>JAHELU010000122.1 GCA_024644005.1 Acidimicrobiales bacterium | reverse complement strand
CAGTCGAACAGCGACTGGGACCGGAACATGGCGACCAGCCCGGCCAGTGGGCCGATGATCACCCAGAACCACCGGCTGTCGGTGGTGGTCGGGTCCCAGCGGGCGAAGATCAGGGCCGCCAGGCAGCACAGGCTGCCGAACACGGCCAATCCGAACCATTGATGGCGGGCGTAGACCACGTGGCTCCGGTCGTACATGGGTTCCGAAGCGGCGTATGGCCGCGGGTCAACAGGGGTCGCCATCGTCTGCGATCGTTCCTTCGTCTCAGCCGGTCTCCGATACCGCCGTTGAGGACAGTAGCTGGCCGGGTCCGGCCACCGGTGGAACTCTCCGAACCGTAATGTCGGTGCCGGGTTCGGCTAGCCTCCCGCTGCAGCGGGGATGGCTGAGTGGTCGGCCGCCGTGCCGAGCGCGACGTCGACGCGACCACCTGGACCGGGTCTGATCTCGACTCGGCCGCGGTGGGCACCGACCAGGGCGTCCGCAATGGCCAGGCCGAGCCCGGCCGCGCCCTGGCGGCTCCGGGCATCGTCAGCCTGGGAGAACCGGTCCAGGGCCCTGGGCACGAACTCTTCGTCGAACCCATCGCCTTCGTCGATCACCGACACCCTGACGAGCCCGTCGGTGCGAGCGACGTCGACCCTCACCGTGCCATCATCCGGCGAGTGCCGCACCGCGTTGTCGAGCAGGTTCCGGAACACCCGACCGAGGGCGCCGTGGTCCCCGCGGATCGGAATCGGCTCGCGTGCCGACGCCACGATCGTCACGGCCTCCTTCTCGGCCAGCGGCCCAAGGGCCTCCACCGCCTCGTCGATCAGCTCGGCGAGGTCGAGCGGCTCGAAGTGCAGCTCCAGCGCTCCCGCGTCCGCTCTGGCCAGCAGGAAGAGATCCTCGACGAGGCGCTCCAGTGCGAGCACGTTGCCCCGCATCGCCCGCAGGTGGCCCTCCGGCTCGCCGATGCCGTCCTCGATGGCGTCGATGCTGACCAACAGGGATGCCAGGGGGGTCCTCAGGTCGTGACTCAGGGCGCTCACGACCGAACGGCGCTCCTGGTCGGCGGCCCGGCGCTCGGCCTCCGCCAGGGCCAACGACGCGCCGAGGTCGTCAACCGCCGCCGCCAGGACGCCGACCTCGTCGGTCCGGTCGATCTCGGTCCGTGCGCTGCGGTCGCCGCCGGCGACGGCCTTGACCGTCGAGCCGATCCGCTCCAGGTCGCGGGCGACCGGGTTGGCCAGCTGCAGCCCGACCACGATGGCTGCCACCGAGGCGGCCAGGGCGACGACGAGGGAATACCAGATGTCCCGCCCCGACAGGGTCATGGCTCCCGTGCCGATCACCCCGCCGACGAGCGCCAGCAGCGGGCCGACCAGCGCCAGGCCGGGCACGGCCTTCCTGAGGCTGAGACGGCTGAAGACGCGGGGCAGCCCGACGATTGCCAGGGCCGAGACCAGGACAACGAGGCCGATGAAGAGCAGTACGGACGGGCCGTCGTCCATCATGTCCATCCCGCTCTTCGTCTCCCCGACGTCGGGACCGACCTGGGCGATGACGAGCACGGGATTGGAGCGCACCGAACCTACCTCCTCGGCCGGGCCTGACAGGAGCCCGCTAGGGCTCGAACCGGTACCCCACACCGTAGACGGTCACGATGTGATCGGGGTTGGCGGCATCCTCCTCTATCAGCCGTCTCAGCCGCCGGACGTGGACCGTGACCGTACCCGGATCCTGCCAGTCGGGATGGCTGCCCCAGACGTCCCGGAGCAGATCGCTGCGTGTCATCACCTCGCCGGGTCGACCGGCCAGGTGGACGAGGAGGTCGAACTCCTTGGGCCGCAGGGTCAGCGGCGTACCGTCCTTGGTCAGCACCCGGGCCGACCGGTCGATGTGGAATCGACCGAAGCTGATCGATGCCGGTCCGACCGGTTTCGAGCGGCGGAGCACCGCCCTGACCCTGGCCGCGATCTCCCGGGGAGACGCCGGTTTCGCCAGGTAGTCGTCGGCGCCGAGCTCGAGTCCCGCCACCCGCTCGTGCTCGCTCCCCTTGGCGCTCAACACGATCACCGGAACGTCGTCGCCGTCCTCCCGCAGCCGCTGCAGGACGGCCAGGCCGTCGAGCTTCGGCAGCATCAGGTCCAGCACGAGGACGTCCGGCCGCCGGGCCTTGATGGCGGCCAGCGCGCCTTCGCCGTCCTCGGCGGTCCTGACGAGGAACCCGTCGCGCTCGAGATAGGTGGCGACGATGTGTCGAACCTGCGGCTCGTCATCGACGATGAGCACGTTCGGCGTCGGTTGGTCCATCGCCCCCAACCTAGTGTCACTGTCCTGTGACCCGTCGCCGGGTACGGCGGGTGAGGGGTCGGCGCACCGGTTCGATCAGGGCAGCAGTGCCAGGAGTCGGGGGCCGACAACGGCTGCGGAGTCCGGGCACACCGGGACCGATGCCAGCCACCGGCCGAGCTCGCCGAGCCGGACGCGGTCGAAGGCCACGGCCTCGCCGTCATTCGAGATGGGCTCGTCGGGCCAGGCGGTGACGAAGATGCGGCCGACGATCCTGGTCGCCCGATCCTCGTATCGACAGGGCCCGAGGTCGACCAGCGGGCTCATGATGCCGGCCTCCTCGGCCAGCTCCCGCTCGGCGGCGGCGACCCAGGGCTCACCGACGCCGCACACCCCACCGAACGCCAGGTCCCAGTGGGAGGCGAACGTGTCCTTCCAGGCTGCCCGCTGGTGGACCACCACCTCGGAGTCCGGCCCGAGCGATGGCGGCCCGGCGCCAGGATCGAACAGGTCGGATGGGCCGACCACCACCGCCACGTAGGTGCAACGATGGCGGAGATTGCCGGCTCGCATCAGCCGCCTGGGCACCACGTCGGTGACCGTGCCGCCCTCGTCGACCACCTCCACCGGCTCGGCGCCGGGATCGACGGCGCCGTGACCGGCGGTGCCATCATCCCGGTCGGTCCCCTCAGGCCAGTTTCGTCCTGGCGGCATCCATCGTCTCCCCGTCGGTGACGAGCTGACGGGCCATGATGGCCTGCCTCGGTCGGTTCCAGCACAGTGCACCGGTCAACCGGCCGGTCCCGTCACCGTAGATCTGCACGAACCGTCGCTCCGCCACGGAGCCCTGCACCACCTCTCGGCGCTCGCCGACGACACCGGCCAGCTGGATCTTCCGGTCGTACTGATCGCTCCAGAACCACGGGGTCGGCTCGAACGGCTCGACCCGACCGCCGTCGAGTGCGGCCAGGAGCCGTCGGCCGGCATAGCCGCCCATGTCGATGGCGTTGTCCCACTGCTCGACCCGCATCGATCGGCCACCGAAGCGGGGATTGGGCCAACGGGCGACGTCACCGGCGACGACGATGCCGGGGGCGGCGAGACAGGTCTCGTCGGCCACGATCCCGTCGTCGATGGTCAGCGTCGACGACGACAGCCACTCGGTGTTGGGCACGACGCCGATGCCGACCACGACGACCTCGGCGGCCACGATCGAACCGTCGCTCAGCACCATGCCATCGACCCTCGGGCCCGACCGATCGATGTCGGCAACGCCGACCCCGAGCCGCACATCCACCCCGTGGTCGCGGTGCAGATCGGCCACCGCGAGGCCGGCCTCGGTGTCGAGCACCCGGTCGAGGGGGGCATCGGCAGCATCGACCAGCGTCACCTCCAGCCCCCGCTCGCGGGCCGACGCGGCGACCTCGGCGCCGATGAAGCCGGCGCCGCAGACGGCCACTCGGGTTGGGCCTGCCGCCAGGGCGGCCCGCAGGGCCCTGGCGTCGTCGAGCGTCCGCAACTCGAACACCCCGTCGGTCGGAGGATCGGCCATCGGCAGGCGGCGAGGTCTGGCTCCGGTTGCGATGACGAGCCCGTCGTAGCCGAGCTGCTCGCCGTCGTCGAGCTCGACGACGGACCGCTGGTCGTCCAGCGCCACGGCCCGCCGACCGAGCCGCCAGTCGGCGGCCAGCACATCGGGATCGACCGTCGGCCTGAGCCGGAGCCGCTCCTCGTCCACCTCGGCGTCGACCAGATAGCTCTTCGACAGCGGCGGGCGATCGTAGGGGTAGTGGGGCTCGGCCCCGACCATGACCAACCGGCCGTCGAACCCCGCCCGGCGCATCGCCTGGGCGGCCTGGGTGCCGGCCAGTGAGGCCCCGACGACGACGATGGTGGTCATCTGCGGCGAGCGGACCTCACGGCAGCCGTGCCGTCACTCGACAACGGAGATGGCCTGCTTCGGGCAGCGCTCGACCGCCTCCCGGACCTTGTCGTGCAACTCCGGTCCCGGGTGCTCGTTCAGCACGTAGAGGAAGTCGTCATCTCGGACCTCGAACACCTCGGGGGCGATGGCCATGCACACCGCGTTGCTCTCGCACAGATCGAAATCGACTACAACCTTCATGTTCGCTCTCCCGGATCGAAAGGACCGCCACCGCAATCCGCTACAACCGTAGCCGGCGATCGACGAGCTCAGAACGACGAGGCGACAGACCAGCGGTACGACCGGTCTCCGCCCGAGAGCTGCCGCGGATCCGTTGCGGCCCATCTGCCACACTGTGTCGATGAGCGGCGAGTCCGACGCCAACGATCACGAGCACACAGCCGAGCACACAGCCGAGCACACAGCCGATCCGGAGCGAGTCCTGGCCCGGCTGCGGGAGATCGCCCTGGGCTTTCCCGAGGTGAACGAGCGACTCAGTCACGGTGCGCCGACGTTCCTGATCAGGAACAAGCGGGTGCTCGTGCACCTGTTCGACGACCATCACGGCGACAACCGGCTGGCGCTGTGGTGCGCCGCCCCTCCCGGCGTCCAGGACGAACTGGTGGAACAGGAGCCGGACAGGTTCTTCGTGCCGCCCTACGTCGGGCACCGGGGCTGGATCGGGGTTCGGGTCGACATCGACCCCGACTGGGAAGAGGTTGCCCAGATCCTGGAGCAGGCCTACCGGCTCGTTGCGCCGAAGCCGCTGGTCGAGCTGCTCGACGCCCAGCGTCAGTAGTTCTCGACGAGGGTCACCATCTCCTGTGTCAGGCCGAACCACTGGCCGAGCGGCATCCCGGCCGGATCGAGCAGGATCGCAGTCGGTTGGCCCCGCACCTGGTAGAAGTCCCAGGTTGCGAACGTCTCGTCCCACGTCATGAGCGGCGTCTCGGTGCCGGTTCTGGCCACGAACTGCTCGGCGAGCCCGAAGCTGTCCTGGGTCCCCATTCCGACCACTCGCACCTGGTCTGCATACCGCTGAGCGAACTGCTCAACCACCGGTCCTTCGGCGTTGCAGGTGGGTCAATGCGGGGCGTAGAACCACAACAGGATCGGTGTGTCACCACCGGCCAGCTCATCTGCGAGGTTCACGGTGGAGCCGTCGGCGACGTCGACCGTGTCGAGATCGGGGAACAGGTGATCCGGCGCTGGCGCCGGCCCTTCGATCTCGGGCTCGGCTGCTGGTGTGGCCGGAACCGCTGACGGCTCGCTGGCGGGCTCGGTCGCTGCGGTGGTGGCCTCGGTCGAGCGGGAGCTGCTCGCTGCGGCATCGGTGGACGTCGCCGCCTCCGACCCGCAGGCCGCAGCCACCAAGCCGATGGTCACCACGATTCCGGCCGCGCCGATCAGGCGTTTGGAGCGATGCATAGGTAACGTGAAACCAGCGACGGCAACCCACCATTCCCGCGTGATCCGAATATGCACGCTGAGCAGCGTACCTTCGGCCGCACTCCCACGGTCTGAACATCCGATTAACAGCAACGGGAGCCGGAATCCGGCCCGCTAGAACCAGGTTCGGGACAACCATGAAGCAACTCGAAGCCGATCACCAAGACGCCGACCGACCGCGTGCGGCCGGTCCATCCGGCACCCGGCTCACCGCTGCGCTCGGCGGGGTGCTGGCCGCCGCCGGGGCGCTCGCCGCCGGCGAGCTGGTGGCGAGCTTCGCCACCCCGAGTCCGGGCCCGGTGGTGGCGGTGGCGAACCGGGTCATCGACAACGCCCCGGTCTGGTTCGTCGAGCTCGGCAAGTCGGTGTTCGGCCTCGCCGACAAGCCGGCACTGGTACTCGGCACGATCATCCTGTCGCTGGTCCTCGGTGCGGTTCTCGGGGTTGCAGCCAGGACCCGGCCGGCCGTCGGCATCGCAGGGTTCGTCGTGTTCGGCTTCGTCGGCCTCGTGTCAATCGGCACCGATGCGCAGGGGAGCTGGGCAGCCGCCATCACCGCCTCGCTCGTCGCCGTGGTCGTCGGCGTCGGCATACTGCTCTTCCTTGGGTCGACCACCCGGGTCACCCGCGAGGCCGAGGTGGGCCTCCGGCCCCGGTCGGTGCCGACCAGCGGTGCACCGGTCGCCTCGCCGACCGACCCGCCGGTCTCCCGCCGGCGATTCCTGAGCTTCGCCGGCGTGATCGGCGTGACGGCGGCGGTCGTCGCCGCCAGCTCGCGGGAGATCAGGAACCGCTCCTCGGCCGCCGACGCAAGGGCCGCGGTGGAGCTCACCCCGGCCTCGGCCGGCGAGCTCGAAGAGGTGATCGCCGACGCCAGGACGGGGCCGGTCGGCTCCACCCCGGGCGTGAGCCCCATCATCGTGCCCAACGACGAGTTCTACCTGATCGACACCGCCCTGACGACACCCCAGGTCGACCCGGCCAACTGGTCGCTGACCATCAAGGGCATGGTCGACAACGAGGTCACCTACACCTACGACGACCTGCTGGAGCGGTCCGAGACGATCGTGCCGGTCACGCTGTCGTGCGTCTCGAACGAGGTCGGCGGCAACCTGGTCGGCAACGCGATCTGGCGGGGCGTGCCGCTGACCGACCTGCTCGACGAGGCCGGGGTCCGGCCGGAGGCCACCCAGATCGCCAGCCGCTCGGTCGACGGGTGGAGCTGCGGCTTCCCGACCGAAGCTGCCTATGACGGCAGGACCTCCCTGGTGGCCGTCGGCATGAACGGCGAGCCGCTGCCACTGAAACACGGGTTCCCGGCGAGGCTGGTGGTGGCCGGTCTGTACGGCTATGTGTCCGCCACGAAGTGGCTGAAGGAGATCGAGCTCACCACCCTCGAGGACTTCGACGGCTACTGGATCCCGCGCGGCTGGTCGAAGCTCGGCCCGGTGAAGACCCAGTCCCGCATCGACACCCCGAACAACCGCTCGGAGGTCGCAGCCGGAGCCGATGTCGCCATCGCCGGCGTGGCCTGGGCACCCGATCGTGGGATAGCAAAGGTCGAGGTTCAGGTCGACGAAGGTGAGTGGCAGGAGGCCACGCTCGGCGAGTCGCTCGGACCCGATTCCTGGATCCAGTGGCTCTTGCCCTGGGCGGCCACCGAGGGAACCCACACGATCCAGGTACGAGCCACCGACGGGACAGGGACCACCCAGACGTCGACCCCTGCTCCCCCCGCTCCGAGCGGTGCCACCGGTTGGCACCGCATCACCGTCGAGGCGGTCTGATCGCCTGACGGCCGGGGCAGCACCCTACGGAGGGGCGCCGGCAGGCGCACGACCAGGAGAACACAGCAGGGGCCGGCGAGGTGAGCGGCTCCACCTACCGGCTGAGGTTCTACGGCAGGTAGTTGCGGGGGTTGACCGGTCCGCCGTTTACCCGGACCTCGAAGTGCAGGTGGTTCCCGGTCGCCGTGCCGGTGGCACCGACGAGGCCGACGATGTCCCCCCGCCCGACGGTCTGGCCGTTGCTGGACCCGATCTCCGACATGTGGGCGTACAGCGTGGTGACGCCGCCGCCGTGATCCACGATCACGGTCCGGCCGTAGCCACCCTGGGTCCCGGCGAAGATGACGACGCCATCGCTCGCAGCGGCGATGGGCGTGCCCCTGCCGGCCCCGAGGTCCATGCCGGCATGGAGCCGCCGCGACCGGTAGATCGGATGGATGCGGTAGCCGTACTCGCTGGTGACCCTGGCCTGGATCGGCCACTGGAATCCGAGGGCCGACGGGGTCGTCGGGTTGTTGACGGCGGTGCTCACCGGGGCCGGGGCGGCATTCCGGCCGATCAGGGTCTGGATCGCTGCATCCTCCTTCGCGTAGGCCGTCAGCTCACCGGCCCACTGATCGATCCGGCGCTCGGCTTCGGCCTTCAGCCCCAGCTGGAGGCTCTGCTGCTCCTTCAGAGTGGCCAGCTCGTCCTGTAGCTCCTGCTCGGCCAGCTTGGCGTCGGTCTCGGCCCGCTCGGCCTCGGCGTTGGCCAGCCGCCGGTCCTCGAGCAGCCCTCGGAGCTCTTCGAGCAGCTCGGTGGTCGACGAGCTGGCCTGATCGAGGAGCTGGTTCTGGCGGATCGCCTCGTTCACGGTCGACTCGCTGAACAGCGCACCGGGTTCGCCGACGGTCCGGGTCTTGAATCCCTCGACCGCTTTCACCATGAGCGATGCTTCGATTTCCCGCTGCTTCTCTCCGGACTTCGCCAGCTGTTCCTGCGACCGCTCCGCAATGGACTCGGCGAGCTCTATCCGACGGGTTGCAGCTTCGATCTTCTCGACGGTGAGGTTGGCCTCCTCGTTGATCGCTTTCAACGACGCCGCGATCTCGACGTCGGCCGCCTTTGCGAGGTTCAGATTGGCGACCGCTCGTGCCCTCTCCTGTCGTGCGGCAGCACTCAACGTGGTGGGCGTCGCAGCCGCAGGGGCGCTGGTGGCAGTCGTGGTGGCGGTGCCCTCCGAAGCACTGGTCGCCGTGGTGGGGGCGGCGGTGGTCGCGGTCGTCGGCCCGGCGACGGTGTCCGTGGTGGGGGCGGCGGTGGTCGCGGTGGTCGGCGCAGCGGTGGTCGCCGTCGATGCCGTGGTCGTCGAAGTGGCCTGACCGGCGGCGGCGACCGCCGAGCCCGCCAGCCAGAGACCGACGACGGTGGCGGTGATCGAGCGGAGCGAGCGACCGACGCTCGGTGGCGTCAGTGCACGGTGAGGACGATCGCTACCACTGCTTGTCATCGAGGATTGGCCACGCTTTCCGTTGGCGACACTGCCCGCGGCACGGCTGCATCACGCCGCCAGCCCCGTATGCACATCCGCCAACAAGGATCTCCAGCGCACTTTATTACCATTCCGTGGCGATTGAACACGTTCAGACCAGTAAGGTCCAGTTTTACCGGGCGAATCGGGACCGGGACGGCAGAACATCGTGGTCGGCCCGGGATTGACCCGGGAGCGGCGAGGCGTATCATCCCCGGACGGAGAGCATTGCAGGAGGCTGCGGGTGGCAGAAGAGCCGGCACGAGAATCCGAAGAGCGAGAGGTTCTGACCTGGTCCGGCTACGGCGTCGCGGTGCGGGAGCTCGCCCAGCAGGTCGCCGACAGTGGCTTCCGGCCCGACCTGATCCTCGCCATCGCCAGGGGTGGCCTGTTCCCGGGTGGATCGCTCGGCTATGCGCTGTCGGTGAAGAACCTCTACGTCATGAACCTGGAGTTCTACACCGGCGTCGACGAGCGGTTGGAGGTACCGGTGATGCTCCCCCCCTACCTCGACAAGATCGATCTCCACGACGCCAAGATCCTCGTCGTCGACGATGTGGCCGACACGGGCCACACGCTCAAGGCGGTCTTCGACTTCTGCCAGGAAGTGGTCGCCGAGAGCCGAACGGCAGTCCTGTACGAAAAACCTCATTCGCTGGTCAAGTGCGACTTCGTTTGGAAGAAAACTGCGCAGTGGATCAACTTTCCCTGGTCAACGGAATCCCCCATCCTTGATCGACAAGGAGCACCAACCGTGCTCGATGCTTGAGCTGATTGTCGATCGTTATTTACCTGAATTGAGGGTATGCACGCGCGGCCCATTCGCTCTATTGTGTCGAGATGGAGGCCAACGCAATGACAAAGCGCATCGTTTCGGGCATATTCATCCTGACCGCACTCGGAGCACTCGGCGTCATCCTCGCCGGAGCCCTCACCAGCGGTGAACAGCTGATCGTCCGCTTCCTGACCGCCGTGATCGTCGCCGCCCTGGGACTCTACGTGATAAGCGACCTCCGTCTGCAGGCCGACGACGACGCGCTGCCGGGCAGAACCTCCGGCCACGGACGCCTGGCCACGGTGGACGCCCCACCGAACTCGACCGCCGCCTTCATGGCCACGGTCACCAAGAAGGGCGAAGCCAGGAACGAGGAGTCGGCGGACGCGGCGACGATCCCCCCACCGCTCCTCGACGTGCCGGCGGACCAACCGATGGTCGGCGTGGGCGCCTCACCGACAGCGGCGTCCGAGCTCGCGTCTGCGATCGTCGACGGCCGACCGCCGTCCGGCGAGGGCGACGACTCCGGGATCGACGAGACGGCACCGTTCGGCGGAGCCGGTGAGGCCGTGGCCTCCGCCCCGGCAGCCGCGTCGTCGACCGAGGCACAGGTCACCGATCTCTTCGGCAGGAAGACCGGCACCGCCGATGACTTGGGCTTCGGGTCGGCAGACGGGCCACCGAGGCTCGATGTGGATGCGCTGCCGAGGTTCGGCGATCCAGACAGGATCACCGACGATCGGAGCCGCTCGACGGTCGACGCCGAGGATCAGACGGACGATCCGTTCTATGACGACGGTCCGGAGGGCTTCCGAGCCGAGATGGCAACGTTCGCCGAGTTCAAGTCGGGTGACGGTTCTCGTCCCGACCAGCTGATCGACTCGTACCCCCTGGCTTCCGGCTTCGAGTACTCCGACGACCTGCAGTCGCCGCTGCAGGAGTGGCCGGCACCGAGCATCGAAGTGGCTCCGAACGAATCGGACGCGGCGACGAACCCGTCCGAAGAGGCCACGGAGGTCGCGCCGATCGAAGAGGTTGCGCGGGTCAGCGGCGACCGGGAAGAGGGTGCGACGATCGGCGACCCTGCGGTCGAGCTGGTCGGTCCGGTGACCGATCTCCAGGACACGACCGAGTTCCAGGACACGACCGAGATCGAGATCGATTCGATCAGCGACCGGAGCGTCCTCGAGGGAGACAGCCCGATCAGGGGGCTCGCCGGCGCCGCTTCGGGCCACCTGGGTCTGAGCGGTAGCCACCGCAACGGCGTGCACCGAAGCGGTGGTCGCCGTGACCTGTCCACCCCCCCACCGGCCCAGGAATTGCTGGCTGCAGACTATGCAGATGCCCCACTGGCCCCCATCATCGACCTCCGGAACGTGACCACCAGCCAGGGCAACATCGACGCGGCCATCAACGTCGGCGAGCTCGAGGTGATCGCCACCCTGATCGAGCAGGGCATGCTCTCCACCGAGGGACCGATCTCCGATCGAGACGTCCGAACCATGGTCTACGTGGCGTTCACCTCGAACGAGCTCCGCAAGCTCCTCCTCGCCGGCGGCACCCCCGACGGACCGAACCACGGCCTGGATCTCGGACCGGTGGAGCTGTTCGACGAGCGGATCCATGCGCCGGCGCCGAAGATGCTGTACGCCGGGCTCGTCGACTCGGAGCCGAAGAGCCAGCTGGGCTGAGCCTCGTCGAGCGGGCCGGCCTCAGCTGTAGGCAGCCTGGCTCTCCTTCCACGTGCCGGTGTCGGCCCGTGGCTCCTTGGGCAAGCCGAGCACGCGCTCGCCGATGATGTTGCGCTGGACTTCCGAGGTCCCGGCGTAGATCGTGCCCGGGCGGGCGATGAAGAAGCTGCTCATCCAGTTGGCGGCGGTGTTGTCGGTGCCGATGGCCGGAGCCGCCAGGCCGCTGCGGGTCTCCTCACCGAACCCGACCATGGCGTCGGCCCCGAGCAGGTTCATAGCCGACTCGGTGATCTCCTGGTGGTAGTGGCTCCAGAACAGCTTGCCGATCGACGTCTCGGGTCCGGGCTGTTGACCGGCCAGGAACCGGGTCAGGGCCTGCATCCCTCGATACCGCATGATCTCCACCTTGATGTGGAACCGGGCGATGTCCTGGCGGACGAGCGGGTCATCCAGCTTGCCGGCCTTGCGGGCCAGTTCGATGTAGCTGTCGAGCTCGGCCCGGTAGCCGAGCGACGTGGTGGTTGCGCCGACCCCCCGCTCGTAGCCCAGCAGGGTGTTGCCGACCGCCCAGCCGTTGTTGACCTCGCCGAGCACGTTCTCCTTCGGGCACGTGGCGTCGGTGAAGAAGACCTCGTTGAAGTGGTCGTGGCCGGCGATATTGGTGATCGGACGGACCTCGACCCCCGGTTGATCCATGGGGACCAGGAGGAACGAGATGCCCTTGTGCTTCGGGACGTCGGGATCGGTTCTCGCGAGCACGAATATCCAGTTGGCGGTCTGACCACTCGAGGTCCAGATCTTCTGACCGTTGATCACCCACTGGTCGCCGTCGAGCTCCGCCTTGCAGCCCAGGTTGGCGAGGTCGGATCCGGCGTTCGGCTCGGAGTACCCCTGGCACCAGACGTCCTCCCCGGAGAGGATGCGGGGGATGTAGTGGGCCTTCTGCTCCTCGCTGCCCCACGCCAGGATCGTGTTGCCGACCATGCCGATGCTGAACCCGTCGTTCGGTCCCGATGTCGGGACGCCCCGCTTGGCGAACTCCTCGTTCAGAACGACGTGCTCCAGGTGGGTCAGACCACCACCGCCGTACTCGGCCGGCCAGTTGGGAGCCAACAGCTGGTTGTCCCGAAGGGTCTCGCGCCACTCGTTGTGGAAGCGGGTCCTCGCCTCTCCGCGCAGAGCGCCGATCCCGGCCCAGTTGCTCGGGAGGTACTCGTCGAGGAAGGCCTGGATCTTCTCCCGATACTGCTCTGATTCCGGAGGGTACGTCGGGTCCATGCCTGCAACCTTAGAGGTCGACTGCGTGGCGGTGCACGCCGGCCCCGGTGGCGCCGCCCTCAGGCCGAGTCGACCTGGGCCACTGCCCCGGCCTCGACCAGCCGATCGATCTCATCGCCATCCCAACCCCAGTCCGCCAGGACCTCCCGACTGTGCTGACCGGGCTCCGGGACCGGGTGGTGGACCCGGCCCGGCGTTCGACTGAAACGGGGGGCTGGCGCCGGCTGGACCACGCCCTCGACCTCGATCAGGGTCTGCCTGGCCTCGATCTGGGCGTGGTGGCGGGCCTCCTCCATGGTGAGCACGGGCGCGAAGCAGACGTCGGTGCCCTCCAGCTCGTCGCACCACTGGTCCCTGGTCTTGGTGATGAAGACATCGGCCAACCGCTTCTTGTGCTCGGGCCACCGGTTCCGGTCGTGCTGACTCGGGATGTCGTCCGAATCGAGACCGAGGCGGGCCAGCAACTCGGCGTGGAACTTGCCCTCGATCGGGGCGATGGAGATCCACTCGCCGTCTGCGCACTGGTAGGCGCCGTAGAAGTAGCTCCCGCTGTCGAGGATGTTGGTGCCCCGCTCGAGGGTCCAGGCTCCCGAGGCGTGGAGGCCGAAGACCGAGCTGAGCAGCGAGGCCGCCCCGTCGACCATGGCCGCATCGACCACCTGGCCCCGGCCTGACGCCTTCGCCTCCAGGAGTGCGGCGCAGACGCCGAACGCCAGGTAGAGCGCCCCTCCCCCGTAGTCCCCGACGAGGTTCAGGGGCGGCACCGGCGGACCGCCGTGACTCCCGATGGCGGCCAGGGCCCCGGTCAGGGCTATGTAGTTGATGTCGTGACCGGCCGCCGTGGCCAGCGGCCCCTCCTGACCCCAGCCGGTCATCCGCCCGTAGACCAGGGCAGGGTTCCTGGCCGCGCACTCGTCAGGTCCGAGGCCGAGGCGCTCCATCACCCCCGGGCGGAAGCCCTCGATCAGCGCATCGGCCTCGCCGGCCATCCTGAGCACCGTCTCGACGCCATCGGGGTGCTTCAGGTCGACAGCGATCGAGCGCCGACCCCGGCGGAGCACGTCGAAGTGGCGGCTCCGGCGGGGGACCCCGAGATCGATCTGGGCTGGCCGGTCGACCCTGATGACATCGGCTCCGAGGTCGGCCAGGAGCATGGCGCACATCGGGCCGGGGCCTATGCCCGCCAGCTCGACCACCCTGATACCGCTCAGCGGTCCACTCATGCAGCTCCTCCTCGCTCCGTCTGCTGGGAGCAGACTACGCGACGGTCGGTTGTCCGGCGAGTTCCGGTCCGCTGGTCTCGAGGCTGCGCCGGTGGGACACTGGGCGGGAATCCAGGAGGTTGCGAAGGTGCTGGTCGAGCGAGTCGAAGCGAAGTGGATCACGGCGTTCGTCGAGGTGTTCCAGCTGTGCGGTATCGAGCCCGGCGATGTCTGCGCGGTGCTGTCGGAGACCCAGAGTCGACGGGTGAACGTGGAGCTGACCGAGCTGGCGTTGCAGCAGCTCGGGGCCAGGGTCTTCCACGTGACGGTGACCACGCCCTCGCAGAGCGCCCCGGTCCCGGTCCGCTCGACCGGGGCGTCGGACGCCATCGGCGGGCTCCAACCGGTGATCGGGGCGCTGGCGGCTTCGACGCTCGTGGCCGATTGCACCGTCGAAGGGCTGCTCCACGCCCCAGAGCTGCCGGCCATCCTCGGCGACGGGGCCAGGGTCCTGATGGTGTCGAACGAGCACCCTGAGCTGTTGGAGCGGCTCACCCCCGATGTGGCGCTCGAAGCCAAGGTGAAGTTGGGAACGAAGCGGCTCCGCCAGGCGAGGCAGATGCGGGTCACCTCCCCGGCCGGGACGGACCTGACCATCGATGTCGAGCATGCGCCGGCCGGATCGAGCTGGGGCTACACCGCCCGACCGGGCACGATCGCCCATTGGCCGGGTGGGCTGTGTCTCTGCTTCCCGGCCGCCGACACGGTCAACGGCACCCTCGTGCTGGACTACGGTGACGTGAACCTCACCTTCAAGCGCTACATGGAGTCGCCGGTCCGGCTGCGGATCGAGAACGACTTCATCACCGACGTCGAGGGCGACGGGCTCGACGCCCGGCTCATGGCCAGCTACCTCGAGGCCTGGGGCGACCGGGAGGCCTACGCCGTGTCCCATGTCGGTTGGGGCATGAACCCGGCGGCCCGCTGGGACGCGCTGACCATGTACGACAAGAGCCAGGTCAACGGCACGGAGCTCCGGGCCTTCGCCGGCAACTTCCTCTACTCGACCGGGGCCAACGAGGTGGCGGGGCGACACACCCTCGGGCACTTCGACCTGCCGATGCGGGGCTGCACGGTCTCGCTCGACGGCGAGCCGGTGGTGGTCG
>JAHELU010000281.1:3213-3737 GCA_024644005.1 Acidimicrobiales bacterium | reverse complement strand
GCCGGGCCGGCCACGTCGTGGCCAGGGAGGAGCCGGGGAGCCGGCGCAGCCACTACGGCTACGACCCGACCTACCTCGACGAGGAGGCCCTGGCCTCGCTCACCTCGACGCTGCGGATCCACCCGATCCCACCGTTCAACACCGGCGCGGTGCTGCTCAACGAGCTCCCGTGGCGGTCGATTGCCTCGATCGGCGAGCGGTCGGTGGAGATCGCCTGGCGGTTCCTGATCGACCTGGTCCACCGGCTCGGCCCGACCGCCACCAACCGCTACGGGCCGAGCGCCGCTGCGGCCGATCTGCGGAGCCGGCTCGATGACCTCCGGCCCGACCTGGCCCTCGACGCCCTGCCGTTCCCGTCGCCGAACCACTGGATCCTCGACGAGGTGAGCCTGTGGCTGGCCCTCGGCCAGGTGCCGGGCCTGCAGGTGGCCGACTTCGACCGCTCGGACGTGGTGCAGAACGGCGAGCTGTTCGCCCACCGTCCCGACGACGTGCCGGCGGTGCTGTGTCACTACTACTCCCAG
>JAHELU010000281.1:0-3203 GCA_024644005.1 Acidimicrobiales bacterium | reverse complement strand
GGCCGGCACCGGTCACATAACAGATCTCAGAAACCAACCACCATCCGGAGGGATACCCAATGGCAGCCAAGAAAGCCGGCAAGAAGGCATCGAAGAAGGCGAGCAAGAAAGCGTCGAAGAAGGGGGCCAGCGCCAAGCGAGCCGAGGCGGCGGCCGACGCCGAGCCCCAGTTCCCCAGACGGATCTACGGCGTGGCCTCGCCCCACTCGATGGGCGGCACCTCGTTGTTCGAGGCCGACGCCATGATCGACCAGGCCACGGTGGCCAACTTCGGCTCCGATCCCGGACTCGTCCAGGCCGCCGTCGACCGGCTGGAGGCGGCCGGGCTCGAGGTGTTGCAGGCGAACTCGGTCATGATCAACATCGCCGGTAGCCGCCGGGCCTACGAGCGGGCCTTCAACACCACCCTCGAGATCCGGCAGCGGGAGACGGTGAAGTCCTTCGGGATGGAGGAGGTGGCCGAGTTCATCGAGTGCCCCGAGACCGACATCGATGGCCTGATCCCGACTGCCGGCAGCGACTTCGAGGACCTGCTGGAAGGCGTCGCCCTCGAGGAGCCCCGCTACCTGATGGCGGCCAGCCCCTATCCCCCGAGCGTCGACTACTGGCACCTCGACGTCCCGGGTGACGTGTCCGCCGGGTGCAACGCCGACCGGGCCCATCGGGGCGGCATGACCGGTTCGGGGGTCCGGGTGGCGATGGTCGACTCGGGCTGGTTCCGCCACCCGTACTTCGTCCAGCGGGGCTACCGGGCCGACGACGCCATCCTCGGCCCCGGCACCGCCAACCTGCTGGTCGACGAGAACGGCCACGGCACCGGCGAGTCGGCCAACCTGTTCGCCGTCGCCCCCGACATCCACCTGCAGCCGGTCAAGGCCCAGCTGGTCGGCACCCTCCACACGGTGCTGGTCAACGCCACCGGGGCGTTCAACGCCGCCGTGGCCCTCAACCCGGACATCATCACGAACTCCTGGGGCTTCGACTTCCGCTTCGGTCCGCTGTCCGCCGCCTCCCAGGCGCTGGCCGCGTCGGTTGCGGCGGCTGCGGCGTCCGGCATCGTTGTGGTGTTCTCGTCCGGCAACGGCCACTTCGGGTTCCCCGGTCAGCACCCGGACGTCATCTCGGCCGGCGGTGTGTTCATGCACAACGACGGCAGCCTCGAGGCGTCGAGCTACGCCAGCGGGTTCATGAGCAACATCTACCCCGGCCGCCGGACGCCGGACGTCTCCGGGCTCGTCGGCATGTTCCCGGGGGCGAAGTACATCATGTTGCCGGTGCCGGAGCGGTCCGACATCGACGACGACCTATCCGGTGGGACCCATCCCAACGGTGACGAGACGGCAGACGACGACGGCTGGGCCGCCTTCAGCGGCACGTCGGCCGCCGCCCCGATGGTGGCCGGTGCGGCGGCGCTGATCCTCCAGGCCTGCCCGTCGCTGTCGCCGGCGCAGGTGAGATCGATCCTGATGAGCACGGCCACCGACGTCACCACCGGCACCAACCGCAACGGGAACACGGCGACGGTCGGGCCGGACACGGCGACCGGCAACGGGCTGATCGACGTCCACAAGGCGGTGCTGGTGGCCAAGCTCCGGTGCCGGCTGCTGCCGGTGACCCCGATCGTGCTGCCCATCCACGTGCCACCGCTGGTGCCGGTCCATCCGCCGGTGCTGCCGCTGCGGCCGCCGCTGCAGCCGCTGATCCCGCCGGTGGCGCCGGTCAGGCCCCCGATCGAGCCGGTCCGGCCGCTCCGGCCGTTCGCCCCGGTCGAGCCGCTGCAGCCGCTGTTGCCACCCCCGCCACCGCCGTTCGAGGGTGGGACCGAGGCGCCGGCCGGGCCGCAGCAACAGCCCGGGGTCGGCTTGAGCGAGGAGGACGTGGCGTTCCTGGAGCAGATGGTCATCGACGGCGAAGATCCGTTCGAGTCGTAGATCAAGTAGCGTCGCCACCATGTCCGGACCTGGCAGCACAGCGGGCCGCGATCCAGTCGGTGGCGGGTCGGAGTCCCGGCCCGACAGCCTGACCGCCTACGTGATCATGAAGCCCGCCGATCGATCGCAGCGCCTCGACGTGGCGATCACCAGCGAGAACATCGGTGCCCTGCAGCCGGTGGAGGCCGAGGTGGCCGCGGCGACCTCGGCCTTCGCCGCCGGGGGCTTCGCCGTCGGCCCCTTCGTCGGCATCAGCTTCTCGATCACGGGACCGCCCGAGCTGTACCGGCGGACCTTCGGCGTGTCGGACCCCGACGAGCTCGACCAGGACGCCGGCGGCGGCACGTGGTCCGGTGGTCTGCCACTGGACCGGCTCGACCGGTCGCTGTCGTCTGTGATCGACACGGTGGTCTTCGACGAGCCGGCCGAGCTGTTCGGCCTCGGCCCGTCGGCCGACGCCGACGCCACCGGGCTCGGCTTCGGCGCCACCGATGTCGGCGACCGCGGCGACGATCAGGATGCAGCGGGCGACGATGGCGGTACTTGAGCGTCCCTCCGGCCCGGCGCTGCTGGCCGGCCCGCTGGCCACCCGACACCGGGGGTTCGCCGTCGTCGAGTGGTTCGACCAGGCCACGCTGGCTGCCCTGTGCGGGGAGGCCACGGCGGTCTACGGCGAAGCCGACTACCAGGAGACGCTGGTGGACGACCACGCCGATGGTCGGGGCGGCATGCCGGCCCGGTCGATCTGGACCGCCGGCGGCGGGCCGGTCCAGCAGGCGGTCTACCACGACCCCGAGCTCCATCGCCGGTTGCGGGTGCTGTGCGGGGTGGCGATGGCTCCGAGCGGCGGTCGGGGGAGCTACAGCTTCTACATGGGCGGGGCGTTCCTGGCCCTCCATCGAGACATCGTGACCTGCGATCTGTCGATGATCACCGTCCTGTCCGACACCTCGGATCCCGCCGACCGGGGCTCGACCCTCGTCGCCTACCCGGACCGCAACCACGAGCCGCTGTCGTCGATCCGGGCCGACCAGGACCGCGGCGCCGAGCCGGTCCACGCCGGGGTCGGCCAGACGGTGCTGATCCTGGGCGGCATCGTGGCCCACCAGGTCCTGCCGACGCTGGCCAGCACCCAGCGGGTGGTGTCGGTCCTCTGCTTCGAGGCGCTCGGCTAGTGTCCCGAGTCACAAGTCATGCTCATATTTCGACGGCTCGTTTCGCCCCTCGCAGCGTCCTCGTCGTTGCCTCACGCTGACGAGTGAAGCTGCCTCC
>JAHELU010000280.1 GCA_024644005.1 Acidimicrobiales bacterium | reverse complement strand
CTTCGAGGCGGCGCGCATCGACGTGCTCGATCACCTCGGGATCGGGATCGAGACGCTCCGGGACCAGGGCCTGCACCTCATCGTCGTCGAAGCCCGACTCCGCTTCCGCGCCCCGGCCGTGGCTCGTGACGTCCTCGCGGTCCACACCGCGCTCACCGAGCTCCGCCCCGCGTCGTCGTGGTGGCACCAGGAGCTCCGGCGTTGCGGCGACGACGTGCTCATCGCCGAGTGCGACGTCCGGACCGCCACGGCCGACCCCGCGGGCCGCCCCCGCGGCGTCCCCAAGCCGATCCTCGACGTGGTCCGGCCCTACGTCACGAGCTGACGCGGGTCAGATGTCCAGGGCTGCGGCGAGGCGGCGGCGGCCGACGGCCCGGAAGGCGCCGGCGGGACTCATGCTCCGACCGGTGGCCGTGACCAGCACGCCCCAGCTCGCGCCGACGACGAGCAGCGGCTGCCCGACGAGCGCCGGCCCAGTGGGTGCGTGCCCGTTCCAGATGGCGGCGTAGGTCAGGGCGAACACCGGCTCGAGCACGATGAGCTGGCCCGCCGTCGCCGGCGACAGCCGCCTCGACGCCGTGTTCCAGCCGATGGAGCCGATCAGCGCCGGCCCGATGCCGAGCCCGACCAGGATCAGCGCCGTCCGTGGGTCGGCGATGGTCGCGACGTCGCCGCTGCCGGCCAGCGCGAGGGCCACGAGGGGCAGCGACACCACGCCGGTGGCGATGCCGACCACGGTGGTCCATCGACGCGGGGTCAGGTCCGGCCGCGACGCCAGCAGGCGCGCGTTGTCCAGGCCGAACCAGTTCCAGCTCGTGAGCGCCCCCAGGGCCAGCGCGAGGCCGAGGAGCGCCGGGCCCCAGCCGATGCCGTGCAGGCCCGTGGCCCCCACGAGCTCGGACAGGAGCACGCCGCTCAGGATCACGATGCCCGGCCCGATCAGCCGACGGCGCTCGTCGCGGTCGCGCGCTCCGAGGGCGCTGTACACGACCGGGCCGGCGCCCATCACGACCACCGTCAGGGTCGGGCCGGCGACGCGGACCGCCAAGGTCAGCAGCAGGAAGTAGCCGACGAAGCCGGTGATCGCGTACTGGAAGGCCTTCGCCCACGGCATCCGGTGCAGCTCGCGTCGGAACCGCCACCCCATCGCCACCGAGACGAGGCCGAGCACCAGGTACCGGCCGCCCGCCACCGCCGTGGACGGCACGTCCGGCAGCAGGAGCGGGGCGAAGTAGACCGTGGCCCACAGCGCTGTCGTCACGGTCATCGCGGCCACGCCGACCGCCAGGTCACGTCGCTCCATCTCCATCGCCTCCTCGGGGGATCGTCGTCCGGCTCCGGGAGGGAGCGTGCCGCCGTCCCCGAGGCATCCGATGCCACGCGCCGCGCGGTAACCCAGTTCTTGTGGCACGATGTTGCGCAGCGATCGCTTTCAGTGGCACGAGGAGTCGAGGCATGGTCGTCCGGGCGCGCCCCCGCGTCGAGCTCGACGAGATCGACCACCAGATCCTGGCCGAGCTGGCCGAGGACGGCCGGCTGTCCAACGTCGAGCTGGCGGACCGCATCGGCCTCTCGCCGTCGCCGTGCCTGCGCCGGGTCAAGCGGCTCGAGGAGACCGGCGTCATCCGTGGCTACCGGGCCGTCATCGACGAGGCCTACACCGAGCGCGGTCTGACCGCCTGGGTGCTCGTGCGCACCCGGGTCCACGAGCACGAGCTGACCCAGCGCTTCGAGTCGAAGATCGTCCGGCTCGACGGCGTCACCGAGGTCCACCACCTCGCCGGCGACTGGGACTACCTGCTCCGGGTCGAGGTCGGCGACCTCGCTGCCTACGACCACTTCACCCGCGAGGTGATGACCCAGGTCCCGGGCATCGGGCAGATCCACTCGCTCATCGCGCTGTCGATCCTCCTCGACGAGGACCGGGCGATCGGCTGAGCCGGCTCAGCCCTCCAGCAGGGCCTTGAGCCGGCGGTAGTCGCCGTCGACCGAGCGCTTCACCATCCCCGCCATCAGCGGGGACGCGAGGCCCATCAGCCCGCCGGGGGTGCCGCGGACGTGGGCCGAGATGCGGCAGCCGTGCGGCGTCGGCTCGACCGTCCGGGTCACGGTTATCGGGAACGTGCCCTCGACCGTGTCGATCCCGATCGAGCGGACGCCCTGGCCGCGGTCGGTCAGGGCGATCACCTCGAACAGGGTCGTGATGTCCCGGCCGAGGAAGCGGGCGCGCTGCTCGTAGCGCGACCCGATGCGCAGCGGCGGCTCCGTGACCCAGGTGCAGCGGACCATGCCCTTCTGCCACTCGGGGTTGCGCGAGAAGTCCGACACCACCGCCCAGGCGTCCGCGGCCTCCGCGTCGACCAGCACCTCCGAGCGCACGTCGACACGCGGCCGCTGGGTGGGACGACCGCGCCCCGCGGTCCGGTGCGGATCCGCGGGGCGCTCGTGGTCGGGGGTGGTCACGGCGTCAGGCCTGGCCGGCCGGCTCGCCCTCGGTCTTCACGCCCTGCGCCGCCATCGGCAGCATGCGGCCACGCTGGAGCACCTCGGCGATGTCGAGGACCTCCACGGCGCCCTCGGCCACCGAGCCGTCCTGGACCTTCTGCGCGATGCCGTCGGTCAGCATCGTCGTGCAGAACGGGCAGGCGGTGGTGATGAGGTCCGGGTTGGTGCCCAGCGCCTCCTCGATGCGCTCGATGTTGACGCGCTTGCCGATGTCCTCCTCCATCCACATGCGCGCGCCGCCGGCGCCGCAGCAGAAGCCGTTGGAGCGGCAGCGGTCCATCTCGGTCGGTTTGAGGCCCGGGACGGCGTCGACCACCTTGCGCGGGTTGGAGTACTCCTCGTTGTGCCGACCCAGGTAGCAGGGGTCGTGGTACGTGACGTTGAGGTCCATCTCGTTGGTCGCGACGATGCGGCCCTCGTCGATGAGCTGGCTCAGCACCTCGGAGTGGTGCAGCACCGTGAAGTGCCCGTCGAAGTCGGGGTACTCGTTCTTCAGGGTGTTGAAGCAGTGCGGGCACCAGGCGACGATCTTCTTCTTGTCGGCGCCGACCGACTTCAGGGTCTCGACGTTCTGCTGCGCCAGCATCTGGAACAGGTACTCCATGCCCAGCCGTCGGGCCGGGTCGCCGGTGCAGGTCTCGTTGTTGCCGAGGATCGCGAACTTCACGCCCGCGTCGTGGAGCAGCTGGGCGATGGCCCGCGAGATCTTCTGCGAGCGGTCGTCGACGGCGCCGGCGCAGCCGGTCCAGAACAGGTACTCGACGTCGGCGTCGAGCTCGGTGCCGGGCTGGGCGACCGGGATGTCGAAGTCGAGCGCCTTGGTCCACTCCTCGCGCTTGGACTGGCCCACGCCCCACGGGTCGCCCGAGTTCTCGACGTTGCGGAGCATCACCCCGCCCTCCTGCGGGAAGCTCGACTCCATCATCGCCTTGTAGCGACGCATGTCGACGATGGTGTCGACGTGGTCGATGTCGACCGGGCACTCCTCGACACAGGCGCCGCAGGTCGTGCACGACCACAGCACGTCGAAGTCGATGACCGCGTTCTCCTCGCCGGGCGTGTCACCGACGAGCTTGAAGTCGTGCTGCGGGCCCTGCTCGACCTTGCCCAGCAGCTCGTCGCCCTGCGCGTAGAGGTGGTCGCGCAGGTCCATGATCAGCATCTTGGGGCTGAGCGGCTTGCCGGTGTTCCAGGCGGGGCACTGCGACTGGCAGCGACCGCACTCGGTGCACG
>JAHELU010000279.1 GCA_024644005.1 Acidimicrobiales bacterium | reverse complement strand
AAGCAGCATCATCTTTGCAGTAATTGCGGATCGGTTCCGGACCACCTACAGTCTCGGCACCGCAGGCGCGGGGGGAGTCGAGATCGCTGGAGCGACGACGCTCGAGCGAGCACTGAGCCAGGTAGAACTCGCCGCATGTCTTCGTCAGCCCGCCCCACCGACACCCTGCGACTCCGGTCGCGCCTCGTGGCCAAGCCGTCCCGGCTGCAACCGGTGCTCGAACCGGTCGGCCCGGCCGGACCGTGGCCCCGGCTGCGACCGGCCACGGCCAAGACCCTCGCCAACCGGGACCGCTGGTCGCTGCTGTCGATCCGGGCGTTCGACGTGGTGGTGTCGCTCGTGGGGCTGGTGGTGCTGTTCCCGGTGATGCTGGCGGTGGCGATCGCCATCAAGCTCGACTCCCCGGGCCCGGTGCTCTACGGGTCGCCCCGCATCGGCCAGCGCCGCACGATGTTCCGGGCCTGGAAGTTCCGCTCGATGTGGACCGGGGCCGACGCCGAGCTGGCCGCCCTGCTCGCCCGAGACCCGGCGGCCAGACGGGAGTTCGAGACCTTCCACAAGCTCCGCCGTGACCCCCGGCTCACGCCGGTGGGGGCGGTGATCCGCCGGACCAGCCTCGACGAGCTGCCCCAGCTGTTCAACGTGCTGATCGGCGAGATGAGCATCGTCGGGCCGAGACCGAAGCTGCTCCGGGACGCCGAGGTGTTCGGCCCTGCCCTGGTCCACGTGCTGCGGGTCAAGCCGGGGCTGACCGGGCTGTGGCAGGTCAGCGGTCGCAACCGGCTGCCGATCCGGGACCAGATCGCACTCGATCTGCAGTACGCCAGGACCCGGACCCTGGCCGGCGACCTCCGGATCTGCGCCAAGACGCTGGTCCAGATCTGGAACCCCGGCAAGCACGGGGCCTACTGACGCCGAGGGCCCTGGCAGGTACCGGGCCTATTGAACAGGCAGAGCTCCGGCAAGCACGGGGCCTACTGACGCCGAGGCCTGTCACGCCACGGGTCAGCGGTCCTCGCTTGCTGCGACCGCCCACACCCGCAGGTCATGGGTGGCCGTGCTGTCCGGAGTGGTCCCTGCTGCGATGGTCAGCTGGTGCTCGCCCTCGATGAGCTCGGTCACGAGCTCACGACCGGTACCCAGCGGGCCCTGGAGCTCGGACGCCCACTGGATCGACTCGCCGTCGAGGCTGCCGAACCGGGGGGAGATGGCCTCCACCTCCAGCCGAACCGGCTCGCCGGCGGTCACGGTCGCTCCGTCCTCGGGCTCGAGCGGCACGATCAGCGGCGGCTGCAGCGGCGCCGAGAACACCTCGGTGTCGGCATGGACGGTGTTGAAGCCGTCGGTGGTGAACACGCGGAACCGGCACCGATCGCCGCCGGCCAGCTGCTGGGGGTCGACGTCCAGGTGCTGTCGGGCGAAGCCCTTGCGGAGCCGCTGCCACCGCTCGCCGTCGTCGTAGGTGACGGCCACCCCGTGGAGGAGCCGGCGCGGCTCGGCGTGGCTGCTCTGCCAGCGCAGCTCCCACCGCTCGCCGTCCCGGTTCAGCTCGACACCCTCGATGAGCGGACCGTGCCCGGGTCGCTCCACCCGGTGGACGACGGCCCCGTCCCGCCGCACCTCGAGGGCCGTCGCGTCCGGCTCGAACCGCAACGTCTGGGCGATCCGCAGCTGGGGCGTTCGTTGCCGGTCGTCGCCGTGGGCGTCCGAGCCCTGGACCCGGATCGGCTCCGACAGCAGCGTGCGGCCCTCGGCGTCGACCAGGGCCAGGCTGAACTCGGTTTCTGGTCCGGTGAGCGGCCGATCGTAGAGCGGCGCGTGGTACAGCGGCTCGAGCGACACCTGGGCGGTCTCGGTCCACACCGTGCCGCAGACGACCAGCCGCTCCTCCCGGAACGGAACCACCTTCGCCCCCGGGATCGACGTGGTGACGCCGGTCCCGCTGGCCTTGGTGGCGAAGAAGGCGTGCATGAGGTGCGTGTGGGTGTAGGGGGAGACCCAGGTCGGGGCCGGGTCGTAGCTCATGTAGTCGCTCGCGGTGTACGGCGAGTAGAGGTGGTTGTTCGCACCTGCGTCGCTCCAGGGCAGGAGCTTCGCAACGTCGACGCCGTACTCGCCGATCGAATCGCTGTTGGTGTAGCCGTACTTGGGGTAGTTGCCGTCGTCGAAGGTGTGAGGGCGGCCGTAGGCGTGACCGAACTCGTGCCACGTGGTCTCGACGCCGGTGACCCGCGAGGCGGCGAACCCATGGGCTCCGGCATGGGTGCTGCTCCCGCAGCCGCTGACGCCGTGGACGCCGACCTCGACCGCCGCCCACCAGACCATGTGGTCGTCGTTGTCGTAGTCCTTGGCGATGTCGGACAGCTCGTGGATCAGGCAGCCGAAGCCGCCGCAGACCCCGCAGCCCTTGTCGCCCTTGTACTTCAGGATGCGATCGCCGGCCTCGGGGAGGAAGATCCGCAGCTTGTCGGTGGGGTACATGCGCCGAACGGCCTGCAGGGTGGTGGCCACGTCGGTCATCGACGGCGCACCGTTGCAGTTCGGCCACTTCGGATCGCAGGTGCCGATGAAGTCGACGAGCACCACCACGACGTCGAGGGGCCGGGCGGCCCAGAACCGGACACCGCTGAGGGTGGCCGTCTTGTTCTTCGGGTCGACCGAGTCGAGGCTGCCGGGCGGGAGCTGCAGCCGGGCTTCGAGCCGCAGCGACGGGCCCGGGAGCATCCAGCTCTCGGGGATCAGGAAGTTGGCCGTGCGCCGGAGGTCCTTGCGATCGGTGGCGAGGCCCCAGCTGCCCGCTTTGAACGACCCGGGGTTGATCGGTGCCAGTGGGGAGTCCGGTAGTTCACCGGCTCCCTCGTAGTAGCCGTGGAGGTGGACGATGGCGTCTTCGACATCGCCGTCGTTGAACGACGTGTCCTGGTCGGACCCGAGGTAGGCCCGGACCAGCGTCGGCTTGCCCGAGATCAGCGGAACCCCGTTCGGTTTCTTCTTCAGCGTGGTGCCGGCCCAGAAGTGCTGGATGCCCTGGGTGATCTCGAGCATGGCGATGTGGGCGGTGGCCGGGCGATGCACCGTGACGACCACGGTCTCGGTCGTCGAGCCGCAGGCCGTGGTGGCCGTGGCGGTCACCGTGTAGTCGGTGGTCTTCGTCCCGCCGACCGTCAACACCTCGGAGCCGGCATGGGCCAGACCGGTCTTGGTCCACAGCGTCTTCCCGTCGACCTCGACGTCGAGCGCCACCTCGGCATCGGCGGGGCAGCAGTACCAGGACAGGTCGACCAGGCTGCCCCGGCTGGTGACGAGGTGACCGGAGACCCCGTCGGCCCGCAGGTCGGTGATCTCGGGCAGGGTGCCGCCGACCGCGACCGGGCCGATGCTCGCATACACGTCGAAGGTCTTGCCGTTCAGCATCACTGTTCCGGTCGGGATGCGGATGGCGAGCACGCCACAGCTGGCGAACTGGGGGACCACCACCTCGATCTTGGTGTCGGTCCAGCTCTGGGGATCGACGTCGACATACGACGTCGGGCCGATCTTGAGGATGTCGCCCTGACCCTTGCCCGGCGGGGTGCGGAACCGGACCTTGCCCTGCTTGGTGCCGAATCCGTGGCCGGTGAGGGAGAGCAACGTCCCGGCACAGGCCGTGGTGGGGCTGACCTTGACGGCGGGCATGAGTCCCTTGCCCTTGTAGGCCGGTGCCTTCCACACCTCCTCCCAGGCCAGGAGGCTGTCGACGGCCAGGAGCCA
>JAHELU010000121.1 GCA_024644005.1 Acidimicrobiales bacterium | reverse complement strand
GCTCGACCCGGGGCGGCAGCCGGATGACGGCCGCCACCGAACCCAGGACGATCACGCCACCGAGCAACTGGATGACCGTCACCGGCTCGTCGTGGATCGGCCAGGCGAGGCTGACCGCGACGAGGTTCATGGCCAGCAGGTACAGAGCAGACCGAGCGGCCTCGATGTAGCCGTGGACCCAGCTCATCAGCACGTGACCGAACACGCCGGTCAGGTAGGCCAGCACCACCAGCCAGAACACGTCCATGCGATCGATCTGAGCGAAGTCGTGGCGGTCGAGCAGGAACGCCGACGGCACCGCAGCGGCGAGCAGGGACCACAGGTTGATGCCGGTCATCCACTGCACCGGATCGACGTCGCTCGTCGACCGGGCCACCCTGGTCAGCACGAAGTAGGTGCTGAACGTCAACAGGGCGAGCGCGGCGAACACGAGCCCGAGCGCCGACGCCCGGAGCTCGGGGCCGGCACCGAGGATCACACCGGCCGCGCCGGCGACCCCGAGCAGCGTCCACAGCACGTGGAGCACGGTCGGTCGCTCGCCGAAGAGCGGCCCGGCCACGAGCAGGAGCAGCGCCGGCTGGAGCGCGATCGACACCGACAGCACGGCGATCGTGGCCTCCTGGACGGTGGCGAAGACGAAGATCAGATTGACACCGAAGGCGATGCCGGGCAGCGCCGTCCGCCGTATGACGTCGACCGTGAGGCGACCGCGTCGCAGGTACAGGAGGGCGAACAGCAGCGGGACCGACAGCGCGAACCGGTAGAGCACCCCGACGAGGGGCGGTGCGGTTATGAGCTTGGTGATCACCGGCCCTGCGCCCCAGCTGAGGACGACGACGCCGAGGAGAATCAGGGGCAGCCGGTCGTGCCGTGTCGCTGGCCTGGCTCGGGCCTCAGTTGCAGTCAAACCGCCTCCCGGGTGGCGAGCGTAGAGCCTGACCGCGGCCGCTGTACAAACGCCGCCGGCTCCCGAGCGCTGCGGGCGCCGGCCGGTCAGGCCGAGGGGCGCAGCAGGTGGACGAGTTGTTGCACCACGAGCCAGACCGACAGCAGCACGATCCAGGTCAGCGGGTTGGCCAGGACCGCCACGCCTCGGTCGACGGTTGGCTGGGCGGCCGGATAGCGGCGAGCGATCACCACGCCGATCGTGACGAGCAAGGCCAGGCCGGAGATGGTGCCGGCCACGAGCGTGGCGCTGATCAGGATCGGTCGGAGCTGCCTGACCACCCTGGCCTCCCCGGTCGTGAACAGTTGGATCAGCACCACGGCCGTCGTGCCGATCAGGAACGACACCCCCCACCGAGCCGGCCAGCTCATGGAGAGGTAGTCGCCGGGATCGCCAGACTGTCGCCACCGGCGGAGCGCCAGCCAGGCCGCCCTGGCGGTGTTGTCCAGCATCGAGAACCCGACTGCGGCGATGAGGCCGGACACGAGCTGCAGCGCGAACCCGAGCCCGAAGCCGGCCGCCGGCATGACCGCCAGCGCCAGCACCCCGTCGAGCCGGTCGAGCAGGGCCATCATCGTCGACGGCACGGCGATCTCGTTGCCGGGCCCCCACTCGAACGCCAACCACCCGATGAGGACGGCGAGAGCCAGCACCTGGATCGCCGATGCCGAGCGGATGTCCGCCCGGACGGCCCGGCCCAGCGCTCGAACCAATCCGGGCTGGAGCTCGCAGGGCTCGTCGTTCTCGGCGGCGGAGGCGAGGGAGTTCACCGAGATCAACGTACCGCAGTACTCTGGCATACTCGACCACGATGAGCAGCGAGCAGTCCGTGTACGACGCCGTCGGCGGTGACGCCTTCTTCGAGGCGCTGGTCGAGCGGTTCTACGCCGGCGTCGCCGACGACCCGGAGCTACTGGCCCTGTACCCCCGGCCGGACGATCTGACGGACGCCAAGGCGCATCTCGCCCAGTTCCTCATCCAGTACTGGGGTGGCCCGACCACCTACAGCGACACCCGTGGTCATCCTCGTCTGCGCATGCGTCACGGCCCGTTCGTCATCGGCGAACCGGAACGTGATGCGTGGCTCCGTCACATGGGAGCAGCAGTGGCATCCGCAGAGGGACTCGATCAGGAGCTGGCGACCCGCCTCATGGACTACTTCACGATGGCTGCGAACCACATGATCAACAGCTGACACCATGGTGGCAGCCCGAGGCCCAGGTCGGTAGCGACAAAGGACCCACGGCGAGAACTCCAGCGCCGCTGAGATGATCGAACCGATACCATCAGATGCCCGGAACGGCCTCCGCCGCCAGCAGGACGACTCCGGCCCACCGCCGCATGAAACCGCCGACCTATCGCATCGACCTCGACGCGTCCCTTCCTCCAGATGAGAAGGCCGACCTCTTCCTGTTCTTCGAGGAGCAGTTCGCCAGGATCGACGGCGAGCATCCCGCCAACCAGAGCCTGACCAAGGAGGAGCTGCAGACGCTGCTGCAGTCTTCTGCCTGCTTCACCATCACCTGCCGGCGTGACGAGCGGGACCTGGTCGGCGCGATGGTCATCACCACCGACCTCGGCGACGTTGCCTGGGCCAACACCGAGTTCTTCGCCAAGACCTACTCGTTCGGGCCCGAACCGATTCCGATGTTCTTCGTCGCCAGCCTCGCCGTCGACCCGGATGCGCCCCGACAGGTGCTGAACGGACTGATCGATCGCCTGACCGACATCGTCGCCGACGCATCCGGGGTCGCCGTTGCCGATCTCCGGGACGAGGAGTGCGAGTACTCGCTGGCCAGGCACATCGCGACCAGGGTGGCGATGCGCTACCAATCGGACTGGCGGGCGCTCGGCTCCCAGACCTATCACGCATTCCGGCCCGGTCGGCCGATCGAACCGATCTCGTGGGCGTCGGCCCGACGACGGCTGACCGATGATCCGATCGGCCCACCTGCCACGAAGGGCTGAACGCCGATCACGAACGATTCGGTTACGAACCGCCACAGAACCTCGTCGCGGTCTGCGGAGCGCTCAACAACGACCGGGGGCCAGCCGATGGACCGTGATGATGCGGCCCAAACCTCCATCGCCGCTGGTGGTGGCCGGGATGCTCCTCTGCTTCTCTCCCCTGGTCGGCGTGACCGCGGCATGGATCGCCTATCTCGTCATGGCTGCCATCGCCGCCGTCGCCTGCCTCCACCACGATCGATCCTCGGCCTTCTACGCCTTCGGTCTCGCCTGCGTCAGCTTCGCCGTCGCCAGGACGATCGGTACCTGGACCGCCGGCGAGACGCTGCCGGAGGCGGTGGCCGACTTCGCCGCATACGGGCTGCTGGCCTTCGGCTCGGCCAGGTTGTTCCGGCGCCGCATCCGGCGCATCGAGCCGGAGACCTTCCTGGAGATCGTCGGTCTGCTCTGCCTCCTGTCGCTGGGGGCCACCGCGGCACTGGTGCTCGATCTCCGAGGCACCAGCTGGACGACCTGGATGGTGCTGGCCAGCGCCGTCAGCGGGTCGGTGGTGGTGGCTGCGCTCATGGGCCGGAGCTCGCACCCGGTGATGCGGTACCTGATGGTGGCCGCCCTCGTCGCCGTGGGTGCCGAGGTGGTGGCGTGGAACGTGCCCGTGAAGTCGTTGACGATCGCCCTGGCCGGCCTGCCCTACATCCCGCTCGCCATCTCGGCCCGCAGCACCGTCGAGCTGCGGACCGAGCACGTCTCGGTCAGGCGGACGTTCGGCACCAGACAGCTGGCAGCGCTCGCCGCGACGATGGTGCTCCCGACCCTCGTCCTGCTCCAACTGGCCAGGACCGACAACCTGGCGGCGGCGCCCGCGGTGGTCGCGGCCGGGATCGTCGGCAGTGTCGCCATGGCTCTGCGTGTGCTGCTGGTGGTTCGGCTCCGGGACTGGTCGTACGAGCGGGAGCAGGACATAGGGGCCTTCGGTGAGCAACTGGTCGTGGCCAGGAGCACCGATGAGGTGGTGGCCGCCACCGTCGGCACGCTCGACCGCCTCACCGAGGGTCGAGGCGTGGTCGGCGTGGTCGATCTCGAAGAGGACGACGGGCGGGTACTCAGCAGCGTCGGCCTCCAACTGCGACGGCGGCGGCGACGGTTCCGCCCCGCGCCGAAGCCCCACCTGTACGGCACCCGTGATCGCGACGATCTCCCGTCATCGCTGCGATTCGCCCGTGGGGCGCTGTCGCTGATCGCCACCGACGTCCCCGGTCCCCACCGGTACCTGCTGTTCGGGGCGGCCGACGTGCTGTTCCGCCCGGAGCTGGAGGAGATGTTCAAGGAGGTCGCCAACCAGGTGGCGATCGTCCTGGAGGCGACCTCGCTCCGCGAGGAGATGCACAAGGAGCGGGCCAACCGGCAGTTCAAGGCCATGGCCCAGGACTCGAACGACCTCATCCTCGTCGTCGACCCCGAGACCCTGACCTCCACGTTCGTCGGGCCGACGATCGATCGCCTGCTCGGCTATGCCGAGTTCGACTATCTCGATCGGCCAGCGCTGCAGCACCTGTCGCCCGACGACCTCGCGGTGGCCGAACGGACGCTCCACACCGCAGTGGGCCGGCGGTCGGCAGCCCACTGCGACGTCAGGGTCGAGAAGGCGGACGGTACCTACAACTGGTTCCGGATGTCGGCGAGGCGGCTCGAGCCGGAGTCTGAGGTCCAGGGGCTCCTGGTCAGCTTCATCAACATCCACGATCGGAAGATGGCCGAGGTCCTGGTCCGCCGGGCCGAGTCCCGCTACCGGGCGCTGGTGCAGAAGAGCACCGACATCTTCGTGCTCGTGACCCCGGAGCTCACGATCGACTACATCAGCCCGAACGTCGAGCAGATCATCGGTTACCGCTCCCAGGATCTGTTGGGCGCCCTCGTCACCGGCGTACTGGCCGAGGACTCCGCCCAGCTGCTGGAGCGCCTCTTCGCCGACTCCATCGATGCGCTCGACGGCTCGGTGGTCGAGCTGGAGGTGAGGACCGGATCGGCCGATCCCATGCTGGCCGAGGTCACCCTCAGCGACCCCCAGCTGGCCGACCACGAGGGGCTGCTGCTCATCATCCGCGACATCACCGCCAGGCGCCATCTGGAGGAGAGCCTGCGCAACCGGGCGATCCACGATCAGCTGACCGGGCTGTTCAACCGCTCGTCGTTCGAGCACGAGCTGCAGGGGGCGCTGCAGCGGCTGGCATCCGACAGCCTGGTCGGCGTGATCAACCTCGATCTCGACGACTTCAAGGAGGTCAACGACAGCGTCGGCTTCGCGGTCGGCAATCAGCTGCTGATCGAGGTGGGCACCCGCCTGCGGTCGGCGCTGCGAGACGAGGACGTGCTGGCCCGGTTGGTGGCCGACGAGTTCGCGGTCCTGGCCACCGGTCGGGACGAGGCGGGCCTCGTCCAGTTCGCAGACCGGCTGGCCGCCCTGTTCGACGAGCCCTTCTACGTCGACGGGAAGCCTCGGCGGCTCGGCGTCGCCGTCGGCATGGTCACCACCGGCGACCGACGCAAGGACGCCCGCAAGCTGCTCCAGGCCGCGACGGTGGCGGTTCACCAGGCCAAGAAGGGCGAGACCAACGAGGTGGTGGTCTACGAGCAGTCCCTCCAGGACCAGGTCGACGAGCGGTTCGAGCTGATCACCGACATGCGATCGGCCATCGACAACGACGAGTTCTCGGTGGTGTTCCAACCGTTGATCTCGCTCGAGACACAGGAGGTCCACAGCTTCGAGGCCCTCTTGCGATGGAGCCACCCCACCAGGGGCAACATCTCGCCCGCCACCTTCATCCCGCTGGCCGAGAAGAGTGGCATGATCGTCGATCTCGGCCGCTGGGTGCTCGACCGGTCCTGCCGTCAGCTGGTGGAGTGGCAGCGCTCGTTCGACGGGTTCGGCAACGTCTCGATGGGCATCAACCTCTCGGCCCGCCAGCTCGAGCGCCACGGCGAGCTGGACGTGATGCTCGCCATCATCGCCGACTCCGGCGTCGACGCCTCGGCGCTGACCTTCGAGCTGACCGAGTCGATCATGCTCAAGGACGCCTCATGGATCCGGGCCCAGCTCCACGAGCTGCGCGGTCTCGGCATCGACATCGCCATCGACGACTTCGGGACCGGGGCCAGCGGGCTCAACCACCTGCGGGAGCTGCCGTTCGACACGGTCAAGATCGACAAGTCCTACATCGACCGGGTGGGCGTCGACCCGGATGGCGAGAACCTCGTCTCCCAGATCATCGACCTCGCCAAGGGTCTCGACGCCAAGACGGTGGCCGAGGGCATCGAGACACCGATCCAGGCCGACGTGCTCGCCAGGATGGGGTGCGACATCGGCCAGGGCTTCTACCTGGCGAAGCCGATGGATCGGTCCCGAATCGAGCCGTGGATGCAGGAGCGGCGGCGGGCCGCCCTGCCGGGTCGAACGATCTGATCCGACCCGGGCCCGTCAGCCGGCCGAAGGGGTCGGTCGGTCGTGAGGCCGGGGGTCAGCCCCGGTCGACCTTGAACTCGATGCGACGGTTCAGCGCCCGACCCTGCGGTGTGGCGTTGTCGGCGACGGGATCCGTGGCCCCGGCCCCCTCGATGCTCAGGCTGTCCGCCGGTACACCGTTGGCCACCAGCTCGTCCCGCACGGCCTCCGCCCGCCGAAGGGAGAGCTCGAGGTTGTAGACCTCGCTGCCCGTCGAGTCGGTGTGGCCGACGATGGTGACCTGCCAATCTGGTCGGGCCCGGAACACGGTTGCGAGGTCGGCGATTGCGGTCTGGCCGTCACCCAGCAGCTGATCGCTGTTGACGTCGAACAGCACCGAGTCGTCGATGGTGATGAGACCGCTCGGGAGCGGGGCTCCCTCGACGATCGTCAGCTCGTTGACGATCTCGAGCTCGCCGCTGCTGACGTCGGTGAACTCGGCCGCCAGCCGATCGAGGGTCTCCTGGTCTGCGACCTCACCGCGGAGGATGATCCGACCGGACTCGATCACGGTCGTCGCCCCGCCACCGCTCGGATCGAAGAGGGCGTCCTCTGCCGGTGCGTCGTCGGGGGCCGGGGTTGCCTCCTCGGGCATCGCGTCGGAGAGCTGGGCCCTGATCGTGAAGGCCTCGCCGGGATCGTGCATCTCCACGTAGTGACCCGGCAGATCGGCCAGGATGGCTGCCAGCTCGTTCTGGCTGACGTCGACGCAGCCGATGTCCGCGTTGTTGAGCGGCCCGAAGTCGACGACGATGCCGCCCTTCACCCCTGCCGGTCCGACGTGGATGTGGCCGTCGTACGGGGTGTCCATGCCGGTGACGGTGACGTTGTAGCACACCTCGCCGGCTTCGACGTTGAACCGGAGCTCGGCGACCCCGGTCGAGGTCGAACGACCTTCGGGGTCGTCCATGATCACATCGATGGGCACGAGCTGGGCAGGGGCCACCGGGACCGAGTCGTCAACGACTTCGGCATCGGTTGCGTTCTCGGTCGCGACACCATCCCCGCCGGTGTCGTCGTCCCGCAGCAACAGCCAGTACACCGCCGCCGCAACCAGCAGCAACACAAGGAGCAGGCCGATCAGCAGCGGCCAGCGGCTCGGGCGCCCGACCGGCCGGACCCGCTCGGGATCGGCCCGCACCGTGCTCCGGCGCTGGCTGGGCTGACCGGTCACCACTGGCGAGCGACCGTTGGCCGGGCGGCCACCGCTGCGGGCGACCACGGTCTGCGGCTCGTCCTGGACGAGCCTGGCGCTACGGGCGACCGGCGGCGGATAGCTCCCACCACCGACCTGCTGGCTGGCCATGTCGGCGGTGTTCACGGCGGTGGCGGTCTTCAAGATCGTGCTCTGGGTGGAGACCGCAGCCGCCTCGGCCGGCGACTGCTCCGCCGTTGCGTCGAGCCACGGCCCCCATCCCCCGTCCAGCAGATCGCTCTGCTCCCTGGCCAGGACCGAGATCAGGGATTGCCGGTCGATCCGGTTGCCGTATCGATCGGCGATCGACGCCATGACAGCCCAGGCCGTCGGAGGGAGCAGTCCGTCGGCGCTCCGCTCGCTGATACCGGCTTCACCCGAGATGACGGACGCGACCCTGGCCCGCCTGTCCCCGAGCAGCATGTCGGCGAGCTCGCTCCCGACAGGCTCGTACGTCCTCGCCTCCAGCGCCGCGCCGGGGTCCTGGAGGCCGGCGGTGTCGATCGAGCGGAGGGTCTGCAGCAGCGTGGCGGAGCTGGTCGGGTCCTTGGCCCAGCGGTTGAGGCTCTCGAGGAAGACCGGCACACCGAGCACCGCCCCGTTGCTGGCGGCCTCCTCCGACTCGATGCGGAACTGGTCGGCGAGTGCCCGAGTCGACGAACGGCTCTCGAGTATCGAGACAACCTCTTCGAACAGCTCTGCCATGGATACTCCGGAACACCTGGTGACTCGCACCCGCCACAAACGGGAACCGACCGCCGCACTCGCCGTAACTCTAGCGTAACCATATGGCGGCGGATCGCTTGTTGTCCACGTTTGTACAACGGCTGGAAGAATCCGGGCGTTCCGTGCGCGGGGCCGGACGACCGTCAGGAGCCGCTCGGAACCGGCACCGTCTGCTCTACCATCGTTGCGCCGTCAAGGCGAATACCTCATTGCGATCCAGGGTCGGCGAGGCATCTCAGGTTGATCGGAGTGTGACGGATCGGTTGACAATGCGTCGGGGCTCCGGTGTAGAGTGCAGGTTGTCGTTGGACATATCGACACCTCACCCGCCGAAGAGGAGGTCCCAGACAGCCGGTCAATGTTCCGGAAGAACCGCCGTCATCGAACGTGTGAGTTGCGAACGTTGTGACAGTCAGTGAGCAGCGCTCGTTCCATACCACTAACGTCGATCCTCCCCCATTCTCTCAACCGTGAGCGCGAGGGGCGCTACTGCAGAATGATGTGAGAGCCGATTGGCGTTAGAAAGTGCATCCGAGTTCTGGCTCGGGTGCACTTTGCTTTTTGTCGCTGCACCATGGTACCGCCCGGCCGGGGCCGGTGGCGGGATGGTCGCCCGCAGCGGTCTCCGCCCTGCGGCGATATCGTCGCCAATCGTGGAGACGAACGCTGCGGTCGACAACCCAGGGGCGACGCAGGCGGCCCGCCCCCCCAGCTGGTTCACCGGCGCGATCGCCAATCGCCCGGAGTTCCACGCCGTCGAGGTCAGCGGCTGCCGGATCAACTACCTCTGCTGGGGCGATCCGCGCCGGCCGTGCCTGATCCTGTTGCACGGCGGTGCGGCCCATGCCCACTGGTGGTCCTTCATCGCCCCCCAGTTCACGGCGACGAGGTCGATGCAGTACTTCGTCATCGCTCCCGACTTCTCCGGCCATGGCGACAGCGGCCGGCGGGACACCTACACCATGGAGCAGTGGGCCGACGAGGTCATGGCCGTGGCTCGACACGCCGGAGCCCAGGAGCGCCCGATCGTGGTCGGCCACTCGATGGGGGGGCACGTGGCCATCGTGGTGGCGGCCCGCTACGGCGACGATCTCGGCGGCGCCATCATCCTCGACGCCCCGGTCGAGCGGCCGGATCCGGAGTCGGAAGAGGGCGAGAAGGGCCGGATGTTCCGCAACCCGAAGACCTACCCGGACCTGGAGACGGCGCTCGAGCACTTCCATCTCCAACCTCCCCAGCCGACCACCAACGACTACGTGGTCAACCACATCGCCCGCCACTCGCTCAAGCAGGTCGACGGTGGCTGGACCTGGAAGTTCGATCCTGCCGTGTTCGCCAGGGAGCGCTACAACACCAACGACTATCTCGACAAGACCAGGTGTCGATTGGCGCTGATGCACGGCCAGCTGAGCGACCTGGTCACTCCCGAGGTCCAGTCGTACATGGAGGAGCTCACCGGCCGCAACGCACCGATGGTCGAGATCCCCCAGGCCTACCACCACATCCCGCTCGATCAGCCGCTGGCCCTCGTCGCCGCCGTCCGGGCGTTCCTGGCCGACTGGCAGCACTCGGTCGACAAGAAGCGGCTGCGAGACCTGACCAGCTGACCCTCGCCCACCCCCACCCGAGTCCGCTCCGCACGCATCGACACGCCATACTTGGCTGGTGAGCGACGGCGTCGAGACCCGATACCCCGAGACGTGCCCCCACGTCATCGACCACCCGCCGATGCGGATGACCTGGGAGGAGCTGACCATGCTCCACTGGCGGTACCCCGCGTCGGAGGTCCAGGCCCTCCTGCCGGACCGGTTGACCGTCGAGACGTTCGACGGCTCGGCCTGGGTGGGCCTCATCCCGTTCCAGATGCGGGTCGACGTGCCCTTCCTGCCGGAGTGGCGCCGGGTGCTGCACTTCCCGGAGACCAACGTCCGCACCTACGTCTCGGGCGAGTCAGGGGAGCCGGGCGTGTACTTCTTCTCCCTCGAGGCGGCCTCGCTACCGGCCGTGCTCACTGCCAGGACCGCCTATCAGATCCCCTATTTCTGGGCCTCGATGTCGATCGACCATCACGGCGATCGGTTGCGCTACGAGTCGACCAGGCGCTGGCCGAAGCCCCGCGGCGCCCATTCGCTCGTCGAGGTCGAGGTGGGATCCCGATTCGGGCCGGACGAGGCGTCCGACCTCGACCGGTTCCTGACCGCCCGATGGGCCCTCTACGGCGATCTCGGGCCTTGGATCACCTACGCCCCCATGTTCCACGAGCCGTGGCCGCTGCATCACGCCGAGGTGACGGCCTGGGACGACGAGCTGGTGGCCGCCAGCGGCCTGAGCCAGCCGATCGACCCACCCGTGGTCCATTGCTCGCCGATCGTCAACGTGCGCTGTGGCTGGCCCGGTCGAGCCTGAGACCGGGCCGGCTCAATCGCCAGCGGTGAAGTACCGCCAGGTGGCGGTGTCGTCGATGGCCGTTCGATACCCCCCGTAGCCGCCGAACAGCTCGCAGTCGGTGGCGATCGCCTCCTCGCTGTAGCCCAGCGCGGCGAGCGATCGCCGGTCGGCCTCGGTGAACGACTCGCAGCCGTCGCGCACCGACACCGCCGGCCAGGCGTGGAACGTCTGTCCCTCGACGACGACGGACTCGTACGGCTGGCGCAGGACCACGCGCAGCCACCACATCGGCGACCCGCCGAGCGCCTCGGCAGCCCGCCACTCCTCCAGGGCGCCGCCCCCACCGAAGCTGGCGACGAAGTCCGGCCCGACCAACCGGTCGAGCGCATCCCAGGCACACATGGCCGCCGCTTCGTCGATCGCCGCCACCAAGCTCGCCACGCCGTCCGATAACCCACCGGCTGCCAGCTCCTCGAACCCGATCGGAGCGAGATCGACATCGCCGGAGCAGCGATCAGGAGTTGGCAGGGGTGGCGCAGCTCCGCCGAAGGTCACAACGGACGTCGAGGGCAGTGGATCGAACGACACCAGCGCCAGCAGTTGCCCCGAGTTGTCGAACAGGACCCGACCGACTCCCGGAGCCGCCACCTGGCCGACCGTGCCGCTGGCGACGTCCCAGAGGACCACCGTCTGGTCGGCCGCAAGGGCCACCACCGTCCCCGAGGGATCCCAGGTGCCGCCGGTGATCCGGCCCCAGGCGGCGGACTCCGGCAGGTCCCGGCGCTCGCCGTCGTCGGGGTCGGTCGAGCCGACGGAAGCGGCACCGTCGTCCACGTACAGGCCGAGGGTCCCGTCCGGCGAGAGCGCAGTCGCGCCGACCACCTCGGCGGTCGGCACCCCGGAGAGGCTGAATGCGTCATCGAGGCTGTCCGCAGCCACCGACTCCACACCGGCGATCGAGCCGTCTGGCGCCATCATGGCTCGCCAGGTGGCCGATCGGCTGCCGTCGCAGTACTCGGTCCAGTACACGTCCCTGGCTCCCGAGCGGTCGGCGGCCGGGCCGGGAAGCACGCGCAGATCGATCCCGCCGGTCTCGATCGTCATGGGTTCCGGCAGCACGGCTCGTCTCGTCCCGGTCGACAGGTCCTGGGCGTAGAGGGTCAGGAGCTCCGCTCCCTCGCAGCCGACCTCGGACCCCGGTGCGTCGTCGACGATGAGGGCGGCGGAATCGTCCGGGCTGAAGCCGACGGCGACACCCGAGCCGATCACCGTCACCTCGGCCGCGCCGAAGTAGTCGGCCGCCGGCCCATCCGATTCCAGCGGTTGCTCCACATCCGACCCGGGCGCCGGGGTTGTCGGCGCCTCGGCGCCCGCCGTGGTGGTGGGCGCCACGGTCGACGTGGTCTGATCGGTCCGACCGCTGCTGACACTCCCGGCCGACTCGATCGGGGTAGCGGTACGGTCGGCCATCACGACGGCAACGCCGGCCAGAGCGACCGCCAGGACGGCGGCTGCGGCCCCGAGCAGGACTCGCCCCGGCGACCAGCGTGCCACCGAGGGGCCGTCGGCGTCGACGATGGTCGGTGCAGCCGGCCCCGGGCGCAGGATCGCCGTCGGGGGATCGAGCTCGTCCTGCAGGTCCGACCAGAAGCCGGGCCGATGATCAGGAACCGGATCGGCTGCGAGCCGCATCGCAAGCTCGTCGTCCCGGTACGGACCTGGACCGTTGCCGTCCGATCGGCCGAAGATCTCGCCGCCGCTCACCGGTGTACCGTCCTGTCCCATACGAGGAAGTCCAGCAGCGGACGTTCCGCCGCTCGGCGGAACTCCGTGAGGAGCTGCTCCGCAGCTCCGCCGCTCATCGCCGTCGTTCCTCTGCGAGACCGAGATCCCGACGGAGTGCGGCTCGCGCTCGGCTGAGGCGGCTCGCCACCGTTCCCCGCTCGACGTCCAGGACGGCCGCCGCCTCGGCGTAGGACAGGCCCTCTCCGTCCACCAGGATCACCGCGGCCCGGTGATCGGGTGGAAGGTTCTGGAGGGCGGCGCTGAGCTCCCCGCCGAGCGCCAACCGATCCTCGAACGAGCCGGGGGCCTCGACCTCGGGGAGCTCGTCGAGGGAGACCTCCGAGCGCCGTCCCGCGCCACGCAACCAGTCATGGCAGGCGTTGATCACGATTCGGTGCAACCAGGTGGCGAAGTCGGCCTCGGCTCGGAACCGCCCCACGTTGCGATAGGCATTGAGATACGCAGCCTGCAGCACGTCGTCCATCGCCGCCCGGCTGCCGACCATCCGGTACGCGACGGCCCGCATGCGGTCGTCGTGACGCCGCACCAGCTGGCTGAAGGCCTCGGCGTCGCCGCCGACCGCCCGCTCGACGAGGGAGAGCTCGCTCACCTCGACAATCATGGCCGCGCCAGCGGTGCAACACCGATACCGCCTCCCGAGGCGCTCCCGACGTCACTCCGGATCGCGCTCCGGATGGCGCTCCTGATCCTGGCTTCGGCCCCACGATCATTGGACGGTCGCGGAGCCCCGATCCTTCCCAGAACCGCCGAAGTTCTCCGCAAGGCGCATGCGGGACCCCAGAGGATCGTTTCCACGGGGTCGGTCTGACGTCGGGGCGAGGCTCGCTCGGAGGCATGGGACGTTGGCCTCTGCCGTCGGTGAGCGCTGAGCGACGATACTCGATGGGATGTCTTGCGTGGTGAGCGGGTGCTGATGGCGGCGGGTCGAGTCGTGATGGGGTTGTTGTTCTTTCCTCGGGGAGGGGCGGCATACGTCGTGCGCTACCTGAGCCCGGCGCTGGCTCGAGCGGGTTGGTCGATCTCGCTCGCAGCTGGATCTCTCGGCGAACCGGGTGAGGAGACCCACGCACCGACGTTCTTCCATGGCCTGGACGTGCATGTCGTCGACTTCACCGACGCCGTTCGGGAGTTCGAGACGGGAGGCGACGCGATCGCCGCGCCACAGCCCATGCATCCGAGCTACGAGGATCGCGTCGGCGCTCCCGACGTCGTCCTCGCGTCGGTACCACCCGAGCTCATCGCCCACCTGTCCTCGGTCTGGGAAGCTCCGCTGCAGGCCGCCGGGGCCGATCGGGCTGATGTGCTCCATCTTCACCACCTGACCCCGCAGATGGAAGCTGCCCGTCGGCGTTGGCCTCAGGTGCCGGTGGTTGCCCATCTCCACGGCACGGAACTGAATCTGATCGAGGCGATCGAGGACCGCGTCGCGCTGGCAGCGAAACTGGGCGAGACGCTGGCGACGATGCCGACGGCTGGGGCCGCCCTCGATGCGGGCGAGGGCCTGCTCGATGCGGGCGAGCTCGAGATGATGCGGTCGACTCGATGGGACTCCTGGCGTCACGGTGAGTTCTGGGCTGCGCGTCTGAAGCAGCAAGCGCAATCGGCTGATCATCTCATCGCGGTTTCGCCCCTCAGGCGGGATGAAGCCATTTCCCGTCTGGGCATCGCACCGGATCGGATCACGTTCGTTCCGAACGGCGTGGACATGGACCGCTTCCGACCCCGGCCTCGAACCCCCGGATCGCGCCGGGCGACATTCCGACGAGCACTGGTCGAGGACCCGCGAGGTTGGACCGAAACGGGCCCTGCAGGCTCAGTGGCCTACACCGAGAGCGACCTCGACCGGATGCTCGGACCGGCTGACGACGCCACTGTCCTGATCTTCGTCGGGCGGTTCCTCGGGTTCAAACAGGTGCCGGCGCTGATCCGCGCCTTCGCCCGAGCGAGAAGTCGGTTCACCCGACCGGCGTCGCTCGTCATATGGGGCGGGCACCCTGGCGAATGGGAAGGCGAGCACCCGGTCACCGTCGCCCGACAAGTCGGCACCGACGACATCTACTTCACCGGCTGGCGAGGTCATGACGATCTGCCCGACGGGCTGGCAGCGAGCGACATACTCGTCATACCGTCCGTCAACGACGCCTATCCCCAGGTCCCGTTGGAGGCGATGGCAGTCGGCCTACCCGTCCTCGGCTGTGCCAGCGGCGGAATACCGGCGATGATCAACCTCGACCCGGCTCGCCCCACCGGCTGGCTCGTCCCCCCGAACGACCCCGACGCGTTCGCCGACGCCCTGACCCGAATCGTGAACGACCCGGGCGAGGTCAGCGAGCGCGGTGCCAATGCTCTCGCCCACGCCTGCGCCGAGTTGTCCTGGGAGGGACTGGTCCCACGCTTCGAGGCCGCCTATGTCGAGGCCATCGAGCACCACGTGCGCCACTCGGGTCCGCCCGACGGGCCATGCAGACCGCAGTCACCGGCATAGCGGTCGCTCGGGTGTGACCGTCGAACCCCGGCACCTAGCCCGGATCTTTCGTCGGGAAGCGCTTGCCGTGCTGAGCGGCCTGACCTCTTTGCGACCCAGCAACCGTGAAGGACCAGGTCGTGGGCTCGCTATGCAAGATCGAGGCTCGTGCTCATTGGTCTCCTGGTCACCGGGGGTAGAGGATGAGCTGGGTGCACCGGAACAGCACGAGCGGTCGACCGGTCTCGACCGCGGTCACCGTGGCGTCCCAGACCTGGGTGGTCCGACCGCCGTGGAC
>JAHELU010000120.1 GCA_024644005.1 Acidimicrobiales bacterium | reverse complement strand
GGGACCGGGTGAGGTCCGGGTGGCGGTGGAGGCCTGTTCGCTCAACTACCACGACGTCTTCACCAGGCGGGGCATGCCGGGCATCACGACCCCCCTGCCGATGATCCCCGGTTGCGATGCCGCCGGCCGGGTCGATGTCGTCGGGGACGGGATCGATGGGTGGTCGAGCGGTGATCGGGTGCTGGTCGATCCGGTGCGGTGGACCGCTGACGGCCGGATCCAGATGATCGGCGACACCCGCTGGGGGGCCTACGCAGAGTACGTCGTCGTCGGCTCAGACCAGCTGATCGCCCTCCCGGACGACGTCTCGGCGGTCGACGCCTCCTGCCTGCCGGTGGCGTACGGCACCGCCCACCGGATGCTGTTCACCAGGGGCCGGGTGACGAGTGGGGAAACGGTGTTCGTGCTCGGGGCATCTGGTGGGGTCGGCACGTGCTGCGTGCTGTTGGCCAAGATGGTCGGCGCCCACGTGGTGGCCGCAGCCGGCTCGGCCGAGAAGTGCGCCGCGCTGGCGGAGCTGGGGGCCGACGAGACGGTCGACTACTCCACCACCGACATCGCAGCGTTCACCAGGGAGCGAACCGGGAGCCTCTTCTCCGGCGGCGGTTGGGACGTCGTCGTCAACTTCACCGGGGGCGACACCTGGCCCAAGACCCTCAGGATGGTCAAGATGGGCGGCCGGCTCCTCACCTGCGGCGCCACCGCCGGGTTCGATCCGGTCACCGACATCCGCTTCATCTGGACCGCCGAGATGGACATTCGGGGATCGAACGGCTGGAAGCGGGACGATCTCGAAGCCCTCCTGGCGATGGTGGCAGGCGTCCAGCTCACACCGGTGGTCGACAAGGTGCTGCCGCTCAGCGAGGGCGTCGAGGCGATGGCCATGCTGGAGCAGCGCCGGTTCTTCGGCAAGGTCGTCATCGCCCCGTGAGCGAACCGACGGTGAGTCCCGACGTGCTCACCGCGGCCGATGGTGGCAACCTGGGCGGGATCTTCAGCCGTTGGGTCGGCACCGATCGGGTGGCGTTCCTGGACCTGACCGGCGGCGACGTGTCGGCTCCGGTGGAGGTCGGCTACGACCGCTTCGACGAGCTCTGCGCCAGGGTGGCTGGCGGGCTCGTCGAGCGGGGCCTCCGGCGGGCGGACCGGGTCGGCATCCTGGCCGATAACTCGGTCGACTACGGGGCCTGCTACTTCGGGATCGCCAGGGCTGGCATGGTCACGGTCCCGCTGAACACCCGCCAGCCGGCCGACAACCTGTCGTGGGTGGCCGCCGACGCCGGCATGGTGCTGGTGCTGCACGACGCCGCCAACCGGAACCGGCTGCCGGCGGGCGTCCCGGCCATCGAGTACGACTCGGCGGCGTGGCGGGCCCTGTTGGAGACCGGACCGGGCCCGACGGTCGCTGTGGCGGGCGACGACGTTGCGGTCCAGATGTACACCTCCGGCTCGACCGGCCGTCCGAAGGGGGTGCTGCTGACCCACGGCGGCCAGCTGTTCAGCATCGACCAGTACCTCGGTGGGGTCATGCCGATGGACCCGGACGAGCGGCTGCTGATCTCGGCGCCGATGTATCACAAGAACGCTGCGATGCAGCTCAAGATGGCCCTCGGGCTCGGCGGCAGCGTGGTCCTGTTGCGGCGGTTCGACGCGGAGGACTACCTCCGAGCCATCGAACGGCATCGGGTCACCGCGTTGACCGGGGTCCCGACGATGTTCTCGCTCATGTTCGCGAGAACCGCTCTGCTGGAGACCTTGGATCGCTCGTCGGTCCGGCGGCTGTCGATCGGCTCGGCGCCGATGACCCAGGCCCTCTTCGACCAGGCTCGAGAGTTGTTCCCGGGCTGCGTGATCACCAACGGCTACGGCACCACCGAGGTCGTTGCCGTGTTCGGCGGCCATCCCGATGGCGCCGAACGGCCGGCCATCTCGGTCGGTCACCCGCTCTCGGCGGTCGAGACCCGGCTGGTCGATCCGGTCACCGGCGTCGATGCGGCGGCCGATCCGGTGACCGGTCGCCTGCAGGGCGAGCTGTGGGTCCGCAGCCCGGGCCTGATGGCCGGCTACCACCGCCTGCCGGACGTGACCGCGGCCCGGGTCACCGACGGCTGGTATCACACCGGGGACGTGATGGAGGCCGACGGCGATGGCTGGCACTTCTTCGTCGGCCGGGTCGACGACATGTTCTCCTGCGCCGGGGAGAACGTCTACCCCGGCGACGTCGAGCAGATGCTGGAGCAGTGCCCGGCCGTCCACCAGGCGGCCGTCGTTCCCGTCGACGACGAGCTGAAGGGGGCGCTGCCGGTGGCCTTCGTGGTCACCGCCGAGGGTCACGAGCCGGTCGAGGCCGAGATCAAGAGCTGGGCCCTCGAGCACGGACCGGCCTTCCAGCACCCCCGGGCGGTCTGGTTCCTGGACGCCTTGCCGCTGGCCGGTACCGCCAAGATCGACAAGGCGGCCCTCGCCGCCGAGGCCGGGCGGCGGTGGCAGCCCCGCTGACCGCCGCTCCCCCGGTCCGCTCGCCGGGACCTACTCTGCCGCCCGGGCCAGGAGGTTCCGGGAGATCACCAGCTTCTGGATCTCGCTCGTCCCCTCACCGATGATCATCAGCGGCGCATCGCGGTACAGCCGCTCGACCGGGTACTCGGTGGTGAAGCCGTTGCCCCCGTGGATCCGCATGGCTTCGAGGGCCAGCTCCGCCGCGGTCTCGGAGGCGAAGAGCTTCGCCATGCCCGCCTCCATATCGACCCGCTCCCCTGCGTCGGCCCGCCGGGCGGCGTCGCGGACCATGAGCCGGGCCGCATGGAGCTTGGTGGCCATCTCGGCCAGCTTGAACCCGATCGCCTGGTGCTGGGCGATCGGTCGGCCGAACGTCTCCCGCTCCTGGGCGTAGGCCAGCGCCGCGTCGAAGGCGGCCTGGGCGACCCCCACCCCCCGGGCCGCCACGTTGATCCGGCCGAGCTCGAGCGCGGAGAGGGCCCACCGGAAGCCCTGGCCGAGGCCGTCCTCACCGCCGAGCAGGCTGTCGGCCGGCAGCCGATGGCCGGCGTAGCTCATCTCCACGGTCTCCAGCCCCCGGTAGCCGAGCTTGTCGATGTGCTTCGAGATCGTGATCCCGCCGTCCCCGTCGGGGCCCGGTGCCTTCTCGACGATGAAGCAGCTGATGTCGTCGTCGGTGGTCCTGGCCAGCAGCGCGACGATCGCCGCCCGCTCGCCGTTGGTGACCCACATCTTCGTCCCGTCGACCACCCACTCGTCGCCGTCCCGGCGGGCCCGGCAGCGCAGGGCGGCGGCGTCGCTGCCCGAGTCCGGTTCCGACAGCGAGAAGCAGCCCCGACGGTGGCCGGCCGCCATGTCCGGCAACAGCCGCTGCCGCTGGTCCTCGGTGCCGAACCGGAGGATCAGCTGGGCGGCGATCAGGTGGCTGTTGATGACCCCCGCCAGCGACATCCAACCACGGGACAGCTCTTCGATCACCCGGGCGTAGGTGGTGTAGTCCAGCCCGAGACCACCGTACGCCTCCGGCACGGTGGCGCCGAACAGACCGAAGGCCTGCAGCTGGTCGACCATGTCGTCCGGATACAGATCATCGAGCTCGAAGTCCCTGACCCGGGGCGCCACGTCCCTGTCGACGAATCGGGCCAGGGTCTCGATCATCTGATCTGCGGTCTGCGCATCCATGGGCCAGATGGTGTCAGCTCGCTGCGGCCCGGCGCCAGGCCTGAATCGCACGAGCCGTGCGACGGTGCCAATATCGTGGCGATGCGCACCGCCCTGACGACGAGACGGACCGGCGACCGCCGCAGGGCCGAGTACCGGACGCGATGAGCGGCTCGCCGTCGCCGACCCCGGCCACCGGGGCCGGGCCCTACGAAGGGATCCGTGTCCTCGATCTCGGCACCCAGATCGCAGCGCCGTACGCCGCGGTGTTCCTGGCCGATCAGGGGGCCGACGTGGTCAAGGTCGAGGGCCCCGATGGCGACCCCTACCGGTCCGATCCCGGCTTCCAGACCGTGAACCGGAACAAGCGATCGGTGGTGGCGGATCCCGCTCGGCTGCTGCCGGCAGCGGACGTGATCTTCGTCGACCGGCCGGGCCAGGCCGAGCGGCTGCGGGCCGCCAACCCGACCGCTGTCATCGTGGCCATGCCCCCGTGGGGCGAGCGGGGACCCAGGGTCCACGATCCGGTCACGCCGTCGTTGCTGCACGCCGCCACCGGGGTGGCCTGGAACCAGCAGTCCTACGGTGAGGTGCCGGTCGACATCGTCGTTCCCATCGCCGCATACGGCACCGGCGTCCTCGGTGCCCTGGCCGCCGCCACCGGACTGCTCGTCAGGCGGGAGCGCGGCGTGGCCCCGACCTACGAAGTCTCCCAGGTGGCCGGAGCGGCTGCGATCCAGCTCGGCGAGTTCCGCCTGGACGGCGACGACCAGCCACGGCCCGGTGACTCGTCGCTCGGCTCGAAGGGTCGGGTGGCGTGCTACCGCCTGATCGAGGCCGGTGACGGCAAGTGGCTGTTCCTGGCCTGCGGGACCGCCCGGTTCTACCGGCGGATGCTCGACGTCATCGGCCGGCCGGAGCTGATCGACGATCCGGTCCTGGCCAGCCCGCCGTGGGGCCTCCTGGCCGACGCCGCCATCGCACGGATCACGCCCATCCTCGACGAGGTCTTCGCCACCAGGCCCCGCCACGAGTGGCTGCGGTTGCTGGCCGACGCCGACGTGCCGGCCCAACCGGTACTGACCCGCGACGAGTTCCTGGCCACCCCGACGGTGGCCGCGAACGACATGGACATCACCGTCCACCACCCCGAGCTCGGTCCGGTGGCCATGATGGGGGTGCCGGTCACGGTCGAGGGGTGTCCGGGTGCGGTGGCGGCCCCCGCCCCGTTGCTCGGCCAGCACACCGACGAGGTGCTCGCCGAGTGGGCCACCACGTCGGGTGGCACATCGGGGCGATCGGGTGCGACCGAGGCAGCGTCGAGCGGCGGCTCGGGCGAGCGGCCGCTGAACGGACTGCGGGTGATCGACCTGGCGTCGTTCATCGCCGGACCGGTGGTCAGCCGTCATCTCGGGATGCTGGGGGCCGACGTGATCAAGGTCGAACCGCCGGCCGGCGATCCGTTCCGGGCCATCGGCCCGATGTTCAAGTCCTGGAACCAGGCGAAGCGCAGCATCGCCATCGACCTCACCACCGAGGAGGGCCGAGCCGAGCTCCATCGGCTGGTGGCGACGGCCGATGCGGTGATCGAGAACTTCCGGCCCGGGGTCAGCCACCGCCTCGGCTGTGACCACGCCACGCTGCGGGCGGTCAACCCCGATCTCGTCTTCCTGTCCTCGCCCGGCTACGGGCTCGACGAGACGATGGCCGGGCGCCCGGCGTTCGACCCGTTGATCCAGGCCCTGGGCGGCATGATGGCCGCCCAGGGGGGCGTCCGCTCCACAGGGGACGGGGCCGAGCCGGTGTTCCTCACGGTCCCGATCCACGACGTGGCGACGCCGATGATCGGGGCGTTCGGGGTGGTGGCCGGTTGGTGGCAGCGAGGTCGGCCGGTCGAGGACGGAGGCGGTGGCTCCCAGCACGTCAGGACGTCGCTCGTGCAGAGCACGATGGTGGCCCAGGCGGCCGAGTACACCCGCTACGCCGGCCGGCCGGACCCCCAGCTGGGTGGTTTCGACCACCCCGGGGCCGACGGCAACACCTGGACCGAAACCGACGGCGAGCTGTCGTGGCACGACGGTGGGCTGTCGGTGCCGGTCGAGACGTACGGGCTCACGGCGTCCAGGCTGGCCATCGACAACGACCTCGTCGTCCGCCAGGACTCGGCAGACGTCGGTCCTCTCACCGTCTTCGGCCAGCTCGTCGGGGGTGCAGGACCGCATCCCCGACCGGCTCCCGAGCTCGGGGCGGACGGTGACGAGATCAGAGCCGAGCTCGGGGCTGCCGCTCTGACGGAGCAGGTGTCCTCTAGAGATCGCTGAGCGGGGCCCAGGTGGAGTGGGTGCCGCTGCAGATCCGCTCCGGTAGGGCGATCCTGGCCACCGGACCGTCGGCCAGCGCCGCCGCATCGAAGACGAGGCACTCCGAGCGGTCGTCGACCATGTCGGAGCTGAACGTGACGAGGTACCCGTCGTCCTCGGCGGTCGAGCCGTCCCGGGGGGCCATCACCGTCTCGCTCACGAACACCCCCTCGGGGAACGACAGCACCTCCTCGATGCCCGTGTCGATGTCGTGCTTCACCAGGCCGGTGAAGGCGAACAGCCCGTCGGCCCCGAGGGCGTTGTAGCTGTAGCGATGGCGGCGGCCGCCGTGGCGACCGTTGATCATCCCGAACTCCATGGGCCGGTCGCTGAGCGACTCCTCCCGTGTCTCTCCCGTCACCAGGTCGAACCGCCACCGGTGGGGTCGGGCCTCGAGCACCTTCAGGTCGAGCGTCTCGAATCCCTTGAGCGCGCCCTCGGCCCGGGGTACCCCCCTGGCGGTCGGATTGTGCTGGAAGAACCCGTCCAGCACCACCTCGTCGCCGTCCTCGTATGCGTTGATCCAGTGCAGCACGAACGTCGGCTCGGCCTCGAACCAGCGGATGTCCTCGGTGTCGCCGTGCCGGGGGACGAGGGCGAACCGGCTCGGCATGTCCCGGTGGAACCGGTTCGAGTAGTGGCCGTCGGCCAGGGCCTCGGGATCCCAGAACAGCGGCAGGTCGTTGAGGATCGACCAGTGCTCGGTGAACGCCATGTCGTGGGGCAGTCGCGGCCCGGGCAGCGGGATGTCGACGTAGTCGGTGAGCTCACCGTCACGACTCACGACGCCGTAGTGCATGAAGGGAGCCTCGGTGCCGTAGTTGAAGAACAGCAGCTCGCCGGTGTGCTCGTCCACCTTGGTGTGGGCCGAGACCCCCTCTTTCGGGAACCGGCCGCCCCACTCGCTCTTGCCGAGGTCGTCGAGGGTCCGAGGATCGAGTCGATACAGCTCGCCGCACTGGTAGAAGCTGGCCAATGCCATGCCGCCGTGGACCACCACGTCGGTGCTGGCGTTGTCCTTCATCATCGTCCTCGCCCCCCACCCGTGGTCGGCAAGGGCGATCGACGGGTGCTCGGTGATGCCAGCCCACAGGCTCTGCTTCGCCTCCTGCTCGGCCAGGAACCCGTCTGTCCTGACGAAGCGGTTGGCGTACCGGGCCGCACCGTTCTCGAACGAGATGGCGTGCAGCATCGAGTCGCCGTCGAAGGGGTGGTAGCGGCGGATCGGTTCGAACAGCGGGTTCTCGGTGTTGCGGATGTACACACCGTTGAGATCGTCGGGGATCCGGCCCTCGACCTCCATGTCCCAGGCGTCGAGCTCCCGGTGCTGGGGGCGCCACACCCCGCTGCGGTACGGATGGCTGTCGTCCGGCGGCAGGCCCGGCTCGAAGCTCGCTCTCTCCTTGACGGTCATTGCCACATCCTCTCTCCTCGAGCTCTGGCTAGCGAATCGGCACCGCCCGGCGGGCGATGGACTCGATTGCGGCGGCGGCCGGCAGGGTCCCGAGCTCGGACCCCCGGTCCCGGTCCAGTCTCGACCGGATGTAGGCCTCGCACACCGACGGATCCCCGTGTCGGACGAGCAGCGCCGCAGTCCACACCACGGCCATCCGCTCGATCAGTCGCCGGGCTCCGGCCTCGTCACCCACCGCCGTGGTCAGAGCACCACGAACCTGGCGGATCGCAGCATCGAGCCGATGATCGGCACCGGCGGCCCGCTCGAGCTCGCCCACAAACGCCTCGGCCGACTCCGGAGACCGGGTCAGCGCCCGGAGCACGTCGAGGGCGATCACGTTGCCCGATCCCTCCCAGATGGCGTTCAGCGGGGCCTCACGGTAGAGCCTGGGCAGGACCGACTCCTCGACGTAGCCGTCCCCGCCGACGCACTCGAGCGCCTCGCGAACCACCGTCGTCGAGCGCTTGGTCAGCCAGTACTTGGCCACCGCCGCCCCGATTCGAGCCAGCGCCGCCTCCCCGGGGTCTGCGACCGCCCGCTCGAACGCCCCGGACAGCCGGAGCAAGAGCAGCGTGGCGCCCTCGGTCTCGATCTCCAGATCGGCGACCACGTTCTGCATCAGCGGCTTGTCGATCAGGGTCGACCCGAACGCCGATCGGTGGCTGACGTGCCAGCCGGCCTGGGCGACCGCCTGGCGCATCAGGGCTACGGCCCAGGTCGTGCAGTCGATCCTGGTGCCGTTGACCATGTCGATGATGGTCGCCACGCCCCGCCCCTCGTCGCCGACGAGCCAACCGGCGGCATCGATGTAGTCCAGCTCGCTCGACGCGTTCGATCTGTTGCCGAGCTTGTCCTTCAGCCGCACGAGCCGAACCGAGTTCCTGGTGCCGTCTGGCAGGACCCGGGGCACCAGGAAGCACGACAGCCCCTGCGGTCCGTAGGCCAGGGCCAGGAACGCGTCCGACATCGGGGCCGAGGCGAACCACTTGGAGCCGGTCAGCCGGTACTCCCCGCCGGGTCCTCCTCCGTTCACGGGGACCGCCACGGAGGTGTTGGCCCGGACGTCGGACCCACCCTGGCGCTCGGTCATCGTCATGCCGATCAGCGCCCCCGGCTTGTCGCCTGCACCGACCAGCCTCGGATCGTAGGCGCGGGACCGGATTCTCGGCCCCCATCGCTCGGCCAGCTCCGGCTGGTGGGCCAGGGCGTACAGGGCGGCCCCCGTCATCGAGATCGGACAGCCGTGGCCGACCTCGACCTGGGCCATCAGGAACATGGCGGCGTTGCGGGCAACGTAGTCGCCGGCGCCCGGCACGCCGTCGTAGTGCCGGCAGTGGAGGCCCTCGGCGACCGACAGCTCCATCAGTGAGTGGTACGACGGGTGGTAGCGGACCTCGTCGATCCGATCCCCGAACCGGGAATGGCTGACCAGCTCGGGCGGATACCGGTTGGCCAGCTCGGCCCACTCGAACACCTCGGTCGAGCCGACCCGCTGGCCGAACTCGACCAGGGCCGGGGTGTGGCCGCCGGCGCCCTCCCTCGTCACCGCATCGGCCAGCACGGGATCGGTGGTGAACAGGTTGTACGGCTCGAGCGGGGCGGGCTGATTGGCGCCGCTGGAGGCAGCGCGGCGCAATGCGTCGTCGATCGACATGCTAGAAGCCCGGGGGCCGGGGAACGGGCCCGACGATCTCGGTCAGCAGCCTGGCAAAGGCCAGGGTGGTGGTGTCCCCGAGGTACGGACCGACGATCTGGATCCCCACCGGCAGCCCGGCGGCGGTCAGCCCGACGGGGATGACGGTGGCCGGTAGGTAGCAGGCTCCGGCCGGGGCCATCCAGTCGATCATGTCGAAGTAGTTGCGGGTCTCGCCATCGACCTCGACCATCCGCTCGTCGACCGGGCCATGATCGTGGCGCAGCGCCGGCAGCATGCACACCGGCAGCAGGGCGACGTCGTAGGACTGGAAGAACTGCTCCCACTGGCGCCGCATCTGGAGGCGCCGCTCGTTGTGGCTCAGCCACTCCCGGTGGCGCATGGCCAGCAATCGCCTGGTGTCACCGGCGAACCCCTCGCTGGTGTCGGCGGCGAACTCCTCGATCCGGTCCCGGCTCTCCCCGCCCGCCAGGGCGGCCTGGAGCAGGGCGTGGAACGTGGTGACGACCTTCTCCAGGCCGAAATCGGGCCGGGCGTCGTCGGCCACGGATGCCCCGGCCGCCCGGACCTTGTCGACGGTCGAGCGGAGCAGGCGCTCGGACTCGCGGTCGATCGAGCAGTACTCGTCGTCGAGCCACGCCGCGACCCGGAACTCGGCCACCGACCGACCACCCCGAGCTGCCGGTAGCTCCAGGCGCCAGGCCGGTCCGTCCCAGCGATTGGGGCCGGACATCAGCTCCAGCCCGAGTCGGCAGTCCTCGACCGTTCGGGCCATCGGCCCGGCCACCGCCAGGTCGGCCAGGGTGAGCGTGCCGGGCGGACCGGGGATCTGCCCGTGGGCCGGCACGATGCCGTAGGAGGGCTTGTGGCCGACGACGCCGGTCATGTGGGACGGGATGCGGATCGACCCCCCGATGTCGCTGCCGATCTCGAGCGGGGTGAAGCCGCACGCCAGGGCGGCCGCCGAGCCCCCAGACGACCCGCCCGGGGTTCGTTCGAGGTCGTAGGGGTTGTTGGTGGTGCCGTAGACCTCGTTGTAGCTCTGCAGGTCGCCGGCCCAGATCGGCAGGTTCGTCTTGCCGATGATCACCGCTCCGGCCCGGCGGAGCGCAGCCACCGGCCAGGCGTCCTCGGTCGGGACATGATCGGCCAGGGTCGGCGAGCCGGACGTGGTGGTCATGCCGACGGTGCTGAACGAGTCCTTGACCGTCATCGGCACCCCGGCCAGCGGGCCGAGCTCGTCGCCCCGTGCCCGGGCGGCGTCGACGGCGGCCGCCTCGGCCCTTGCCCTGTCGACATCGGTCAGGACCACCGAGTTGACCGGGCCGTCGAGCGTGTCGATGCGGTCGGCGAAGTGGTCGACGGCCTCGACGCTCGACAGCTCGCCGGCGGCCAGCCTGTCGGCCAGCTCGATGGTCGAGAGCCAGTGGAGGTCGGTCATGGCCGCGATCCCGGCTCATCGACGGCGTCGGCGACGAGCCGGGTAACGGTGGCCGGGCGGTCCCAGTCCACCAGGTGGCCGGCGTCGGCGACGGTGTGAGCCGCAACAACGTTCGGCAGGGCGGCAGCCCACCGGTCGAGGTAGCTGAGCGGGGCGAGCTGGTCATCGGTCCCCCAGATGAGCGTCACCGGTGTCTCCACCCGGTGGATCCGGTCCGACAGCCCGTGATCGGGCAGAGGCCACACCAGCGAGGCCGCCGCAGTCCTGGTCTCGTACCGGGCAACGCCGTACTCGACGAGCTCGTCGCCGTCCATGCCCGGCGGATCATCGAAGAACGGCGCGGTCACGGTCGGGTCCTTGGTCAGCAGCCGTCGCTGGACGGAGAGCGTGGTGGCGTAGGGGTCGGTCACGGGGTCGTCGTCGTCCCACAACCCGAGCGGGGCCACCAGGATCAGCTGGCTGAACGCCTCGGGCCGTATCGCCGCGAGCTCGACTGCCACCATCGCCCCTATCGAGCAGGCCACCACCGGTCGACCGGCGAGATCGGTGGCGTCGACGATCGACGAGAGGTGGAACAGCCAGTCGTGGATGTGCCGCCGCTGCTGCGTGGGGCTCGACCCGGAGAACCCGGGAAGGCACGGGGCGGTGACCGCCAGGCCTGCTTCGTCGGCGGCGGCCAGTATCGGTGCTCCGGGCGGGGTGCCGATCATGCCGTGGAGATAACCGACCGGGGTCCCCGCGCCGGCCCGCTGGACCACGATCCGATCGTCGCCGACCGGTAGCCGGTCGATGACGTCGGCCGCCATCAGATCCCGGCCTCGAGGCTGGACGGTGACAAGTCCCGGAGCTGCCGCTGCTCGGCGGCCATCGGCTTCGGCCACCACCTGTCCTCCCACTCGTCCTCGAACAGGCCCCGCAGCTCCGGCAGCACCTTCTGACCGATGAGCTTCGTGTTGTACTTCACCAGGTCCTTCGACATGTTCCCGAAGTGGGCGAGGACCATGAGATGCCCGACGTTCAGGTTGAGGCACAGCTCGTTCACCTGCTCGGTGACCTGGGTCGGGTCACCGAGGATCACGTAGCCCTTCTCCACCATGTCCTCGAACGACAGCTGGTTCGGGCCGGCGCTCAGCGGGCCCTTCTTCTCGGGCTTCGCCGCCTTGGCCTCGGCCCTGGCGGTGGCCTCACGGGCCGCCCGCTCCACCATGCCCTCCACCCCGGCCCGGACCGTGTTCGGGGTCTTGTAGCCGGGCGGGTCCGCATAGCCGGCATAGACGTGGAGGCAGGTGTTGAAGAAGTACTCGGCCGGCTCCCGGTACAGCTCCCAGGCCTCGGCCTCGGTCTCGGCGCAGGCGATGAACTGGGCGAAGCCGCCCTGGAACGGGTTCGGCTCCTTGCCGAGCTCTTTCACCCGGTTCCAGAAGCCCTGCATCGTCTTGAGCCCGGCCCTGTAGCCGAAGTACGACAGGTAGCAGTAGACCAGGTCGTTCTCGGCGCACCAGTCCCAGGTGTCGACGCTGCCGCCGCCGGGGATCCAGATCGGCGGGTGGGGGTCCTGCACGGGCCGGGGCCAGACGTTGACGTACCGGAGCTTGTTGTACTTGCCGTTGAAGCTGAAGACCTCGTCGCTGGTCCAGGCCCGGGTGATCAGCTCGACACCCTCGTGGTAGCGCTCCCTGACCGTTGCCGGGTTCTGGCCGTAGGCGTAGATCACGTCCATCGGAGACCCGACCGGGAAGCCCGCCACCATCCGGCCACCGGTGATCGCGTCCAGCATGGCCAGCTCCTCCGCCACCCGGAGCGGCGGGTTGTAGAGGGCCACCGAGTCGCCGAGCACGATGATGGTGGTGTCGGGGCAGGCTCGACTCAGCGACGCGGCGATGATGTTGGGGCTCGGCATCAGGCCGTAGCCGTTCGAGTGGTGCTCGTTGACGCCGACGGCGTCGAACCCGACGGAGGCCGCGTACTCCAGCTCGTCGATGTAGTCGTTGTAGGCCCGATGCCCGACCTTCGGATCGTAGAGGCCGGGGTCGATCTCGACCCAGACCGACCGGTGGGTCTCCGGGAAATCGTCCGGCAGGTCCGGATAGGGCATCAGGTGGAAGAACGCGGTCTTCATGGTCACTCCGTCGAGGTCGCGCGCTGGCCGTCGAGGAGCAGTCTAGGCTCCGGGCCCCAGGCGGTCCCAGCCCGTGGGTACCGGATGCTCGTCACCAGCCGCGTGCCGTTCGAGGCTTCGGGGTCCCGGTGGTCACTGGACCGTCGGGGCATTCCGGGGGCGAATGGTGATCCCGGCAATGCCTGCCGCTGCGAGGCAGAGCAGTGTGCAGACCCGCATGGCGAGCTGGTAGCCGTCGGCGAACTCCGGACTGTCGAATGTCTGTCCCGACAGTCCGGCAACCGCGGGGAGCACGACGATCATGAGGAGACCGGCGAGCTGTCCGACGGTGTTGTTGACACCGGAGGCGATCCCTTGGTCGTGTTCACGGACTGCGCTGAGGGTGGCGGAGGTGAGTGGAGCGCCGAGGGTGGCCAACCCCACAGCGAGGACGATCATCCCGGGGAATATGTCAGGTAGGAACTCGGAGCCGGCGGCAACGAGGCTCAGCCTCCAGATGCCGGCGGCGAGAATGAGATTGCCGGCCACGATCGGGACGCGGGCCCCGATCTTGTCGGCCAGGCGTCCCGACTGGGGAGAACCGACCAACATGATGAGGTAGAGCGGGACGAACGCTGCACCGGCGCTGACCGGTCGGTAGCCGAGCGTGGTTTGGAGTTGTACCACGAGGAACAGGAAGGCCCCGGCGGAGACCATGAACGAAACCAGAGTGACGGCATTGCCCCCCGAGAACGTCCGATTGCGGAACAACCCGAGCGGAAGCATGGGATCGGTTCCGTGACGCTGCGACCTCACGAAGGCCCATGCGCTGACCACGGCTGCCGCCAGCGCCACGATCACATCCGGCCGTAGCCATCCCGTCGGCCCACGAATCAGGGCGAAGCTGAGCGTGGAGATCGTGAGGAAGGCGAGGAGCGCGCCCTTCGTGTCAACGCTTCGGGCCGGGTTCGGCGAAGTTTCGGGTACTGCGGTGTAGGTCACGAACGCCGCCGCCACCGGGAACACGAGTGGCGCGACGAAGATCGCCCGCCACGACACGAGGTCGACGAGGAGACCACCGAGAACAGGTCCGGCTGCAGTGGCCACCGCGGTCAGCCCCATGTACACGCCGACCGCCTGGCTCCGTTCGTGCTCGCAGAACGAGCCATTCACCAACGCCAGCCCGCACGCCAGGAGAAGAGCCGCTCCCACACCTTGCATCGCACGACCCGCCACCAACACCGGTAGTGCGGGCGCCGTTGCAGCCACAACGGCCCCGCCGGCGAAGACTGCTAGACCAGTCAAGAAGGTGCGGCGATGACCGCGGATATCGCCGAACGATCCGGCGGTGAGCATGAGCGAGAGCATCGTGACGAAGTAGCCGTTCACCACCCACTGCATCTCCGACACACCGACCCCGAGGTCGTCTGATACCGACGGCAGCGCCACATTGAGCATGTCGTCACTCATGTAGGCAAGTGCAGAGCCGAGAACCGCGGCCGCGATGACCGCCCTCCCCTCCCCGGAGCGCAGGCGAACACCGGGGCCGTCCGAACGATGCTCGTGGGATGCAGCGGCCGGCATCACCTCACCTCGAGAGGTCGGCGTGCTTGGCCACTCCGCGCTCTCATCCGCGCGAGGACGCCGGTAGTGCGATGGCCTGGATGTTGATCCACTCAGCTCACTCAGCTGACGTCACCTCGCCACTGGGCCCTGCCGCAGGGGCTGTCGCTGACGAGCGAACAGGCTGATGTGGGCGCACGGTGTTGACGGCCGGGATGTCCCACGCTTCATGGATCTGTCCGCCGAACACTCGCCACACCACGACGGCGTCGACGTCGATCGTCGTGCCATCGAAGCCGACGGTGTTGGTGACGAACGCGACCACCAGTTCGTCTCCGCAGGGAGTCAGCGAGTGGTGCACCTGGCGGAAGCCGGTCTTGCTGAGCTCGCCGAGGCGCTCGAAGAGATCGGCGATGCCATCGAATCCGTGGTAGTCGCCGTCCAGGTCCGGGAGTTGAGAGTTGAAGAAGTGGAACACGAAGTCGTCGGCGAACGGGTGATTGTCGCGATCGGCGAAGCCGGATCTGATGAGTTCGCCGGCCTGCACGAGTAGCTCGATGTTCGCGTCGACGTTCGTGGCTTCGGTTGGCTGGTCCATGCTGCGGCCTCCGTGTTCGTGAGAACCAGGTTCAGCTTCGACGGCTCGGCACGCCAGGGCCCGATGTCCCGAGCGGGCCAAGACCGAGCCACCTCCTCCTCGACGAGGGAAGTGCTCGGGACCGACTCCCCGGCGTTGCGGACCTGCCACTGGGGATGCAGCCGGGTGGCGCTGCGGCGTCCCCACTGCTGGAACAGCATCGGTGACGGCTATTGCTGGAAGCGGCCCCTGCCGAAGCGATCTGCCTCCATCAGCTCGATCTCGTGGGCGCCGGAGACCACGATCCGTGGGTCCGGAACGTGGTCGAGCTCCAAGTTGCGGTCTTCGTAGTCCACTGCGTCGAGGATCACACGCATCGCGTTCAGCCTGGCCTCCTGCTTCACGCCGGACCGGATGATGGTCCAGGGCGTCGCCGGGGTATGGGTCCGGCGCAGCATCTCGTACTTGCGCTCGGTGAACTCGTCCCAGTAGTCCTGCGCCTGGAGGTCGACCTCGCTCAGCTTCCACTGCCGGAGCGGATCGTCGCG
>JAHELU010000119.1 GCA_024644005.1 Acidimicrobiales bacterium | reverse complement strand
CGGCGGTCTCCGGGGTGAGGGCCAGGGCCAGCACCACCAGATCGGCGTCGCCGAGGCCGGCCAGCAGGTCGGCGAAGCCGACGGTGGTCGTGGCGCCGGGGACCGGGGTCGGCGTCCGGCGGACCACCGAGACCTGTGTCCCGAACCCCTACAACAGGCCGATGAGCTCGCTGGTGATCCCGCCGGCTCCGAGGATGGTGATCCTCCCGTCGACGAGGTTGCGGCCCTCCGGCTCGGACCAGGTTGTCGCCCGGGCGTACGTGGCCAGGCCCCGCAGTCCGGCGAGGCCGAGCATGAGGGCGTGCTCGGCCACGGGCCTGGCGTAGACCCCCCTGGCACACGTCCAGACCCTGGCGTGGTCGAGGTACGGCACGTACGGCTCGATGCCGGCGAAGGGGAGCGCCACCCAGCCGATGCCATCCCGACCGTCCAGGGTGTCGGGAAGGTGGTGCGGCAGCTCGGGATCGGCCCACACCAGGGCAGCCGCCTCGTCGATCGGCACCACCTGGCCGCCGCCGGTCTGGACCGCCTCCTCCAGCGACTCGAATCGACCCGACTTCGGTTCGACGGCGATCCGGGGAGCCGGGTGAGCCTCGGCTCGATCCGTCACAGGCGATCCAGGGCCTGCCGTAGATCCGCGACGAGGTCAGCGACGTCCTCGATACCGACCGAGAGCCGAACCAGGTCGTCCGGGACCTCGAGTGGGGATCCGGCAGCCGACAGGTGGGTCATCGCCCCCGGGTGCTCGATGAGCGACTCGACCGCCCCCAGCGACTCGGCCAGCGTGAACAACTCGGTTCCCTCCGTGACCCGCATCGCCCGGTCACGGCTCCCGACCCGGAAGCTGACCATGCCACCGAACCCGCTCATCTGCTTCTTGGCCGCCTCGTGGCCGGGATGACCGGGTAGGCCGGGCCACAGGACCGTCTCGACCTCGGCGTGGCCCACCAGCAGGTCGACCACTGCAGCGGCGTTCTGGTTGTGGCGATCCATCCTGACCGCCAGAGTCTTGGCCCCCCGCAGGGTCAGGTAGCAGTCCCACGGTGCCGGTACGGCACCGACCGCGTTCTGGATGAACGCGAGGTGGTCGTGAACCTCTGCCTCGTTGGTGGCGACGAAGCCGCCGACCACATCGGAGTGACCACCCAGGTACTTGGTGGTGGAGTGGACGACGAGGTCGGCCCCGTGCACCAGCGGCTGCTGGAGATAGGGGGTGGCGAAGGTGTTGTCGACGACCAGCCGGGCCTCGGGCCGCTTGGCGACGACCGAAGCGACCGCCCCGATGTCGACGACGGTCAACAGCGGGTTCGTGGGCGTCTCGACCCACACCAGCTTGGTGTTGTCGGGCCAGCTCCGGTCGAGGTCGAGCGGCTCGGTGAGGTCGTGGGCCGACCAGCTGATCCCGGCTCGGCCGAACACCTTGGCGATCAGCCGGAACGTGCCGCCGTAGGCGTCGTTGCCCATGACGACGTGATCGCCCGGCTCCAGCAGCCGGAGGATGGCGTCCTCGGCGGCCAGTCCGCTGGCGAACGACACGCCGAACGCCGCCCCTTCCAGCGCCGCCAGGGCGTGCTGGAGGGCGGTCCTGGTCGGGTTGCCGGTCCTGGCGTACTCGTAGCCGGCGTGCTTGCCGACCGCCTCCTGGGCGAACGTGGATGTCTGGAAGACCGGGACGGTCACCGCACCGGTGACCGGTTCCGGATCCTGGCCGGCGTGGATGGCTTTCGTGGCGAAGCCCCACGCCTCCTGCCGCTCGGTCTCGTGGTCGGTCGGATCGTCGGTCATGAACGGGCTCCAGTTGCTGGCGCAGAGTCGATGGACAGGAAGGACAGCAGATCGGCTCTGGCCACGACCGTGCGGGGTCGACCACCGTCGAGCACGAGCAGGGCAGGGGCCATGTCGAGGAGCTGCACCGCGAGCTCAACCGGTTGGCCGATCCCGATGGTGGGCATCTTGGGGCTCATCACCTCCTCGACGGACCGATCGAGAACGGTCGTGTCGCCGAAGGCGAGCTCCATGATCCGCAGCTCGTCGATCGATCCCATCACCTCGGCGGCCGCCAGGGGCATGTCACCCTTGGCCACCGGGAGCTGGGACACGTCGTGCTCGTGCATCAGGTCCACCGCGTGGCGCACGCTGTCCTCGGGTTGGAGGTAGACCAGCCGGGGCACATCGGCGTCCTTGGCCCCGAGCACGTCGGCCACGGTCGGCCCCTCTGCGGTCAGGAAGCCGTAGCCTGCCATCCACTCGTCGTTGAAGACCCGGCTCAGGTAGCCCCTGCCGGAATCGGGCAGCAGCACCACGACGAGATCATCGGCGGTCAGCTCCTCGGCCAAGCGGAGCGCAGCGGCCACTGCGGTGCCACACGAGCCACCGATCAACAGGCCCTCCTCCCGGGACACCCGGCGAGCGGTGAGGAACGAGTCCTGGTCGGAGATGGCGATGACCCGATCGACCAGAGCGGGATCATAGGTGGTGGGCCAGAAGTCCTCCCCGACGCCCTCGACCAGGTACGGACGACCCGATCCTCCCGAGTAGACCGAGCCCTCGGGGTCGGCGGCGACGATCTGGACGTCGGGATTCTGCGACTTCAGGTAGCGGCCGACGCCCGACAGGGTGCCACCGGTGCCGGCGCCGGCCACGAAGTGGGTGATCCGACCGTCGGTCTGGCGCCAGATCTCCGGCCCGGTGGTCTCGAAGTGCGACCGGGGGTTGGCGGGGTTGGCGTACTGGTTCGGTCGGAAGGAGTTCGGCGTCTCCTCGACGAGCCGCTCGGCGGTGGAGTAGTAGGAGCTGGGATCCTCGGGCGGGACCGCCACCGGGCAGATCACCACCTCCGCCCCGTACGCCCGCAGCAGGTCGATCTTCTCCGGGGCCACCTTGTCGGTGACCACGAAGATGCAGTTGTACCCCCGCTGGGCGGCCACGATGGCCAGGCCGACGCCCGTGTTGCCCGATGTCGGTTCGATGATCGTCCCGCCGGGTTGGAGCAGGCCGTCACGCTCGGCGGCCTCGATCATCGTCAGGGCGGGCCGGTCCTTCGTGCTGCCGCCGGGGTTGGTGAGCTCGACCTTGGCCACGACCGGGCAGGCGATCCCCTTCGTGACCTGCCGGAGCCGAACCATCGGTGTCTCACCGATCAAGTCGAGTACCGAGTCAGCGATCTCCATTGGATCTCCTACCGCTTCTGGCGAACTGGGCGATGCCCGCCGTGCGGGCACGACGGGGACGCATCCATACCGCTGCTAGCGACCCCGGCACCTCCAACTCTATCGACCCGACCGCTGGCCGGCCCTCATGGTGCGAGCGGTTGCTCCGATGGGTCGGTGTCGCCGGTTGTCGTCCCGGCTTCGGCCGTGACCGCCCCGGCGTCGGACGGGCCGTTCCCCGGAGACCCGGCGTCGGCGGGCAGGGGGACCGACCCGAGCTCGACGGACTCTGCGATCCGATGGGAGCCGTCGGGAGCGTCGCTCAACCACAGGACGCCTGACCGCCGCTCCGGCTTGCGCACCCCGACCACGTTGCCGTCGGCGTCGACCAGGTGACGGGCCGGGTGGTCCACCGTGACGGCCAAGGTGACGGGGCGACGCCCGCTCACGGTCTTCAGGCTGCGCAACTGGGGGCTGCGCCCGACGATGCGGAGACCGGCGTCGGCCAGATTGACGTGATGGGTTGCGGCCTGTCGGTAGAGCGGGGTGTCCCGCACGAAGACCGACTCGAGGTCGGCGTTGTCGGGGTCGGCCTGGAACCGGAACTCCGCCTGCAGCAGATCGCCCACCACCCGCCGCCAGGTCGGGTCCTCGGCCCCGAGCGCAGCCTCGGCTTCGCGGTCGAGGCCGGAGTGGATGGCGATCCTGACCGGGCGGGCCACCGTGTGGAAGGCGGCCCGCTGGCCGAGCAGCGCCGGCCGGAGCAACAGCAGCCCGGTGAGCACCTCGATGGTCACGACGGCCAGCAGGGCGAGCCCGAACTGGCCGGTCCCCGGACCGCCGCCGGCGAGGGCGAGGACGCTGACCACCAGAGCGGCCAGGCCGAGCGCCACCAGACCGGCCGCTGCGCACTGGCCCGGATTCGGTGACGGGACCGGCACCGACCCGGTGGATAGGTGGCCGTTGAGGCGAGAGCTCGGGACGCCGATTCCCAGTGGACCGGGAGATCGCTCGTTGAGCTGGCGGAGGAACTCGAGCTCGAACAGCCCGATGCCCAGGGCGAGGAGGACGAGGATCGTCAGCACGTCTGCCATGACGGCGTCGCCGGCCATCAGCCGATACAGCCCGACGGCCGAGCCCGCTCCGAGCAGCCTGGTGACCACACCGGCCGCGGCGGCCGCCGGACTCTGGGTCAGCACGAACACGGCAGCCGCCCCGCTCGCGGCCAGGGCGACGATCGCCACCAGCAGCGGCGTTCCGGAGCCGGCCAGCCGCGCCGTCTCGGCCGCCGCTCCCTCGAACGTCGGGGGTCCGCCGGCCAGCGGCACGGCCCCAAGCCTGGCGACGACATCCTGGCCGGTCTGGGACCGGGGAGAGATGTCGAGCACGATGATCGCCACCCCTTCGGTGCCAGGGGGCAGCAGGGCGCGGCGATCGTCCAGCTCACTCGAGCCGGTGGACTGCAGGCGACGGGTCCCGACCTCGACCCAGCCGACCTCTGGCCGCTCGACGACGGCGGTGGCCCAGCCCTCGAAGTCGACCTGGGACGCCGCACCGTGATTGACCGCAACGATCGCCGCTGTGGCATCGCCACCGGCCACAGCGAGGAGTCCGGCCACCCGGGCCGGTTCGTCCTGGTCCGAGAGCGCCTCGTGGTCGATCAGTGTTCGGTTCAGCTCGCGGAGACCGAACATCGAGATGGCGATCAGGCCCGCCGCGACCACTGCGATGATCGCCAGCGGGAGATCCCTGCCGTCCGGGACGGTGACGGGGAAGAACCGGCCGGCCACCGGCTCCTCGGGTCCGAGGACAGCGAGGGCGGGCGTCAGCACCGCCGCAACCACGACCACCGCCGCCATGGCGGCCACCGTGACGACGGTGAACACCGACCGACCTGGGTTGAGCAGCTCGACCAGGACCGCCGACACGACCAGCCCGGAGAACAGCAGCGCCAACTCGGGGATCAGGTCGCCGATCGCCCGACGGATGGTCTCGGCACCGTCGTCCCCGGACGGGTGGCGGAACCACACCAGCAGGCGGAGCGCCATCGCCACAGCCACCACGAGGCCGCCGAGCGCTCCCGGCAGGGAGGTCGAGGCCATCGTGCCGTCGAACCCCCCGGCCAACTGACTGCCGAGGTTGCCGGCGACCGCGACGGCCGCAGCGAGTGCGACGGCAGCTGCGAGTCCCCGCCTGATCCCGAACACCAGACCGAACGCGCCACCGATGACGAGGGCCAGGACGGCGACCCCCCGGGCGTTGACGGCGAACCTGGCGGAGAGCGCGTCGTCGACCAGCGTCGTTCCCCCGGCCAGGACCGCTGCGTCCGGCACCAGCTCGGCGAGCAGCTGCTCGGCCTCGGCGGCCACCGCTGTGCTGTCCCTGACGTTGCCACCGCTCTTCGTCAACGTCAGGTAGACGACCGCCTCGTCTCCTCCGTCCGGCCGGTCGAGGACGGCCCGCGAGACGCCATCGATCGTCCGCAGCGCGTCGACGGCCCGATCGCCGAGATCGGGCTCGATCCCGGTGACGACGAGGGCGATGTCCGGCACCAGCTCGGCTGGCGGCGGATCGGTCTGGGCCCCGGCCTGACCGGCTTGCAGAGCTATGGTGAGACACAGGGCGAGCGCAACCAGTACACGCCACATCGTTTGCCGGGGACAGACCATAGCTCTCCAGTGCGTACCGACCTGAAGGGTAGCGGACGCCATCGGGCTCCGACCGGCACCCTCACCGATGCGGAGCAGCCGCATGCGCTGCCGTTCGCCCGTGTTCTGTGGCGGTTCCAGGCCCGGCCCGACGCCCGAACCAGCGGCCGTCGCGCGGCAGTCCAGCCCGGCCATCCCCGCCGGTCGGCCGGCCAGCAGCCAGCTTCAGTGACCTGTCACTGGAGACCTCGTCGCCAGCTGGCGATGGCCGTCCCGATCTCGTCCGGCGAGTCCTCCTGGCAGAAGTGGTTGCCGACCACCTCGACCTCGGTCTGGTTCGGCCAGGACCGACAGAACTCGAGCTGGGGGCCGTTGAGGATCGCCCCGGGCTCGGCCTTGATCAGGAGCTTCGGGACTTCGGACGAAGCCAACCACCGGGCGTAATCGTCCACGATCCGGGTCACGTCGGCCGGCACGCCCTCGATCGGGATCTGGCGCGGCCAGGTGAGCGTTGGCCGCCTGGTCTCGCCGCCGTCGACGTAGGGAGCCCGGTAGACCGCCATCTCCTCGTCGGTCAGCTCCCGGATCACCGACCCGGGCAGGATGGCCTCGACGAACAGGTTCTTCTCGAGCACCATCTCCTCCCCCGCCTCGGAGCGCATGCCCTTGAATATGCGGGTGGCGGCCTCCGGCCAGGAGCTCCAGTCTTCGATCGGGCAGACGATGGCCTCCATGTAGGCGATGCCGAGCACCGAGTCCGGGTTGCGGCGGGCCCAGTCGAAGCCGAGGGCCGATCCCCAGTCGTGGATGACCAGGGTGACCCGGTGGCCGAGATCGAGCTGGGCGAACAGCCCGTCGAGGTAGGCACGGTGCTCCACGAAGGTGTACGAGTCGGCTCCGCTGTCCGGCAGCTTGTCCGAGTCGCCCATCCCGATCAGATCGGGGGCGACGATCCTGCCCTGGTCGGCCAGATGGGGCATCACATTGCGCCACAGGTAGGAGGACGTCGGATTGCCATGGAGGAACACGATGGCGTCCCCCTCCCCCTCGTCGACGTAGGCCATGGTCAACCCGTCGACCTCGGCGGTCTTCTTCTGGTAGGGAAACGCTGCATCGATCGGCATCGGCGAATCCTGTCAGTACGCCATGCGCCCGGCAAGCCCCGAGGCCACGACCCGGTTTGGCGCCGTCACCGGTTCGCTCTACGTTGAGGGCCATGGCCATCGATCCCCGCACCCCCGTCGTCGTCGGCGTCGCCCAGATCAAGCAACGGCCCGACGATCCTGGCGACGCGGTCGAGGCGAGCGCACTGATGACCGGTGTGGTCTCGGCGGCCGCAGCCGACACCGGTTCCACCGCGCTGTTGGACCGACTCGACCTGATCGGTGTGGTCGCGGGAGCATGGAAGTACTCCGATCCCGGCCGGCTGATCGCCGAGGCGGTCGGAGCCACCGGGGCCAGGACCGCACTGTCTGCCAACGGCGGCAACACCCCACAGTCCTATGTCAACCAGATCTCGTCGAGGATCCAGGCCGGCGACCTCGACGTCGCCGTCGTGACCGGGGCGGAGTTCATCTGGAGTCGACGGCGGCAACGGCGGGCCGGGCTCGACGTCGCCGCCACCGAGCAGGTCGGGGTCGAGCCGGACGAGCGGTTCGGGGTCGACGTGCCGATGTCCACCGACTTCGAGCAGTCGAGGGGCATGAACGCCCCGATCAACTACTACCCGCTGTTCGAGTCCGCCATCCGAGCGGCCAACGGCGAGACCATCGACCAGCATCGGGACCGGCTGGCCGAGCTGTGGCACCGGTTCAACGAGGTGGCGGTCGACAACGACTACGCCTGGTTCCGGACCCCGATGACCGCAGACGAGATACGCAACCCGTCGCCGACCAATCGCATGGTGGGCTTCCCCTACACCAAGGCCATGAACTCGAACTGGGATCTCGACCAGGCGGCGGCGGTGCTCGTCTGCTCGGCCGAGGCGGCCGAGCGGGCGGGGGTCGGGCGGGACCGGTGGGTGTTCCCACTGGCCGGGACCGATGGCCACGACACCTACGCCGTCTCGGAGCGGCGGGACCTCCACTCCTCGCCGGCCATCACCGAAGCCGGCGCGAAGCTGTACGAACTGGTCGGCATCGGGCCGGACGACGTCGCCCACGTCGACCTGTACTCCTGCTTCCCGTCGGCGGTGGAGGTCGCAGCCCGCTCGCTCGGACTGGGAGAGGACCGTCGGCTGACCCAGACCGGCGGGCTCACGTTCGCCGGGGGCCCGCTCAACAACTATGTGACCCACTCGATCGCCACCATCGTCGACGTCTTGCGCAAGGACGAGGGCTCGATCGGGCTCGTCACTGCGAACGGCGGCTACCTGACCAAGCATGCGCTCGGTCTCTACAGCACCACGCCTCCCGACCGGGGATACCGGGCGGTCGATGTGCAGGCCGAGGTGGACAGGGTCCCGCGGACACCGGTCGACGAGGGCTACGCCGGGCCGGTGACGATCGAGGCCTATACCGTCATGCACGATGCCGACGGGCCGACGGAAGGGCTCTGCGCGCTGCGGACATCGCAGGATCGTCGGACCTGGGGCCGGGTGACCGACCGGGCGGCGCTGGTGGCGATGATGGCCGACGAGGCGATCGGACGCACGGCGTCGCTCGCCGCCGACGGGGTCGCCACGCTGAGCTGAGGCTCGGCGTCGCCAGGACGGGTCACGGGGTCGGCGAGAGCAGCACCTTGCGCTTGGCCGACGGGTCGGAAGCCAGCTCGGCGAAGGTGTCCGCCAGCTCGCCGAACCCGATGAGGCGCTCGTGGATGGCCGAGACCCTGAACCGGTCGTCGGCCATGAGGTCGAGTGCGCGGTGCACGTCGGCCACGGTGTAGCCGAGCGAGGCCCGGAGCGTGAGCTGTCGCTCGATCAGGTCGGCTGGCACCACCGATCCGGGCTGGGTCGAGATACCGACCAGGACCACAGAGCCACCGTGGCGGACCGCCTCGATCGCCCCGTTCACCGCCTCCGGCCGACCGGCGCACTCGTAGACCACGTCGGCCCCGAGGCCGTGCCCCTGCTCGCTCAGCCATCGCCCGACGTCCGGACCGGGGCCGAAGGCCGCATCGGCCCCCAGCGCGCATGCCAGCTCCCGGCGGCCGGGCTCGGTGTCGACCGCCACGACTCTCGCTGCTCCTGCCAGTCGGGCCAGCTCCGCGACGAGGAGGCCGATGGTTCCGGCCCCGATGACCGCCACGACGTCGCCGAGCCGCTGGCCGGCCCGAGCCACCGCATGGGCCGCAACGGCCGCCGGTTCGGCCAGCGCAGCATTGGAGTCCTCCACGCCCTCGGGAACGCGGTGAACCCGCCGGGAGTCGACCCGTATCCGTTCTGCGAAGGCGCCGTGGCTCGATGCCGACGGGTGGGTCCCGAGGATCATGGCCATGACCTCCTCGCACTGATCGCCGAGACCGGCGAGGCACCACCGGCACCGGCCGCACGGTGGAGGGACCGCACCGACCACCCGCTCACCCTCGAACCTGTCGACGCAGCCGGGACCGATCTCGATCACCCGCCCGACCCACTCGTGACCGAACCACGCCGGGGCGGGGAGCCGACCGGACCTGTAGGCCTCGATGTCGGGACCGCCGATACCGCAACGGTCGATCGCCACCACGACCGTTCCCGGCAGGACATCGGGTTCCGGGCGGTCGACGATCTCGATCCGTCCTGGGCCGATCAGCTCTCCAACTCGCACCGACCGAGCCTACCGACCCCGCGGCCCTGCCGATCGACGGCGGTGCCGGGCGTCACCGCAGCCGGTCGAGAGCCGAGAAGTAGTCGGGGTACGTCTTGGAGACGCAACCCGGGTTCTCGATCTCGATACCGGGATGACGGAGGCCGAGCAGCGCGAAGCTCATCGCCATCCGGTGGTCGTCATAGGTCCTGACCAGCCCCCCGGTCGGGGTCCCTGGTCGGATCACCATGCCGTCTGCGGTCTCGTCGGCATCGATGCCGAGCCGCCGGAGCTCCGTGACGACCGCGGCCAGCCGATCGGTCTCCTTGAATCGGACGAATCCGATGCCGCGAATGACGGTCGGGGTGGTGGCGAACGTGGCGACCACCGCCAGCGTCTGGGCCGTGTCCGAGATGTCGGCCATGTCGGCCTCGATGCCCGACAGCGGCCCGACCCCCTCGACCTCGGTCCAGTAGGGGCCCGACCGCACCCGGGCCCCCATCCGCTCCAGCAGGTCCACGAACCGGAGGTCGCCCTGTACCGTGTCGGACCCCAGACCGTCGATCCGGACCCGGCCGCCCGTGATGGCCGCTGCGGCGAAGAAGTACGACGCGGCGGAGGCATCCGGTTCGAGGGCCACGGTCGATGGCCGGTACCGTCGGCCGGGAACATCGAAGGTCTGGCGGTCCGGGCCGGTCTCGACGCTCACCTCGACACCGAAGGCGGCCATCGTCGCCGTGGTCAGCTCGACGTACGGTCGGGAGACGAGCTCGCCGTCGACCGAGATCGTCGCCCCTTCGTCGAACAGTGGCGCGGCGAGCAACAGGCCGGAGAGGAACTGGCTCGAAACCGAGCTGGCGACCTGTATCGGACCGCCGGCCAGCGACCGGCCCGTTATGGTGAGCGGCAGACCGTCACCGTCGATCACGGCGCCGAGGGCTCGCAGCGCGTCGAGCTGCGGACCGAACGGGCGGGACCGGAGCTGGGGGTGGCCGTCGAGCAGGAACCGCCCGGGCGTGGTGGCGAGCAGTGGGAGGAGGAACCGGCCGGTGGTTCCCGATTGGCGTACGTCCACCGTGATCGGCTCGGTGCCGGTCGCATCGAGCAGATCCCGGGGGCCGCCGACCACCGCGACCGTTGCCGCCTCCCGGTCGATCGCCACCCTCGTCCCGAGAGCCGAGATGGCGCCGATCATGGCTTCGGTGTCGTCGGCGAAGAGCACCCCGGTCAGCAGTGACCGGCCGGGCGCCGATGCAGCACAGATCAGGGCCCGGTTGGTGTGGCTCTTCGAACCGGGCACCGACAGCGCGACATCGGGCGGCGCCGCCAGAGGTCGGATCGGCTGGACAGCAGCTGGCACCGCACCATCGTGCCAGACGATCAGGTCGATCCGCGCTCCCCGGCCTCGGCGTCGAGGATCTCCTCGGCCCGCCGACCGTCCTCCGAGCGAACGAGGATGCCTCGATCTTCGTCGACGGCATGGACCCGAATGCCGGCTGCCCGCAACAGCTCGGCCCGCCTCAGGAGCTCTGTCCTGTCCAGGCCGTCACCCAGTCGGTGGAACGAGACCGGCCCCACGGCGGCGGTCAGTCGACGGCGCTGACGTCGGCCGGCTCCGGCACCGACGTGGGCCGGGGCATCGGTTCCGAGTCTGCCATCGATCGCTCCACGGGCTCACCGAAGGCCGCTGCGGGGACCTCGTCGGTGGTGGTCCCGATCATGGGCTCGGCCTCGTCCGAGGCCCTGACCTGATCCTGGGCCTCGAGCGAGATCCGGATCTCCTTCAGCGCCTCCCGGTACTGCCGGAGCTTCGCTTCGCGATCGGTGAGTCGCCCGTTGGCCAGCGACAGGTCGCGCTGGAGCAGGTGGAGCTGCTCGAGCGCCTGGTCGCGCTCGCCCAGCGCGCTGTCCCGCTCGAGCTCGGCGTTGGTTGCGATCTCGACGAGGCGGTCGGGGCTGTTGGCGACGAGCTGGTGCCGGAGACGGCGGTTCGTCTCCTTGTCCTCCGCCCGCTCCTGGCGGAGATCGATGATCGACTCGTCGTAGCGTCTCAGCTCCTCTTCGTGGCGCATCGTCAGGCGGCGGGCGACCAGGTACAGAACCAGGCACATGAGCACGATCGCGGCGACGAAGCCCACAATCAAACCCGTCACCAGATCAGTCACCGATACCTCCTTCGATCACGTCCCCAGCCGATGGGCCCGTAGGCCGTGATGCACGCCCGAAGCCCCGCGCCGGCGCCTCTCGTAAGAAGATAGCGCAACTTGCCTCCACGTCTACAGGAAAGAGGCCGTGCGGCCGCATCGATCGGCAGGGATCACCCAGCCGCGGCCGACCTCATGGGTGATCCGGCCCAGCGGGCGACGGAGGATACGCTCAGCTACTGCCGGATCGAGAGCCCGCTGCCGGGGTCGAAGAAGTGGAGGCGCCCGGTGTCGACCGCCAGCTCGATCGGCTGATGCATCCTTGCGCCGGAGCGTGGATTGATCTTGGCCACGTAGATGTAGTTGCCGGTCTCGTCGGTTGCGGTGGCCACGGCGTCTTCGCCCTCGAACTCCTGGTCCATGATCTCGAACGGCTCGACATCGAGTGGGAAGTGGATGATGATCTCCGAGCCGAGCGCCTCGACGAGCGATGTCGTGGTGTGCAGCCTGCGATCGGCGGGGCTGTCAGGGGCCAGCGCCGCATCCTCGATGTCTTCGGGTCGGAGCCCGACGACGACATCGCTGCCGACGAAGCGCTCGAGCGCCGGACGCTCGGAGAGCACGGAGTCCGGGACGCCGAGGGTCTGGCTCCCGAGCTTCACCGTGACGCCGTGGTCGCCCCGTTCGATGCGACCCTTCATCAGGTTCATCGACGGCGAGCCGATGAACCCGGCCACGAAGACGTTGTCGGGCGAGTCGTACAGGTTCTGGGGGGTGTCGACCTGCTGGAGGAGGCCTCGCTTCAGAACTGCGACCCGGTCGCCCATGGTCATGGCCTCGACCTGATCATGGGTCACATAGATGGTGGTCACCCCGAGATCCCGCTGGAGCCCGGCGATCTCCGCCCGCATCTGGACCCGGAGCTTGGCATCGAGGTTGGACAGCGGCTCGTCCATCAGGAACGCCTTCGGCTGTCGGACGATCGCTCGACCCATCGCCACCCGCTGCCGCTGACCACCGGACAGCTGACCCGGCTTCTTCGTCAGCTGCTCACCCAGGTCGAGGGTCTGGGCCGCCCGGGCCACCCGCTCGGCGATCTCGGCCTTCGGGATCTTGGCGAGCTTCAACGCGAAGCCGATGTTGTCGGCGACGGTCATGTGGGGGTAGAGGGCGTAGTTCTGGAACACCATGGCGATGTCGCGGTCCTTCGGATGCACGTCGTTGACCACACGATCATCGATCCGCAGCTCGCCGCTACTGATGTCCTCGAGTCCGGCCACCATGCGCAGCGCGGTCGACTTGCCGCACCCGGACGGTCCGACCAGGACGAAGAACTCGCCGTCGGCGATGTCGAGGTTCAGGTCTTCGATGGCCCTGAAGCCGTTGGGATAGACCTTGTTGACCTGCTCGAGCGCTACACCTGCCATACCGTCCTGCCCCCTGTCGGTTCTTGCCGGGATTTGTGTCACCTTACACGATGACCACGACCGCGCACCCGGCCGTACCGTCGATCGATCGCCCTGGCCAGGCTCGTCGACGCCTGCTCCACTCGACCCGTCTGGTCTGCGATACTCGCTGGATGAGCGAGCTGACCTTCGACTGCCCACGTTGCGGGAATCCCAGCGAGCAGCGGTACTACGGACCATGCGCCACCTGTGGCGAGGCCCTCAGGCAGCGCTACCGGGCCACCGCCAAGCCGGTGGAGGCACCTGAGTACGAACCGAAGATGAACGTGACACCGAACGCCGTCGCCACGAAGGACTGATCGCCCGCCCCAGCGTGACCGAACCTCAGCGTGACCGGCCCATCCGGGCGATCCAGTCGTCGATCAGCCAGCCGGCGATCGACATGCGGCCCTGCGGCACCGGCGGCAGCTCGTCGTGGCGGTACCAGCCCGCCTCGACGATCTCGCTCTCCTGGATGATCAGGTCACCGCCGGCGTAGCGCGCGTTGAACCCGATCATGAGCGAGTGGGGGAACGGCCAGGGCTGCGAGCCGAAGTAGCGCACGTCGGCGACGTCGACCCCCACCTCCTCCTTCACCTCCCGGACCACGGTCTGCTCGAGGGTCTCCCCCGGTTCGACGAAGCCCGCGAGGGCGCTGTAGAAGCGGCCGGGGAACTGTCGGCCCCAGGCCAGCAGGGCCCGCCCGTCGTCCCGCTCGACCAGCATGATCACTGCCGGGGTCAGCCGGGGGAACGCCATCAGCCGGCAGGCCGGGCAGGTCCTGGCCCGTTCGGAGCCGTGCAGCTCCATGTCGGCGCCGCACCGGCTGCAGTACCGGTGGTCGACGTCCCACGTCAGGACCTGGGCCGCCCGTCCGGCCAGGATCCACTCCTCCTCGTCGAGCAGCACGAAGGCCCGACGGAGATCGACGAGCTGTGCTCCCATCGGCAACTCGAAGTCCGGCCCGACCCTTGCGGCCCAGACCGGGCCGTCGTCGTCGAAGCCCAGCACGTGGATGTCGAATGCACCCCGTGGGGGCCGCACGGCGACCGGCGGGTCGCCGTCGATGAGCACCAACTGCTGGCGCTCGTCGAACAGGAACCACCGACCGGGCCGGTCCCGGAGGTCGTCTGGCACGGCGACTGCTGGCACGAACATGTAGATCTGTAACGTAGTGGGTCACCGCACCGATTTCTTTTTCGACACCGTCCCGATCCTCGACCGGCAGCGCCAATACTCTGGGCCCATTGCGGACATCGGCACGCTCAACGAGAGCTCCCTCCACGCCCAGCTGAAGGACCTGCTGGCCGAGGACGGCGACGAGCTCGAGTTCGCCCTCGACGGCTTCGTGATCGACATCCGCAGGGGCGACCTCCTGATCGAGATCCAGACGGGATCGTTCGCAGCGCTGGGCCGCAAGCTCGACCGGCTCCTGGCCGACTACCGAATCCTGCTGGTCCATCCCGTTGCGACGGCGACCTACCTCAATCGCCCGCCAGCACGACCCCGGCGCTCGCCCCGGCGAGGCACGCTCCATTCCGTGCTCGACGAGCTCGTCAGCATTCCCACCTTGCTCGACCACCCGAACCTCGAGCTGGACGTCCTGCTCGTGTCGATCGACAAGCACCAGCGCCACGACCCGACGTCCCGGCGGGGCCGGGGCGGGTGGCGCACGACGGACAAGACCCTTCGGTCGGTCGAGTCCCGCCACCGGTTCTGCTCGACCGACGACCTGGTGGCCATGCTGCCGGCCGATCTGCCGAGCCGGTTCACGACCGCCGATATCGCCGCCACCGGGGAGATGGGGCGCGACGCAGCCCAGAAGCTGACCTACTGCCTACGGGCGCTGGAGAGGATCGAGCTCCTCGACAAGACCCGCTCCGGCTTCGTCTACCGGCGGACCTGAGACCTCGGCGACCCCGAGAACGATCACGGGGTCTCGAGCACGGTCACGACACCCGTGTCGCCGTCGACCTCGATCAGCGAGCCGTCGACGATCTTCTTGGTTGCGTCGGTGGCCGAGACCACGCACGGGATGCCGAGCTCCCGGCTGACGATGATCGCATGGCTCAGCGGGGCACCGACGTCCACCACCACCGCCCCCGCCGGCACGAAGAGCGGTGTCCACGACGGATCGGTGAACGGGGCCACGAGGACGTCCCCCGGCTCCAGCGCAGAGGGATCGTGTGAGTCGACGATGACCCTGGCCCGGCCGACCGCCCTGCCGGGACAGCCGGGAACGCCCTGGATCGAATCGCCCTGCCCGCTGTGGTCGACCGTGACCGCATCGCGACGTGGATAGTCGTTGATGTCGGCGGGCTCGCCCACGAACAGGAACGGCTCCTGCAGCGCGGCCACCTCCTCGTAGTGGGCC
>JAHELU010000278.1 GCA_024644005.1 Acidimicrobiales bacterium | reverse complement strand
AGGGCGATTACTACGACAGCGAGTACTACCAGCTCGTGTCGGCCTCGGTGCTCGGCATGCTGGTCATGTCGTCGGCCCGGGATCTCGTGTCGATCTTCATCGCCCTCGAGCTGGTGTCCATCCCGGCCTACCTGATGGCGGCCTGGCGCAAACGCGACCTCAAGTCGAACGAGGCGGGACTGAAGTACATGCTCATGGGGGTCTTCGCCTCCGGGCTGATGCTCTACGGCATGTCGATGCTCTACGGAGCGGCGGCCGACACCAGGCTGTCGGTCATCGGCGAGTCCCTGGCGGAGCGGTCGACGTCGCCCTTCGTCATCATCGGAGCCCTGTTCACGGTCATCGGCTTCGCCTTCAAGGTGTCCGCCGTGCCGTTCCACACCTGGGCGCCCGACACGTACGAAGGATCACCGACCCCGCTCACCGCGTTCCTGGCGGTGTTGTCGAAGGCGGCGGGGTTCGTGGGCCTGATCTCGATCGTCCTGTTCGCCCTGCCCGAGGTCTCTGACGTCGTCCAGCCATTCATGTGGATCATCGCTGCGGCCACCATGACGATGGGCAACCTCATCGCCCTCCGCCAGACGAACGTGATCAGGATGCTGGCCTACTCCGGCATCGCCCAGGCCGGCTACATGCTGGCGCCGCTGGCGGTCTACGGCGACGTGCCGGACTCCGTCCAGTCGTCGATCGTGGCCTACCTGCTCATCTACGCCGCGATGAACCTCGGGGCCTTCGCCGTGGTCATCGTGGCCGCCCGCAAGACCCGGTCCGGGGAGATCGAGAGCTTCGGTGGCATGTTCCGCTACGCCCCGGGCCTGACGGCCGCCATGACCGTGTTCCTGTTCTCGCTGACCGGCATCCCCCCGATGGGCGGTTGGCTGGCCAAGTTCCAGATCTTCAACGCCCTGCTGGAGCCCCGCACGCTGTCGGGGAACACCCTGGCCGTCGTGGCCGCCGTGAACTCGGTGATTGCCGCCTTCTACTACCTGAACGTGGCGAAGCAGATGTGGTTCCTGCCGGCCCCAGACGGCGACCATGCGCCGATCAGGATCCCGCCCACCCTGATCGCAGCCGTCGCCATCACGATCGTCTTCACGTTCGCCAGCGGGGTCAGCCCGATCGTGCTCGACCTGACCGACTTCGTGGACCTGGCCGCAGCCGGTCCCTGAGCGCCCGTCCGACATGACCGGTGATGGCGCCCCCGGCACCGGGACCACCCCACCGGGAGAGCGCTTCGACCACTTCATGGAGCGGTGCCTCTACGGGCCGGACGGTTTCTACGCCAGCGAAGGCACCGCCGGGCGCCGCCGTGGCGACTTCATCACCAGCCCGGAGGTCGGGCCCCTGTTCGGTGCCGTGCTGGCCGAGGCCGTGGACACCTGGTGGCACGAGCTCGGTCGACCCGAGCCCTTCACCGTGTACGACGTCGGCTGCGGACCGGGGACCTTGCTGCGGTCGGTGGCGGCGGCGAGGCCGGACCGGTCGTGGCGGCTGGTCGGGATCGACCGGGTCGCCACGCCGGGAGCCTCCGCCGATCGGCTGCCGGACGATCTGTCCGACTCGGTCGTCGTGGCGAACGAGCTGCTCGACAACCTGCCGTTCCGTGTCGTCGAGCGGCGGGCCGACGGGTGCTTCGAGGTGTTCGTCTCGGAGGGCGGCCGGGAGGTGCTGGTTCCCACCGACGTTTCGCTCGACATCCCGATCGGCACCAGGGCCCCGCTGCAGGAGCGGGCGGCCCACTGGACAGCAGCGGTCCTCGAGCGACGACCGGCCCGGCTCTGCCTGTTCGACTACGGGGCCGCCACCACCGCCGAGCTGGCCGCCAGGGGCGGCTGGCTGCGGACCTACCGGGGCCATCAGCGTGGCGACGACCCTCTGGCCGATCCCGGTCGTGTCGACATCACCACCGATGTGGCGTGGGACCAGCTCCCTCGACCGGCGGCGCTGGTCTCCCAGCGGGAGTTCCTCCAGAGCTTCGGGATCGACGAGCTGGTGGAGCAGGGTCGACGCCACTGGCAGGCCAGCGCCCATGCCCCCGATGTCGAAGCCATCCGCATGCGGTCACGAATCTCGGAGGCCGAGGCCCTGCTCGACCCGCAGGGCCTCGGTGGCTGGTGGGCGGCGACTTGGCGCAACGAAGGCGATCAAACCGGACTAGTGTCGTAGGATGTCCACCGCCGAGCGGCAAGCGCTGAGCCGGGAAGTCATCGCGCTGACCGCGCTCCGGCTGACCGACGAGGTGGGCCTGTCCGGCCTGTCGATGCGGAAGCTTGGGGCAGAGCTCGGGGTCGAGGCGATGTCGCTCTACCACTACGTCGACAACAAGGACGACCTGCTCGACGCGGTGCTGGACCAGCTCTATGCCGAGATCGATCTGCCCCGCCAGATCGCCGACGACCAGTGGGACGATGCCATCCGCAGCGGGCTCGGCTCGTTCCACGACGTCCTGCTCCGCCATCCGGCCGCGGCCGAGCTGTTCTCGTCCCGTCCCGCCAACTCGCTCCGGTCGATCGAGGTCCTCTACTGGGCCTACCACCGGTTCGAGTTGATGGGGCTCAGCCCTACCGACTCGCTCAAGGCGTTCCGGTTCGCCGTCTCGTTCGTCATGGGTCACGCCGCCAACGAGCTGGGGGTGCTGGCCCTCGTCCAGGGCGGCGAGGGCATCGACGTCACGGCCATTCCCGACCCCCGCCAACAGGAGTTCGTGAGACAGCATCGCGCGATGAGCAGCGCCGAGCTCTTCGAGTCCGGCGTCGAGCTGGTCATCGACGGGCTACGGGCCCGGTTCGACCTGCCCTGAGCGGCGGCCACCGGCACGTGCCGAGCTGTCGCTCGATGAGGCCCGTCCGATGGCCGAGGGCCGGGGCGGACACTAGGATCGCACCAGCCACACCACACGACCATGGTCGCGTCGAACGGCGTCGAACCGCTCGAACCGTTGTCAGATCGCTGCAAAGGAGTGCTGCCGGATGTCGGAAACCATCGGTGTCTACGAAGTCGAGGAGCGAACCTTCGCCCCGCCGGCCGACTTCGCCGCCCAGGCCAACGTCGCCGACCGCTCGCTCCACGACGAAGCGGACGCCGACTACGAGGCGTTCTGGGCCCGTCAGGCCCGCGAGCTGGTCACGTGGTCGAAGGACTTCGACACGACCCTGGAGTGGGAGCTGCCGTTCGCCAGGTGGTTCGTCGGCGGTGAGCTCAACATCACCGCCAACTGCCTCGATCGCCACGTCGAGGCCGGCAACGGCGGCAAGGTGGCCTACCACTGGGAGGGCGAGCCCGGCGACACGATCACGATCACCTACGCCGAGCTGCTGACCGAGGTCAGCAAGTTCGCCAACGTCCTCAAGGCCCAGGGCCTGCAGAAGGGCGACCGGGTGGCGATCTACATGCCGATGATCCTCGAGCTGCCGATCGCCATGCTGGCCTGCGCCCGGATCGGGGTGGCCCACTCGGTGATCTTCGGCGGGTTCTCGGCCGATGCCATCGTCGACCGCTGTGACGACGCCCAGGCCCGCGTCATCATCACCGCCGACGGCGGCTACCGGCGTGGGGCGGCCGCCCCGCTGAAGCCGACGGTCGACACGGCCCTGGAGACCGGCGCCCCCAGCGTCGAGAAGGTCATCGTGGCCAACCGCTGCAACCTCGAGCCTGACATGGTCGACGGTCGGGACCTGTGGTGGCACGAGCTGATGGCCGACGCGTCGGCCGACTGCCCGGCCGAGCCGATGGACGCCGAGCAGCTGCTCTACATCCTCTACACCTCGGGGACCACCGCGAAGCCGAAGGGGATCATGCACACCACCGGCGGGTACCTGACCCAGG
>JAHELU010000004.1 GCA_024644005.1 Acidimicrobiales bacterium | reverse complement strand
GACGGTCGGTGATCGCCGTCTCACCCATCGTGGCCGGTGCGGCCCTCAAGGGGCCGGCCGACCGCCTGCTGGTGGAGCTGGGCCGGGAGGCATCCGTCCTCGGGGTCGCCCAGTGGTACGAGGATCTGGTGGGGACCCTCGTCGTCGACGAGGCCGACCGCGAGTCGTGCCCGGCCATCGAGCAGCTCGACATGGGCGCCCTCGCCACCGACACGATCATGGCCGACCGCTCGGTGACACGAGCCCTCGCCGCGACGCTCGTCGAGCTGCCGATCCGGTTGCCCTGAGACCCCTGCTCGGCGGGCGGGCGCTAGGGCCTCAGCCGTCTACGTCGTCGGCGCCGCCTTCGACGGTGGCCTCCGTGGTTGCCCCGTCGCCGTCGGCCGGGGGCTCGGTGGTGGTGGTGACGAATGGGCTCTCGCCCTCTTCGACGCCGGCGATCGAACCACCCGGCCCGGTCTCGGCCAGGGCGGTGATGCGGTCGGCCGGTGGCCTCGGTATCTCGGCCCCCTCCGGCAGGAGGGCCAGCGTTATGGCCATCCCGGGTGACTCGAACCGGAAGTCGGCCAGGTTCTCGGTGATGATCCGGGGCTCGGCCGTCTCGTCGAACGCGTTGTCCCAGACGGCGAGCTGGAGGACGGCGTCCTCGCCCCCGCACCCGGCGGACTCCGAGAGGGTCATCGGAGCCACGTCGGTGAAGCCGGTGGTGAACGACTCGTCTGTCAGCTCGGCGTCGTAGGCCGAGAAGTACTGGCCCAGGGTTGCGTTGTACCCGCTCGCTGCCGGGTTGAACGGGTGGATGTGGAGCAGCCCGTCGCCGTGGGTGTGGAGCCCGGCCGGGTTCTCGAACTGACCCGTCGGGGGGAGGTCCACCCCGCAGTCGTTGATGAGGTAGGCGGAGTGCCAGTGGTCGGCGTTCGCCTCCGGCGCCACCCCGATGTTCGACTCGCGGTTGGCGGCGAAGAACACGACGGCGGCGATACCGGCGACGAGGATCGCTCCGAGGGCGGCGACGAACAGCCCCGGCCGACCGGAGTCGGGGTTGTCGACCGTCGAGATCCGCTGCACCTGAGAGCGCTTGGCACCGCCGGCTTCCCTGACTGAGTTCTTGGCCACGGCGACAGTGTAGGGAGATCGGCCTGCGGTTCGGGATCACGCCGCCCGTTTGACATGTCCCCGGCGCTCGGCACCGCCTCGGCCGCTCGACAGCGGGCCGAGCTCCATGCTCCAATGCTGCGATGCTGCGAGCGCTCCAGATCATGCCGGTCCCGGGCCTGCCCGAGATCCGTCCGGGGGACGACCTGGCCGGCTCGATCATCGAAGCCTGCTCCGATTCGACCGGGCTGGCCGACGGCGACGTCCTGGTGGTGAGCCAGAAGGTGGTGTCGAAGGCCGAGGGCCGACTGGTGGAGATCGACCCGGAAGACCCCCAGGCCCACAAGCCCCTGGTGGTGAGCGAATCGGTCCGCATCCTGCGACGCCGGGGTGACCTGATCATCAGCGAGACCAGGCACGGGTTCGTCTGCGCCAGCGCCGGCGTCGACCGCTCGAACGTCGAGCCGAACATCGCCGCCCTGCTGCCCGAGGACGCCGACCGCTCGGCCAGGCGGCTTCGGGACGCCATCAGGGGTCGGCTGGGGGTCGACGTGGCCGTGATCGTGGCCGACACGTTCGGGCGGCCGTGGCGGCGGGGCCTGACCGACGTGGCCATCGGCTGCGCCGGAATCAAGCCCATCCTCGACCTCCGGGGAACCGACGACGCCATCGGACGGGAGCTGCAGGTCACCGAGGTCTGCATCGTCGACGAGCTGGCAGGAGCAGCAGAGCTCGTCCGGGGCAAGTCGACGGGCATCGCCGTCGCCATGATCCGAGGCGTCGACCCGGCATGGCTCGGTGAGGGCTCCGTCGCCGAGGCGATCGTCAGGGACCCCAGCGAGGACCTGTTCCGCTGACCGCTCGCCAGCCAGCGGTGGCGGTCGCGCCGGTGGCGGCGCCGGGATGATCGGGCCGGTACCCTGACCCGGATCGCCTCATGCTGACGAGCCACCTCCCGACGGTCCCCGAACCCGACGCCCTGCTCGACGGGTTCGTCGACTTCGTGGCGGCCCAGGGCATCGAGCTCTACCCGGCCCAGGAGGAGGCCATCCTCGAGCTGCTGGACGGCAACCACGTCATCCTCAACACCCCGACCGGGTCCGGCAAGTCGCTGGTGGGGGCGGCCGCCCACTTCGTGGCGCTGGCCGGCGGCCGGCGCAGCGTGTACACCGCACCGATCAAGGCCCTCGTCTCCGAGAAGTTCTTCGCCCTGCGGCGGGACTTCGGCCCCGATCTGGTTGGCATGGTGACCGGCGACGCCAGGATCAACCCGGATGCCCCGATCGTGTGCTGCACGGCCGAGATCCTGGCCAACTGGGCGCTGCGGGACGGGGCGGACACCGAGGCGGACGTGGTCGTCGTCGACGAGTTCCACTACTACGCAGACCCGCAACGGGGCTGGGCCTGGCAGGTGCCGCTGCTGGAGCTGTCCGAGACCCAGTTCCTGCTCATGTCGGCCACCCTCGGCAACACGGCGTTCTTCGAGCGGGACCTGACCCGCCGCACCGGGCGGCCGACGGTGCTCGTGGCATCGCAGGACCGGCCGGTGCCCCTCGAGTTCGAGTACCGGTCGACCACGCTCCACCAGTCGGTGTCGGATCTCCTGACGATGGACCGCTCCCCCATCTACCTCGTCCACTTCACCCAGCGGGAGGCGACGGAGGCGGCCCAGGGGTACCTCTCGCTGGACCCGCTGTCCAAGAGCGAGAAGGACCAGGTCAAGGAGGCGATCGGTGGGTTCCGGTTCGACTCGCCGGTCGGCAAGGACCTGCGGCGCTACGTGCTCGGTGGGGTCGGGGTCCACCACGCCGGGCTGTTGCCGAAGTACCGGTTGCTGGTGGAGAAGCTGGCCCAGGAGGGGCTGCTGAAGATCATCTGCGGCACCGACACCCTCGGCGTCGGGGTCAACGTGCCGATCCGGTCTGTGCTGTTCACCCAGCTCTGCAAGTACGACGGCACCGATACCAGGATCCTGACCAACCGGGAGTTCCGCCAGATCGCAGGGCGGGCCGGCAGGAAGGGGTTCGACGACATCGGCCACGTCTGGGTCCAGGCCCCGGCCCACGTGGTCGAGAACCTGCGGGCGGACGAGAAGGCGGCCGCCGACCCCAGGAAGCGGAAGCGACCGGTCCGCAAGAAGGCGCCGGACCGCGGCTACGCCCACTGGACACAGGACACGTTCACCAAGCTGCTGTCCGGGGAACCGGAGCCGCTGACCTCGTCGTTCCGGGTCAACCACCAGATGGTCCTCACGATGCTCGACCGGCCGGGCGACGGCTGCGGGGCGCTGAAGGGCCTGCTGACCGACAACCACGAGACCCGCCGTCGGGCCCGCCGGCACATCAAGCGGACGATCGCCATCTACCGCTCGCTGCTCGACGCCGATCTCCTCGAGCTACTGGACGAGCCCGACGCCGAGGGCCGCATGATCCGGGTCAACTTCGATCTCCAGGACGAGTTCGCCCTGCACCAGCCGCTGTCCCTGTGGGCCATCGAAGCCATCGACGAGCTCGACATCGAGGCCGACGGCTACGGCCTGTCCGCCCTCACCACGATCGAGTCGGTGCTCGAGTCGCCGGGGGTGATCATCGCCGCCCAGATCAACCACGCCAAGTCGGAGCTGGTGGCCGATCTCAAGGCCCGGGGCGTGGAGTACGAGGAGCGGATGGAGCGGCTGGCCGAGGTGGAGGCCCCCAAGCCGGAGAAGGAGCGTCTGTACGAGAGCTTCGACCGGTTCCGAGCGCAGCACCCGTGGGTGGGATCCGACAACGTGCGCCCGAAGTCGATCGTCCGCGACATGTACGAGCAGGCGATGACGTTCAAGGAGTACGTCAGCCACTACGGGCTGAAGCGGTCCGAAGGGGTGGTGCTCCGCTACCTCTCCGACGCCTACAAGGCCCTGATCCAGAACATCCCCGAAGACGCCAAGACCGACGAGCTGCTCGATCTGACGGAATGGCTCGGTGCGGTCGTCCGCCAGGTCGACTCGAGCCTCATCGACGAGTGGGAGCGGTTGACCAGCCCGAGCGACGACGACCGACGGGAACCCCTGGAGCTCCTCGACCGCCCTGACCAGCACGATGTCACCGCCAACCCCAGGGCGTTCCGCGTGATGGTCCGCAACGAGCTGTTCCGGTGGGTCACCTGCCTGGCCACCGGGCGCCACGACCGGCTGCCGCCGGGCGAGCACCGGGCCGAGCTCGAAGGGTACTGGGACGAGTTCGACCAGATCATGATCGACGCCGCCGCCAGGAGCGCCTCACGGTTCAGCTACGACCCGGACACCGGCCGGGCGGTCCAGATCATCCACGACCCGGACGACATCGACGCCTGGCGGATCGAGGGCGCAGTCGACATCGAGCGCTCCGCCGAGGAGGGCACGGCCGTCGTCGACTGGGTCAGGGCCTACAGCCTCTAGCCGAGCACGACGAGCAACCCGGATCAGCGTCAGGTCTCGAGCCCGAGCTCGACGTTGATCCTGGTGCTCGAATCGGCCTTGTCGTTACCACCCATGTCGTACACCATGCGGATGCCGTACTGCTCGCAGGTCGCCGCCTCCGGGACCACCGCATCGGATTCGCGATCGCCGCCGTTCGCGAAGATCAGGTCGTGCTCGGGGTGCTTCTCGGCGACGAGCCGCAGCGACTCGCAGACCGTGCCGTCCCGATCGACCGCGATGAGCGCCTCGTCGACTGCCCGCAGGGCGAGGATCAGCCTGAGGCGGTCCTGCTCGTCGATGATGATCTTGCCCTTCTTCAGCAGCTGTTGATCGTTGTTGTTGACGATGACGATCAGCTTGTCGCCGGCTCGTGCACCGGCCTCGATCATGTCGAGATGTCCGACGTGGAGGGGGCTGAAGTATCCACTGACGATTACTGCGACCTGTCGATCCATTGTTCCTTTGCGCCTTTGCGAAGTCTCACAATTACAACACCAAACGATCGGAAATCCACTGGGCGAGTTGCCCTCGCCGGCCGGACCGGAACACGGGGCCGAGTGGGGCGAGGTCTCTCGCCGCGCTCATCGACGACCGGCCGCAGCCACCACGTGCTCGAACAGCGCTTCGTAGGCCATGGCCTGGGCCTGGGGGGTCAGCCACGTGGCGGCGAACGCTCTGGCCCGCGCTCCCATGGCCACCAGCTCGGCGGGATCTCCGAGCATCTGATCGAGCGCCCGGCAGAATGCCCACTCGTCGTCGGGTGGGACGGCGAGACCGACGTCGGCCTCCTTGACGACCGACGACACCTCGCTCCCCTCGTCGATGCTGGCCAGGACCGGCCGACCGGCGGCCAGGATGCTGTAGAACTTCGACGGCGTGCTGCTCCTGGCCAGACCGCTCTTCAAGAGCACCAGGTGGATGTCGGCGGCGCCGAGGATGGTGCTGATCTCCGACCGCTGACCGAAGTCGACGACCCGGACGTTGTCCAACGATCGCGCCCAGCGATCGACGATCGGTCTGGCCGCCCCTTCCCCGTTGATGACGAACACGACGTCCGGTCGGTCGGCCCAGCGGTCGGCGGCCGACCTGACCAGCTCGAACGACTGGGACAGCCCGACGTTGCCCGAGTACATGACCACCTGCTTGCCGCTCAAGCCGTGCTGGCGGCGGTAGCGGTTCTCCCGCTCCGTCGGCCGGATCCGCTCGAGGTCGACGACATTGTGGATCACCACGACCTTGTCCGGGTCATGGGCTGCGGCCGTCAGCTTCCCCCGGATGTTGCGGGCCTGGTCCTCGGACAGCACCGTGATGGCGTCCGCCCTGCGATAGATCGAGGCTTCGTGGTGCCGGGCCAGTCGCAGGACCCGCTCACCGCTCAGTGCGCCGAGTTCGAGGGCGACGTCGGGGAAGATGTCCTGCAGGTTGAACACCAAGGGCACCCGGAACCGCCGAGCCACCAGCCATGCTGCGTCTCCGAGGAAGATCGGGGGCGACATCGCCATGACGACATCGTGATGACCGAGGGTCAGCCCGAGCCCGGCCGCCAGCGAGGTCATGCCGCCGAACCCGAGGGCCCTGGCCGGGATGTTGGTCTTGTCGGTCGGGAACGGCCACACCCGGACCACCTGACCCCAGGCCGTGCGCTCCCGCCGCCACGGCCTGCCCCGCCAGTCCGGGTCGACCCGGTGGCCGCGGTACCACGGCAGGGACGTGACGACGCTGATCTCGTGGCCCCGCTCGGCCAGGCCCTCGACCAGCTGGGTCATGACCTCGCCCGTTGCGGCATGGAGGTCCGGACGGAAGTGGGGGCAGAACAGCAAGAGCTTCATGGCGGCGACCGACATCCGGCGACAGGGAGCGGCGGGTCACGCCCGCCGGGTGCTGGCCAGCTCACCATAGACGTCTGCCAGCCGGGCGGCGGCGATACCGACGTCGAAACAGCGGGCCCTGGCCCGGCCCTTGGCTCGGAGCTCGTCGGCCAACCGACGGTCGACCAGCACCGACCGGGTGGCCTCGGCCAGCGCGGCGACGTCACCGACCGGGACGACGAGGCCTGCGTCGCCGACCACCTCCGGGAGGGCGCCGGCATCGCTGACCACTGCGGGGCAGCCGAGGCTCATCGCCTCGAGGGCCGGATTCCCGAACCCCTCGTAGGCCGAGGGAAAGACGAGGGCGGCCGCCGACCGGTACAGGTCCTCGAGGTCCGGGGCCGGTACCCGGCCGAGGTGGTGGACCCGGTCGGCAACCCCCAGCCGGGCCGCCTCGGCGTGGATGGCACCCGATTCGGGACCGGGTCGGCCGGTGAACACCACCTGCACATCGTCCAGGTCGGGACCGAGACCGGCCAGGAGTCGAACTGCGTCGCAGTGTCGCTTGTGGGGGTAGGCGATGGCCGGGTACAGCAGGTAGCGGCCGAACCGCTCCGGCTCGATGGACGCTCCGGCCACCCGGCTCGACCACGACGGCGCATCGCCGGCTGGGCCGCCGGCGACCCGGTGCCCGTGGGGTACCACGCGGACGCGGTGCTCCGGGACCGCCAGCAGCTGCCGGAGCCGGTCGGCGGTGTAGCGGCTGGGACACAGCACCAGGCGTGCCACCCTGACCGAGTGCGGCAGCGCCAGCGCCAGCCACCGCCGCTTCACCGGATCGAAGTTCTCCGGATGATCGAGCGGTTGGGGGTCGTGAACGGTGACGACGGTGGGCTTGGCCCGGACGTATGGCACCGTGCCACCGGCGTGGTGGACGACGTCGTCGTTCCGGCTCCGGTGGGCCAGCCAGCTGTGCTCGAGGGCGATCCTGGCCGCCTTGGAGCGCACCGGTGGAGTGGTCACGTACTCCGCTCCGCCGGCGAGGTCAGGGTAGGCGTCCAGCAGGTCCGGTCGCCCGTAGATCCGCAGGCGGAGGTGGTCTGGCAGTAGCGACGGCACCGCGAGGAGCAGCCTGAGCGTGTACTCCTCGGAGCCCCCGACCACGCCGGGGACCAGCCACGTGAGGTTGACCCCGACCACGAACGGCGAGCGGCGGGTCATCGGACGGTCCGGAACGCCTCGGCGTAGCCCTTTGCGGTGTTGTCCCACGACAGCTCACCGGCCCGGCTGAGGCCGTCGTCGATCAGCTGCCGGCGAGCGGCCCGGTCGAACAGGGCCGTCCGCAACCCCTCGGCGATGTGCTCGGGGCTCGTCGGGTCGACCAGCAGGGCGGCGCCCCCGGCGACCTCCGCGGTGGCCGTCCCGACGGAGGTGACGACGGGCGTGCCGTGGGCCATGGCCTCCAGCACCGGTAATCCGAACCCCTCGGCGAACGACGGGTACAGCAGGGCCGAGGCGCCCCGGTAGAGGGCGCTCAACGTCTCGTCGTCGACCGCATCGAACCGGCGGACCCGGCTGCCGAGCGACGCGAACGCAACCGCCGCCTGCGGATCGTCTGCTCCGGCACCGACGACCACGATCTCGGCGTCGATCCGACCCATCGCCAGTGCCGCCCCCTTCGGGTTCTTGCGCGGGATGAGCGGACCGACCCACAGCACGTAGTCCTCGGACAGCCCGAGCTCGGTCAGCTTCGCCGCCGCCTCGGCCCGGCTGCACCGCGGCGGGGCGACACCCCAGGGGATCACGAGGACCCGATCGGCCGCGATCCCGCGGCGGACGCAGTCGTCTGCGACCACCTGGCTGGGGCAGACGAACAGCTGGGCCCGTTCCGTCGCCCGCCGCCACACCAGCGGGAAGAAGCGTCGACCCCGGGAGGTGGAGGAGCCGGGGTTGGCCAGGAAGTCCAGATCGTGGACGGTGGCCACCACCGGCAACGTCGTCGGCGGCACGATCAGGCTGGAGGCCCAGACCACTGCCCCGTCATTGCAGTACCCGTCGATCGAGGGCCGGCCCAGCCGCAGCCAGGCCTCGTAGAGCGCCGGACGGGGCAGCCAGTGGAACCGCAGCGTGGAGCCGGTCGGCATCCGCCGCCAGGGGGCCGGTCCGTGGCGCCCCGGCGGTGCGTGTCGAGCCGCCAGCCCGATGACGTGGTAGTCGTTCAGCTCGACCAGGGCCGAGAGGGTGTGCTCTGTGGCGGTTGCGGTCCCACCGGGCATCCGGTGCCAGAACTGCTCGACGATGGCGAGGACCTGCGGCTTCACTGGGCCCGATTGTGTCATCGTTCGCCGATCGGAGCGCGGCTTTCGTCTAGGCGGCCCGGCGGCCCCGGCCGGGCGGCTCGGCCGGCTACAGCCCGATCACCGAGGCGAAGTGGTCGGCCGTACGGGCCAAGCCGGTCTCGAGGTCGATCAGCGGCTTCCACGACAGCTTCGTCGAGGCTTCGGTCAGATCCGGCCGGCGACGGGTCGGATCGTCCGTCGGCAACGGCTCGAAGGCGATCTCGCTGCTGCTCCCCGTCACCCGGATCACCACGTTGGCCAGCTCCAGCATCGTGTACTCCTGGTCGTTGCCGATGTTGATCGGGCCGCTGTGGTCGCTGTCGAGCAGCGCCAGCTGACCTGCGATCTGATCGTCGACGTAGCAGAAGCTCCTCGACTGCGAGCCGTCGCCGTAGACGGTTAGCGGCAGGCCCCGCAGCGCCTGGGTCACGAAGTTCGACACCACCCGACCGTCGTCTGGCCGCATCCGAGGCCCGTAGGTGTTGAAGATCCTGACGATGCGGACGTCGAGCCCGTGATGGCGGTGGTAGGCCATGGTCATCGCCTCGGCGAACCGCTTCGCCTCGTCGTACACCCCTCGGGGACCGATCGGGTTCACGTTGCCCCAGTATGTCTCCGGCTGAGGATGAACCTCCGGGTCGCCGTACACCTCGCTGGTCGACGCCAGGAAGAACTTGGCCCCCTTCTCCTTGGCGAGACCGAGCGTGTTGTGGGTGCCGAGGGCCCCGACCTTGAGGATCGGGATTGATATGCGCTGGAAGTCGACCGGCGAGGCCGGTGAGGCGAGGTGCATCACCACATCGACGGGACCGGGAACCCAGATGTGGTTCGAGACGTCGTGGCGGGTGAACGAGAACCGGTCGTCGCCGAAGAGGTGCTCGATGTTGGCCATGGAGCCGGTGACCAGGTTGTCGAGGCAAATGACCTCGTCACCGCGGGCCAGCAGCCGGTCGCTGAGGTGGGACCCGAGGAAGCCAGCCCCACCGGTGACGACGACCCGAGCCACCAGCTAGCGCCCGACGCCTCGATAGTTGAACCCTCGCCGTCTCGGGATGGACGGATCGAGCAGGTTCCTGGCGTCGACGATGTTCTTGCCGATCATGATCTCCCGCAGCTTGTCGAAGTCGAGCCAGGTGAACTCGTCCCACTCGGTGAGGATCACGAGCGAGGCCGCTCCCTCTGCTGCGGCATAGGGGTCGGAGACCACCTCGATGTCGAGATCGGGATGAACGATCGCCAGCCGGTTGTCGTCGACGAGGACGGCCGGGTCGTACGCCTTGACCTGCATTCCGGCGCCGACGACCCGCTCGAGCACCTCGACGGCGGGTGAGTCCCTGAGGTCGTCGGTCCCGGCCTTGAACGTGAGGCCGAGCGCGGCGATGTGGTTGTCGGCGAGCCCCGGGTCGACCGAGTCGATGATCTTCTGGGCGGTCCGGTCGAACTGGTCGGCGTTGACCTGGAGCACCTCGTTGAGGAACCGGAAGTCGTAGCCAGCGTCCTGGGCGATCTTGGCCAGCGCCCGCGTGTCCTTGGGGAAGCAGCTGCCGCCCCACCCGGGACCGGGCCGCAGGAACTCCCGACCGATCCGGGAGTCATAGCCCATGCCGAGCACGACGTCGTTCACGTCGGCCCCGACCGCCTCGCAGAGGGTGGCGATGGCGTTGACGAACGAGAGCTTGGACGCCAGGAACGCGTTCGACGCGTACTTGATGGTCTCGGCCGAGACGGGATCGGTGACCATGATCGGGGCTGCGATGCGGGAGTACAGCGCGGCCACCCGGATGGCGGCCTCCTGGTCACGGGAGCCGATGACCACTCGGTCCGGCTGGAGGAAGTCGGCAACGGCGGTGCCCTCGCGGAGGAACTCCGGGTTCGACACGACCGCGACGTCGGACCGGCCGAGCACCCGGGCCACCACCCTGGTGGAGCCGACCGGCACCGTCGACTTGTTGACCACGACGCTGTTGTTCGGCAGGACGTGGCTGATCTGGGAGGCTGCGGTCTCGAGGTAGCTGAGGTCGGCGGCACCGTCGTCGCCCTGAGGGGTGGGCACACAGAGGTAGTGGAACTCGGCCTCCTTCGATGCCGATTCGGCGCCGACGACGAAGTGGAGCTTCCCGGACCGGATGCCCTCGTCGACCAAGCGGTCGAGTCCCTTCTCGACGATCGGCACATCGCCGGCCTGGAGCCGGGCCACCTTGGCTTCGTCGATATCGGCGCAGATGACGTCGTGACCGAGATGGGAGAAGCAGGCGCCAGTGGTCAGCCCGACGTAACCGGTGCCTATGATCGCGATCGAGGCCACGCATCCTCCTCAAATTGTTGACAACATGACAGACCGTATCGCGACGTACACGGGCGCCGAAGGGGCAAGATTGCGGGTTGCGTGCGCTAGCCGCATGAAGCAGCGGTCGACTGTAGCCCTGCGCCCTCTGGAACAGGCGCAGGATCATCGATCTGGCCCATCTCGGATTCCGATGGCGGCTCGGTCGTCGCGCTCTCCGACCGATGAGCGTCCGTTCCAGTTCGGTTAACGTCGCCTGGAGCGTCGGCGGCCGCCGGGGCCGGCGGGCCGATGACCACGGTGACCGAGCGCCCGACGAGCTCCTCGACCTGCTCGAGGAGCACCGGCTGAGCGATGGCTGCGGCTACCAGCTCACCGGCATGGCGACCGTCGGGACCGTGCCGGACGACCACGCCCTCGACGGATCCGGATCTGGTCGACTGCTCGAACCGGAACCCGGCCGCTCGGAGCATCGCCAAGCGGGTCGAGATCGGATCCGGTGCGCTCCGGGTCGTATCGCCCCTGGCGATCTGGACGGTGAGGTCCACCGTCGCCGGATCGTCGAAGGACGCCCCTCGGAACAGTGCCAGTACCGGCTCGGCCTCATCGTCGAGCGGGAGCAGGACCTGATTGCGGCCGACCTGGCCGTCGGTGGCCGGGAAGCTGTACGTCTGGAGCCGGTCGGGCTCGAACGAGCGGTAGGTCATGCCGATGTCCAGGAGCAGTTGTGGGGTGAGGCGCTGGTCGATGGCCACGTTCTCGAGCCCGGCATCGATCAGGTCACGAAGCACGAACGGGTTCCTGGCGCCCATGTCGATGGCCTGCTGGATCACCCGCCTGAGGAAGTCCTGCTGTCGGCGGATCCTGCCGAGGTCCGACGTCGGGTCGGTGACCCACTCGCCCGCCTCGTTCTGGGTCTGGTAGTAGCGGGACCGCACGTAGGCCAGGGCGGTCTCCGGATCGAGCGACTGGCAGCCCGCCTCGGCCATGATGAAGCCGGTCTGGCTCCTCGGGGCGGGCTTGGCGCTCACGTTCCAGTCCCTGGCCGGGGTCTCGAAGTACACGTCGACCGAGCCGATTGCGGCGACGAGGCCCTTGAAGCCGGCGAAGTCGACGTTGATGTAGTGGTGGATCGGGACATCGAACTCGTTCTCGATGGTCTCGATCAGGGTGGCCGGTCCCCCGACCTCGAACGCCCGATTGATCCTGCCCGGTCGTGCTGTACCGGCGATGTCGACCCACAGGTCCCTCGGGAACGACAGCAGCGCGATCTCGCCCGCCCGCTCGTCGATGTGGGCCACGATGATCACGTCCCCGAACCGCTCTCCCCGGCGGCCGATCTGGATCGGGTCGTCCTCGTCCAACGTGGCCGACGAGTCCGAGCCGACGAGCAGGACGTTCATCACCCGCTCGCCCGGTTCGAGGTCGTCGGGGACCGGCGTCAGGCTGCGACCGAGCGCAACCCTGTTGATCGATGCCGCACGCCCGTACCCGTAGTTGAGCAGCACTGCTGCACCGAGGCTGACGGCGATGAGCAGCAGGTTCATCAGGATGATCGCGCGCTGAATCCAGCTTCGCCTCAGACGCGGGGTCACCCGCTCGACCATCGGGGTCACCCCCGGCTCCGTTCGGAGAGGGCGAACGGCTGCACCGCCAACAGCACCCCGCGCTGCACGCTGACAGTGGCCAACGGCGCCACGAACCGGTTGCTGACCCCTCGGGCCGAGCCCGGCTCCAACGGCTCGTCGGCGAGCGGGTACTTGAGCCCCTCGGTGGTCACCCCGTCGGCCCGCCCGAGCACCGGCAGCAGGGATATCGTCTCCCCGAGGGCGCCATCGAGCGATCTCGTGCCCCGGACGACCGACAGCCGGGCGGAGCCGACCAGGCCGTCGACGATCACTCCACCCCTCCCCTGGGCCGCCAACACGGCGATGTTGGCCAAGGCGTGGTCGATCCTGCCGCCACCGATGCCTATGACGATGACCCGATCGGGCTGCTCCTCCATGACCCTGGCGAATGCCAGCTCGAGATCGGTCTGGTCCTTCTCGGCCGCATGCTCCCGGATCTCGGCACCGGCGTCTCGCAGCGCAGCCAGGGTGGTCGGCGAGATCGAGTCGAGATCGCCGACGATGCTGTCGACCGCCAGGTTCACGGCGATGGCCGAGTCGGCGCCGCTGTCTGCTGCGACGCAGAAGTCGATCGCCGGCAACGCCTTGATCTCGAGCGGATCGGGGCGGGCACCACCGGCGACGATGAGAGCTACTCCAGCCATGCAGGACGGATGGTAGGCCACAACCGACGACGAATTGCCCCATCCGGGACGAGCCGACACTCGGTCCTCAGTCCCCGGCTCCGTTCTCGGCGATGCCCAGTTCCCGTTCCAGCACGGCCAGCCGTCGCTCGAGGCGGGCCACCCGCTGCTCGAGCTCCGACGGCTGGCGCTCGCCGCCCGCCCCCCCGTCGACGACCCGATCGGCCGGCGGCCCGGCGGCGTGGCTCGACTGAGCGGTCTCGGTGATCGCAGTCGCCGGAGCTGCTGCGGCCGGTCGATCGCTGGTCGGGCCGAGCAACTGGATCCAACGGTCCTGGCTCTGGCCCGGCCCCCGGCCCTGATTCCTGGTCAGCGGTGGCTCGTGGTGGGACAGGCCGACCAGGGCCCGCTCGACCTCGCCGAGATCCTCGAACCGGTGATACCGCTCGGTCCTGGTCTTCAGCTCGCCGGGCGACTGCGGGCCCCGCAGGGCCAGAACGGCCACCAGCGCCTGTTGCGCCGAGTCGAGACCGAGCTTCTCGTCGACGATGTGCCGGTGCTTGAAGGCCCGGTTCCCTGCGCCCCGGATCATCCTGGCCCAACCGGCGTCGCGCAGCAGCTGGAGGGTCCGGTCGACGAGCTGGGTCGAGTAGTCGACCACAGGGTCCCTGCTCGTCCTCTGGTTGCAGGCCGTCGTCAAGGCGTTGCTCGACAGGGGGTACTGGTCGGGGGTGGTGTGAGACTTCTCGATCAAGCAGGCCAGTACTCTGAGCTCCTCGGCGGTGAGGCTGTTGGCGACCGACATGATCCAGAATGTACCCCGCCACCCGCACGTCCCCTTTGCCACTTGCAGCCGGCCGGGGCAATGCTTGGGGCCATGTCGACTGAACCCAACGATGACGTCCCGATCCTCTACGAGGTCGGAGCCGGCGTGGCAACGATCACCCTCAACATGCCGGAGCGCAAGAACAGCCTGTCGGACCAGCTCGTCGGTTCGCTGAGTGCCATGCTCGACCGGGCGATGGCCGACGACGATGCGAGGGTCATCGTGCTGACGAACGCCGGGAACACGTTCTGCGCCGGAGCCGATCTCAAGTCGAGCAGTCCCGGCATCGCCGACTCGGACGCGCCGACACAGCGCCGAACCTTCGTGGACGTCTTCGGTCAGATCCTCGACTCACCGAAGCCTGTGGTCGGCCGGATCGACGGGCACGCCACCGGCGGCGGGGTCGGGCTGGTGGCAGCATGCGACATCTCGGTGATGAGAAACGACGCCAAGATCGGCTTCACCGAGGTGCGGATCGGCGTGGCCCCGGCGGTCATCTCGGTGGTCTGCCTACCGAAGATGACCAGGGCCGACGCTTCTGAGCTGTTCCTGACCGGCGATCGGATCAGCCCGGAGCGGGCGGCCGAGGTCGGCCTCATCAACCGGGCCGTCGAGCCCGACGCGATCGACGCCACGGTGGCCGGCTTCGTCGACATGCTGGTTCGTGGTGGCCCGCAGGCCTTGGCGGCGGCCAAGGAGCTGATCAACCGGGTGCCCCAGATGGATCGGCAGGCCGCGTTCGACTGGACTGCCGTCCGGTCCCGTCAACTGTTCGAGTCCGAGGAAGCCAGGGTCGGCATAGCCGCATTCCGCAACCGGGAGCCCGCCCCCTGGGTTCCCGAGCGCGCCTGAGCCCAGGAGGGGTGACGACCGACTACGACTCTTCTAGTCGATGTCGGGGTAGATCGACGGGGGTGGCCCGGGCACACCGGGCCCGTCACAGACCCAGCAGCGGGAGTGGGCCGAGCCGGTCCAGGCCACCTCGCAAGCCCAGCAGCTCATGCGGAGCCCGACCCGCCGGTAGCGGGGCACGACGGCGGTGTTCGGTCCGAAGCGATCTTCAGTCACACCGCGGTTATCGGCCGGCCATCGTCGGACCTGAGCTGGCGGCTCGAGATCGACGAGGCCGGCCGGGTCGATCCCCCGATCGTGTCACCAGGGAAAGCTCTCTCCGGGCCGCGCACCGTGCTCGCCCGGTGGGATCGCCCCACTACGATTGCCGGGTGGTCAGGGCCCGAGCACCCCGTCGCCGATCGGGCCGGTCGACCGGGACGGGCGGTGGACGGCTGGTGGCCGAATCCGGTGGGCGACCGGAGGCACCGAGGACGGCCGCGTCGGGGGCCGAGAGCGCTCGCTTCGGTACCGACCACCCCGCCGATACAGCGTTCCTGTTCGCCTCGGGCCGCTCCGGCTCGCTCCAGAATGTTCGACAGCCCGGACAGCAACTGGGCGTCTGCGTCGTTGTGGACGATGCGACTCGACGGCAGTGGGCTCGTCGAGCGCCTACCCGCCGATGCGTTCGACGGGCTGGGCCCGGCCAGCTGGTCACCGGACGGTCTGCAGATAACGTTCGCCGCAACCGATCCCGACGACGGTCGGTACCGGATCTGGGTGGCCGACAGCCGGGACTTCACGCCCCACCCGGTCACCGACACAGACCGCCTGTTCCTCGGACCCGTCCTTCAGCCCCGATGGCCGGCGACTGACCTACGTCGCCCACCCGAGCGGCTACCGGGGCCGCCAGGACGAGGTCGAGAACCTCGAGGTGTTCGTGGCCGCCGTCGACGGATCGAACGAGGTCCGGCTCACCTTCGACGAGCTGCGGGACCAGAGCCCGACCTGGTCGCCGGACGGCAGAGTGATCCTGTTCGAGACCGCCGTCGACCCCAACCACCGGTTCGTCGGTCGGTGGGCTCTGCGGGCCTACTCGCTGGCGGACGCCGAGCTGACCACCGTCGTATCGGACGGCAACGTCAACATCGTGGGACGGTGGCACCCGAAGACGGGCGGGGTGTTCTTCCGGCGGTTCGAGTTCGGCACCGGCGGTCATCGCCTCGCCTACGTCGACGCCGACGGCACCGGCCTCACCATGCTCACCCCGCCCGGCGAGTACGACGATGTGCACATCGATCCGATCGTGGGTCCGAACGGGCTTCCCTGAGCGCTGCAGCTGGTTGCTGCTGCTGAGCGATCGTGCGGGTACGGTGTGTTGTCAACCGGAGCGCTCCCACCGCGGGGCCGGACGACGGAAGGTTGGACATGGTCGACGGGCGACGACACGAGCCGGCGGGGATCACCGGCCCGCTGGTCGGGGCGGTAGCCGCACTGCTGGTGGCCATCGCATCGGGAGTGGTCATCCCGGAGCTCGATGAGAGCGGACGACCGAGCCCGATGGCGGGGCCGGCGGGACCGATGATCGATCCGATCACGATCGATGGGCCGCTGGCCGGTCGAGAGGAGATCGCCCGAGTCGCCGGCGTCGAGGGCCGGACGGCACCCACCATCGTGGCCCACGCCCTGACCGACGGTGTGGTGGCCAGGGCGGCCCCGACCGAGCAGGCGGGGGTGGTCGCCGAGTTCGCCAACCCGACCGACCGAGGGGGACCCCTCGTGTTCCGGGCCGTCGGTCCCCCGCTCGACGGCTGGCTGGAGGTGCAGTTGCCGGTCCGGCCGAACGGGACCACCGGTTGGATCCCGCTCGGCGACGTCGAGATGAGCGTCAATCCCTACCGCATCGAGGTCGATGCCGATGCCCACCGGCTCACCATCTACCACCACGGCCGGGTGAAGCTCTCGACCGCCGTCGCCATCGGTACCGGCGACACCCCGACACCGCTCGGCGAGTTCTACCTCGTCGAGCTCGTCCGGCCGAGGGATCCGAACGGTATCTACGGGTCCTACGCCTACGGGCTGTCCGGGTACAGCGACACCCTCCAGTCGTTCAACGGCGGAAACGGTGTCATCGGTATCCACGGCACGAATCGGCCAGACCTGCTCGGCCAGGACGTGAGCCATGGCTGCATCCGGGTGGCCAACCCCACGATCGAGGGGATGGCCCGCTTCCTGCCCCTGGGCACGCCGGTCTCGATCGAGCGGTCCGAGCGGACCGCAGCCGGACCGGCCGTCGGCAACGACCGAGCGTAGCTCGCCGCTACGGTGTCCCCCGAGCGGACACGATCAGTGCGGGAAAGGCACGACTGTGGACATCCATGTTCTGTACCGGGTCATCTTCCGGCTGACCGGCACTCGCAAGAAGCGGATGAAGCGATTCACCGAGCTCATGCGCCCCTCGGCCGACACCGAGATCGTCGACATCGGCGGGACCGCCCTCAACTGGACCTATCTGGACGTCGAGCCCCGGGTCACGCTGGTCAACAAGACCGAGGTCCGACTCGACGAGGATCATCGGCCGACCATGCGGGTGGTACAGGGTGACGCCACGGACCTCGACTTCGAGGACGAGCGGTTCGACATCGCCTTCTCGAACAGCGTCATCGAGCACCTCTACACGCGGCAGAACCAGGTCAGGTTCGCTCGCGAGGCGGAGCGGGTCGGCAAGCGGGTGTGGATCCAGACTCCGGCCAGGGAGTTCTTCCTCGAGCCGCATCTCATCACGCCCTTCGTCCACTGGCTGCCCCCATCGTGGCGCCGCCGGCTCTACCGGAACTTCACGGTGTGGGGTCTGATGAATCGACCGACCCGGGCTGCGGTCGACGACCTGGTCGACGAGATCCAGCTGCTGCGGAGGTCGGACATGGAGGCGCTGTTCCCCGACTGCGAGCTCCTGGTCGAGCGCTGGCTCGGCATGCCGAAGTCCTACATCGCCTACCGATCGTGAGCCGGGCCCGTGGTGCGTGACCACTACCGTGGCTCGATGGCCACGAGCACGCACGCGGCGGTCCACGATCCCCGCAACGACGAGATCGAGATCTACATCAACGGGGAGTTCCAGCATCGCCGGGAGGCCAGGATCTCCGTTTTCGATAGCGGATTCCTGGTCGGGGACGGCATCTGGGAGGGGCTCCGGCTCCATGGCGGTCGCTTCGCCTTCGTCGACCGCCACCTCGATCGGCTGTTCGCAGGGGCCCGCGCGGTCGACCTGGCCATCGGGACGAGGGCGTTCATCATGGACGCCCTGGAGCGGACGGTCGAGCGGAACGACATGACCGACGACGTACACGTCCGGCTGATGATCACCAGGGGCGACAAGAAGACGCCGTCCCAGCACCCGTCCAACGTGGTCGGCGGACCCAACATGGTGATCATCGCCGAGCACAAGCGGGCCGACCCCGCCGTTGCCGACCGGGGCATCACCCTGTTCACGGCAACCGTCCGACGGCCCCCGCCCGACACGCTCGATCAGCGGCTGAACTGCCACTCGAAGCTCCACGAGGTCATCGCCCTCATCCAGGCGGTGCACGCCGGGGCCGACGAGGCGCTCATGCTCGATCCCACCGGGGCGGTCGCCACCTGCAACGCCACGAACTTCTTCGTGGTCCGGTCCGGACGACTGCTGACGTCCACCGGCCAGTACAACCTCGCCGGCATCACCAGAGCGGTGGTGCTGGAGGAGGCGGCCGGCGCCGGCATCCCGACCGCCGAGCGACCGTTCTCCCTTACCGCCGTCTACGATGCGGACGAGGCGTTCGTCACCGGCACGTTCGGTGGCCTGACGCCGGTGCGAGCGGTCGACGGCAGGGTCATCGGCGAGCACGACGGCCCGGGTCCGATGACGGCGCGGCTCCGCGAGCTGTACCGGCGGGCCGTTGCGGCCGATGTCGAGCGGCAGGGCTGACCGGCAGATCGATGGGGAGCCCGCCGACGGAGACGCTACGGCTGAACGTGTGGTCGAGCCCCCGCAACATCTCGACCGCGTTGATGTACTCGTGGCGCCAGCGAGCCGACACCACCGTGGTCGACGAGCCACTCTACGCCCACTACCTGCGTCGGACCGGCCGGGTCCACCCCGGCGCAGCCGCGGTGCTGGCATCCCAGGACCCCGATGGCCAGGCGGTGGTGTCCGACGTGATCCTCGGTCACTACGACACACCGATCGTGTTCTTCAAGCAGATGGCGAAGCACCTCGTGGGCCTGGACCGTGGCTTCCTGTCGCAGTGCCGGAACGTGCTCCTCACCAGGGAGCCGCGGGACATGCTCACGTCGTTCCAGAAGCAGATGCCGGACACCACGCTCGCCGACACCGGCTTCGAGGAGATGGTCGAGATACTCGACGGCCTGTTGGCTGCGGGTCGGCAGCCGATCGTCCTCGATGCCAAGACGCTCCTGCTCGATCCCCCGGCGGTACTGGCCGAGCTGTGCCGCCGCCTCGGTGTCGAGTACGACCCGGTAATGCTGTCGTGGCCGGCCGGTCCGAAGCCCGAGGACGGCGTCTGGGCCCGGCACTGGTACGACGCGGTCCACCGGTCGACCGGCTGGGGACCATGGCAGGCGAAACAGGACGAGCTGTTGCCGGCGCTCCGCCCTGTGCTGGAACAGGCGGAGGCGCTCTACCACCGGCTCCTGCCCTACGCGATCCGCTGACCGGGCGCGAGCCGATCCCGGGGGTCGGCAGTGGACCGACCGTCGGGTCGCGGCGACGGTTCGTCGTCGCCAGCGCAGGGTGGCCGATGTCACTGCCGATTCGTGGTGTCGGAGGTTCAAGAAAATCGGCCTTGCGGTCGACGTAGGTTCTCGGCCTGTGCCGCGCTCGACGGCGCCTCTCGAATGGAACCCCTTGGAACTACGAATCCCCTCTGCCGACCGCGACCCGTCGTCGGGCAGCCCCTGTCACCACCGGACCGGCTGCTCGTGCCGACGACCCTATATCGGGCGGGCGCTGGTGGTCGCCGTCGGGCTCGAGCTGCTCATGGGCGTGATCGCCGTCGGGACCGGGGCGACGCTGATCGGCGTCGTGGCCTGCGCCTCGATGGCCGGGTGCATGTGGCTGTACGCCGTGGCCGAGATCGTGGCGTTCTACCGGGTCGGTTTGCCGCAGCCGGATGAGCTCGACATCGGCCACAACCGGGGCCAGATGGCCCGCCCCTATCAACCGCACTGGTGACCGCAGGCCGGTGAGCCGATCAGCCGGTGTAGCTCGGATCGCCGTCGGTGGCCTCGGCGGTCGGAGTCTCGTCCGGGTCGGAGCCGGAATCGGCAGCTGCGGCGGCGACCGTGATCTCGTTCGTCACACCGCCAACACCGGCCACGCCAGCCACCGCCGCCTCGGCCGCAGCCCGCTCGTCCTGCGAACCGAGCTCACCGGTCAACCGAACCGTGTCACCATCCACCTCCACCCCGACCCCGTCGTAACCCGCATCGGCCAGCGCCGCCAACGCCAACGCCTCCAGATCCGCGCCATCGGACCCGGCGGTCGTGGTGACCGCATCCTCTGCGCCGGTCCCGGCATCGTCTGTCGCCGCGGCGTCGTCGGCCGGTTCGATCGTCGGCGCCGGGTCGTCGGCCGAGCCGGGAGCGGCGGGGTCTACGGCCTCGGTGTCGGCGGTGCCGGCCTCGTTCTCCTCGTCGTCGCTGCCGCACTGGGACAGCAGCAGGCCGAGGAGCACGACCAGGCCCAACAGGCCGATCCCCAGCCACAACCAGCGGCCGAGACCGGACCGGTCGGCGAGGCCACCACCGGTCGCCGGACTGCCGAGTCCCCGACCGCTGTCACCATCGCCACCACCGGCGGCTCGGCCGACGGCACCGCTGGCATCGCTCGCCATCCCGGATGCGGCAGCGCCCACGTGCTGGGATGCCAGCGCTGCGGCCCCGGTTGCACCTGGCGCGGCAGTGCCGAGCCCGGCTCCGCCGGGCGCGACGTCTTCCACGGTCTCCGCGGCACTGGCCGCAACGGCGCTCGTCCCGTCAGCGGCGGCGGACGCCGTATCACCGACCAGCTCCCCGCCAGCGGCGTCGGCTGCGGCGCTGGCGGCGCCGGCAGCACCGATCGCGGCTGCGCCAGCGGCACCGGCTGCAGCACCGGTGGCTGCCACCTGACCGGGCGCCGGCGAAGCCGGCTCCTCGCCGTCACCAGCACCAGCACCGTCCCCGTCCCCGTCCCCGTCCCCGACGGTGCCGGCCAGACCGGCGGCGGCGGCTCGAGCGGCGTCGACCATCTCGGCGGAACAGGGGTGTCCGGATGCACCAGGCTCGAAGTCTGCGCCGACCGAGCCCGGGGGATGGGTGGGCGCCAGGACGAACCCAGCCGCCTCGGCCGCCGACGGGGAGTCGAACCAGACCTCGGCGATCGTGGACTCGTAATCCCGGCCGTCCGGCCGGTGGTAGAGCTTCGTTCCGTCCTCCCGCACGCGCCCCTTGATGGGATGGCAGGTCGGCATCTCGCGCTCGTCCTGCAGTGGTCCGTGCGAGCCGGCTCCGTACGGATGGAGCTCGTCGCCAGCGGCATCGTTCTCGGCCATTTTGTCTTCCCTTCGCCCGTGGTGGTGCACGGCAAAGGCGAATCGAACGTCGGTCGCCCATCCCGCAGGGCGCGACCGTAGTCGCTGCAGCAGCCGGGATCCACACCCTTGCGCCGATATGGCGAGCGCCCGCGGGCAGGGCTAGCGCTGCGGCGCGCCCAGAGTCACGCCCCCGTCGACGACGAGCGTCTGGCCGGTGATGTACCGGGCCCGGGCCGAGGACAGGAACACGACGGCGTTCCCGATGTCCCACCCGGTCCCCTCGATGGCGAGCACCGAGGCATCTCGTCGTCGCGCCCGCAGCTCTTCGGACATGCCGCTGCCGGCCACCATCGGGGTGTACACCGGACCCGGGGCGACGCAGTTGACGCGGATCCCATCCGGACCGTGGTCGACCGCCATGGCTCTGGTGAGGGCGATGACCGCCCCCTTCGACGTGGAGTACGCCGTCAGCCCCCGGGGTCGCAACGCCGAGATCGACGAGATGTTGACGATGGCGCCCCCGCCGGCGGCGGCCATCACCGGGACGACGTGCCTCGACATCGTGGCCATCGAGGCGACGTTGACCTTCATCACGAGGTCCCACCGTTCCGGATCGAGATCGACCACCGAGCCCCGGCTGCCGATCCCGACGTTGTTGTCGAGCACATCGATCCGACCGAATGCGGTCATGACCGCAGCGACGATCGACGCACAGTCCCGCTCGACGGTCACGTCGCCGGCAAGGGCCAGGGCGGTGCCGCCCTCCGCCTCGATCATCTCGACTGTGCGGGCCGCCAGTGCCTCCTGCCGGTCGACCACGGCGACGTTGACCCCGGCCCGTGCCAGGAGGAGGGCTGCGGCCCGGCCGTTGCCGATGCCGTCGCCGAGTGCTCCTCCCCCGGTCACGATGGCCACCTTGCCTTCGAGCCCATCGCCCGGTGGCGGACCCACTCGATCCCAGGCTCCTGCATCTGCGGCCATACCGCCTCCAACCACCGGCACCATCCCGACGATCCGAGCGTACCGACCGCCCGTTGGTCGGGCGAGCGCTGCGTCGCTCGTCGTCGCGAGGGCGGAGATCGGCCGACCGTTGCCATGGGAAGCCGGCCCGGACCAGTAGGCGGTGCCACACTGGTCCGGTGCCGTTTCCGACCAGGGTCCTCCATCTCGATCGCCAGCCGTACACGGCGGTGGCCAACCTGGCCGTGAAGGCCGGGCTCGTCCTGTCGTTCGCGATCGCCATCGGCTTCGAGCCGTCGTCGGTGGAAGGCAAGGCGATGGGGTTCCGGGCCCCGCTGTTCCTGGCTCCTGCGGTGGTGGTCCCGATGCTGGCCGGGTTGCGTCGCTGGCGGCCCTACCCGCACACGGCCGACGCCCTGCTGGCCGCCCCGTTCCTGGTGGACACGCTCGGCAACCTCTTCGGCTTCTACGACCGCTATCCGGCCACCGACGATGTCCTCCATGCGGCGAACTGGGTGCTGCTGGTGGCGGCCTTCCACGCCTTCCGGTTCCGCAATGTGCACAGGCGAGACGAGGCGATCCTGCTCGGCTACGGTGTCGGCGCAATCGCCATCGTCTGGTGGGAGGTCATGGAGTGGGCGGTGTCGGAGGACGGGTTCGGCGGCGCCGGCGGCCTCGCTCTCACCTATGGCGACACCGTGCTCGACCTGGCGCTATCGAGCACCGGCGGCCTCGTCGGATCGATGGTCGGGCTGGCCCTGTTGGGCCCCGCCGGCAGCCAGAGACCGGTGGCGGCGAGGCGCTCGGAGCGCCGAGCCCCCCAGAGTGGCACCTCGGGCGAAGTGGGACGATGACGGCGCCGAGACGACGGTCGCTCCGCCATCCCGCCTACCGGGGAACCTCATCGGTGTGCTATGCGTCTATAGGGTAGGAGCGCAGCCCGGGTCGGGCGGGCGCACCTACGAGAGAAGCATGAGAGAGGCTCGAGAGAGGCGCAGCAGGTGGGACACCGGCTGACAGCGACGGTTCTGACGATGATGCTGCTCGCCGCCGCTTGCGGGGGTGCCGGCTCGGAGGCAGCCGGCGCACCGGCGGCCGACGGTGGGCGGGCCGATTCGATCGGCTCGACCGCAGTCGACTCGGCGACGAACGACCGGGCGACGAGCGACTCGACCGATCGGGCACCGGCCGGGCCCGCCACCACCGATCCGGACCGGAGCAGCGGCAGCGTCGACCCCGAGACCGACAGCGACCCGAGCGCGCCGGACGGCGCCGGTATCACGGTGGGCGACATCACCTCGGGGAGGTTGACCGAGCCGGCGTCGATCGTGACGCTCCTACCGGCCGATCGGGGCGACTCCGGCCCGGTGGTGGTGGCCCTGCAGGACCGACTGGACGCGCTGGGATTCACCCCCGGATCCGCCGACGGGTCCTACGGCCGTAGAACGGCGGCGGCGGTCGAGGCGTTCCAGGGCCTGGTCGATCTCGAGCCGACCGGCACTGCGGACGCTGCGACGGTCACGGCACTGGCCGAGTATCGCTACGACGGGTTGTTGCTCCGGGCCGGCGACGAGGGCGACGAGGTCGAAGAGCTGCAGCAGCGGCTGGCCGACGGGCCCTTCGATCCGGGGCCCATCGACGGCGAGTACGGCAGGAGGACCGTCGAGGCCGTCTGGGCGCTGGAGAAGCTGGCCGGCGTGGTCGTCGACGGCGACTGGGGCCCGCTCGACGAGAAGGCCTGGCAGCAGCTGCTCGACGGGGAGATCGGGCAGCCGGAGCGGACGAACGAGCTGCGCTGGGTCGAAGTCGACCTCTCCCAGCAACTGGTCAAGGTCTACGACCCCGGCGACGACATGCCGGTGCTGATCTCCCACGCCTCGAGCGGCAGCGGCATTCCCTGGAAGAACGAGGAGCACAGCGGCAGCTCGATCACCCCGGTCGGCGACTTCCACATCAGCCGGCGGATCTCCGGCTGGCGGGAGTCGAGCCTCGACATCGGCCGGCTCTACAACCCGCTCTACTTCCGGGGCGGCATCGCCCTCCACGGCTCTCAGTCGGTGCCGCTGTATCCGGCCAGCCACGGCTGCATCAGGCTGCCGATGCACATCGCCGAGTACCTGCCGGACGAGCTGCCGAACGGGACGCCGGTTCACGTCATGGCCTGACCGCGACGGCCGGCCGGCGGCCGTCCTAGGCCAGGCTGTGGGAGACTGGCCCGGTGGCCAGGCCAGAACCACCGGATCCGGGGCTCCCCATCAAGCTCGGGCCGTGCGGCAACGGCGAGTTCGTCCCCCCGCCGGCCAACGAGCTGGCCAGGGAGGCGGTCCGCCGAGCCAACGCCGCAGTCGACCGCAACGCCCGCCGGGTCGGACTGACGAGGCGCCAGTTCCTCCGCTCGTCACTGGGCGCGGCCACGACGCTGTCGGTGCTGGCGGCCTGCACCAGGGAATCGGGTCGGACCGGCGGGACCTTCCTGGTCGAGCCGGAACCGACCAGCGGCCCCTCCGGCGCTCCGTCGAGCACGGTCGGCGCCGAGTCGTCCTCGACCCTCGATGCCGAGGCGGCCGAGCGGGCCGTCGGCCCGCTCGACGACGAGTTCATCTTCGACGTGCAGAACCATCTGCTGGAGCTCGGACCGGGCACCGGCGCCCCGGGCTTCCCCCAGTCGGCGTGCGGCGAGGCCGACCCCGGCGACTGCTACTCGATCGAGCACTTCCTCGAGCTGCTGTTCCTGGAGAGCGACACCCATCTGGTGATGCTGTCCGCGATCCCCTTCGCCCCGGGAGCGCTGTCGCCCGAGGTGATGGAGCGCACGATGGAGGCTGCCGAGCGGGTGGGCTGCGAGGGCCGGGTACTGATGCAGGGCGAGTCGTTCCCCACCTCGCTCGGGCTCGACGCGATGGCCGAGGTTGCGGCCGAGTTCCCGATCCGGGCCTTCAAGACCTATACCCACGCCGGCGGTCCGCCCTGGCGGCTCGACGATGCGACCGGCGACGCCTACCTGGCCCAGGTGGCGGCGGTCGACGTTCCGATCGTCGCCGTCCACAAGGGCCTCTCGGGCAACGACCCCGCCTCGTCGCCGGCCGACATCGGCCCGGCGGCGACCAACCATCCAGCCATCAGCCTGCTCGTCTACCACTCCGGCTTCGAGGCGGCAACGGCCGAGGGACCCTACGACGACGTGAGCGCCGAGGTCGGGGTGAACCGGCTGATCACCTCCCTGCGACGGTCCGGCATCGGCCCGGGAGCGAACGTGTACGCCGAGCTCGGCTCGACCTGGCGAACCCTCATGACCAGGCCGGACGAGGCCGCCCACCTCATCGGCAAGCTCCTCCTCGCCGTCGGCGAGGACAACATCCTGTGGGGCACCGACTCGATCTGGTACGGCTCGCCGCAGGATCAGATCCAGGCCTTCAGGACGTTCCAGATCAGCGACGAGCTCCAGGAGCGGTTCGGCTACCCGGCCCTGACCACAGAGATCAAGCGGAAGATCCTGGGCTACAACGCGGCGCGGCTGTTCGACGTCGATCCGGTCACCGTGCCGTGCTCCGTCGATCGAGAGGCGTTGACCGAGATCCGGGCCGAGCGGGCGATGAGCCACCACACGCATGCCGAGGCGGCGGCCACCGCACTGGCGGCGTCACAGAACCCGTCGACCTGAGCTCACCCGACCGAGCCACCGGGACCGGCCGCGACCCGGCGATCGGGCCGGCGCCCCGATCCTGGCCAGGGCCGCTCTCGGGGACTCCGCCTCGGCCGCCCGCTGCAGGGCCTCCTTGCGGACCAGCCTCACCGGTACACCGACGGCGTCGCCGGGCGGCAGGAGGTCCGGTGTGTAGAGGGCGATCTGCTGGCTGTCGGCGATCCGGCCACCCGATGGATCGAGCTCCCGGGCGTTGGTGCCCCTGGCCGGCTCCACCGCTCGCCCGTCGACGAACTCGAGGTCCCACCACCACTTCTTGACCGGGTTGATCGAGCCGTTGCCGATCCAGTCGTCCAGCCGGGCGATCCAGCGCCTGGTGACCGGCAGTCTGATGGCGGCCCAGAGGACCGCTCGCTCGGCGAGGACGCCTTCGATGTTGAACGGACAGGTCTTCATGCAACGGCCACAAGCCGAGCCCCTGAGGTTGCCGAGGCGGTACTTGGTGCATCGCTCCACGTCGGGCTTCCACGTCTCGTAGCCGTTGAACATGATCTTGTCGCCGAACGGGATGGCGGCACAGGGGCACTCCCTGGCGCACTTCGTGCACTTCGAGCAGAAGTCCTGGAGCCCGAAGTCGATGTGGCGATCCGGGGTGAGCGGCAGATCGGTGGTGACCACGACCGACTTGAACCTCGGCCCGACGAACGGGTTCAGCACCAGCTCCCCGATCCGGCTCATCTCCCCCAGCCCGGCATGGAGCACGAGCGGGATGTGGAGCACATCGGAGTCCCGGTTGGTCTGGCTGCGGGCCCCGTGGCCGAGCGAGCGGATGTGCTCGGCCAGGATGCCGGCGATCTGGGCCCCTCGCATGTAGGCCCGCATGGACTGGGCGCCGGAGATCCAGTCGTCCCCGCTGGCGCCCTCCATCGTCTCGTAGCCCTGATCGAGCAGGATCACCACCGCATAGCGGTGATAGGGCTGGATCGGGGTGCCATCGCCGCGGTGGCTGTACCAGGCGTAGTCCGGTATCCGGCACACACCGACCATGTCCGCGCCGAGGTGGTGGGCCAGCGCCTTCACGGCATCGGCGTTGGCGCCCGCGTCGTCGGTTCCCTGGTCCGGCTGATCGCCGACCGGCCCGTCCTGATGGGGCACCATCGCTGCGATCTGGCTCACGTAGGCCTGGGCCGATGGCGTCTTGAAGGCGAACACCTTGACGTCGTTCTGGAACTTCGGTCCGAAGTCGCCGTTCGCGGCACGCGGGAATCCGCCGGCGCGAACCGGGACCCGCTCGACCTCGTCCTCGATGACGAGCGTCGTCGGCTCGTCGACGCGGGCGATCCGCTCCATCGGGTACCGCCCGAGGTGGAGCGGTCGGTGATCGCCGTTGAGCCGATCGAGGCCGGCCCTCGTCCCGCCCCAGCCGATGAGCCAACCGGGCCCGAGCGTGGTTCGCAGCCGCGCCGCCGCCGAGCGCCTCGCCAGTGGGGCATCCGGTCGGACCACCATCGAGGTGGTGACGGCGGAGAGCGCGAACCCGGTACGGAGGTAGGGCGACCGGAGCCGACCGCCCGCCACCTCGACGAGGCCGGCCTGCAGGGCCAGGCGGTCGAGATCGACGTCGGAACCGGTCGGGGTGTGGGCCGTGGCTTCGAAACCGATGTTGCGGATGTAGGCGGCGGTGATCACGGCCAGTTCGGCGGCCCGGAGGTCGGCATTGAGCTGCCGGGTCCCGTCGATCCACTCGTCGCCCGGCTGGCGGCCGGCCGGCGAGCGGGTGTGGGCGATCAGCACCACGACGGCGTAGGGATGGTTCGACCGCTGGTCGGACCAGGCCTCGTCTGGCACGATTGCGCAGCCCACCATGTCGGCATCGAGGAAGTAGAGGCCGGCCTTCAGGTTGTTGGCTCGTTCCGTCTCCCCGTCGGGCACCGGGGCCGGCTGGGCCGGGCGACCGAGACGGCGCTCGTCGAGCAGATCGAGATAGGGCCGGTAGGCGTGACCGGCGCCGCGCGGTCCATCGACTCGCGCCTCCGCGGGTCGAGGCGGCAGCGGTCGACCGGGTTCGATGCCGAGCGGGCGGGCTCCCGGGTCGGTGAGGCGCCGCAGCCGCTCCAGCGGGAACGGCCCGAGATGGACGGGCCGTTTCCGATGGGAGAAGAGCTTCACGGATCAATCCTCGTCCGGCCCCTTCCCGTGGTCAATCGGCGTGGGCGGTCCGAACCCATGGCCAGTGTTCGGCCCCTGGGAACAGGCGCAGCCGAATAGCTATACTCCGACGGTGGAATTAGTAGACCCGCAACCGGAGCTCCCGTCGTGGACGTTCCTCACCAATCACGCCCATGTGCTGATCGCCATCCGGCGCAACCCCGAGCTGCGCCAGCGGGACATCAGCCATGCGGTGGGGATAACCACCGGCGCGGTGCAGAAGATCATCGACGATCTCGAGCAGGGGGGCTACATCACCAGGGAGCGGATCGGCCGCCGGAACCGCTACGAGATCATCGACGACAAGCCGCTCCGCCACCCGCTGGAGAGCAACCACACCGTCCACGACCTGCTCGAGACGCTCGAGGCCTGACCTCCCGGCGCCGAACCGGAACCGAAGAACGATGGTCGCACTGAGACTGAAGACGATCGGGGAGGACCTCGCACTCGTCGGGCTCCCGTGGGAGCGGCCACTGGCCGAGTGGCCGAAGGAGCTGCTGGTCGGTCTCCCGACCGGCCTGCATCGGCACGTGGTGCGGTTCCTCGGGCTGGATGACACCGTTCTCGCCCTGAAGGAGCTGCCCCAGCGCCTGGCCGAACGGGAGTTCGACATCCTCGAGCGGCTGCGCGAGGAGGGCCTGCCAGCGGTGGCGCTGGTCGGCATCGTCACCGATCGCCAGGACGAGGACGGCCGACCGCTCGAGTCGATCCTCGTCACCAGGCACCTCCGCTACTCCCTGCCCTACCGGTTCCTCTTCACCGAGATCCGCCACGAGGGGACGCGGGATCAGGTGGTGGATGCACTGGCGGTCCTGATGGCCAGGATCCACCTCGCCGGCCTCTTCTGGGGGGACTGCTCGCTGAACAACGCGCTGTTCCGCAGGGACGCCGGGGCCCTGCGGGCCTACGTGGTCGACACCGAGACAGCGGAGTGGCACGAGCATCTCACCGACGGCCAGCGACAGCTCGATCTCGACATCGGGGCCGAGAACGTGCTCGGCGGGCTGCTGGACCTCCAGGCAGAGGGTCTGCTCGCGGAGGACGTGGAGCCGGATCGGGTGGCGTCCAACCTGGCCGACCGGTACGCCGCGCTGTGGAGCGAGCTGCAGGACACCGACGAGCTGCCGAGCGGCGAGCTCGGAAAGATCCACCAGCGCCTGGCCCGACTGAACGATCTGGGCTTCGACACCGAGGAGTACGAGCTCCACGCGTCCGACGGGGTGGCCCGGTTCCGGCCGACCGTGCTGGAGGAGGGCCATCATCGCCGGGTCCTGCAGCGCCTGACCGGGATCGTGGCCCACGAGAACCAGGCCCGGCGCCTGCTGAGCGCCATACGGGCCTACGGGGCCTGGCTGTCACAGGCCGAGGGGACGGTCCTGCCGGAGGCGGTGGCGGCCTACCGGTGGCTCACCGAGCGCTGGCAGCCGACCATGGACGCCATCTCGCCCGAGGTCCGTGATCGGCTGGAGGACCCCGAGATCTACCACCAGATCCTCGAGCACAACTGGTACCTGAACGAGCAGGCGGGCGAAGAGATCCCACTGGCCGATGCCGTGGCCGACTACGTCGAAAACGTGCTCGAGCACACCGCTGACGAGCGGACCGTCCTCTCCTGACCGGGATTCGGCCGGACTCGGTCCGACCAGGCGATCAGGCCAGCGGTTCGACCTCGACCGCCGTGTCCGAGAACGTCGGGGCTCGCCCGATGTCGGCGTAGCGGGTGGAGTTCAGCGCGTTGACCGAGAGGTCGGCCTCGGACAGCGACGGCCAGTGGCCCATCGGCATCAGCACGACGCCGGGTGCCACATCGGGGGTGAGCTTGGCCGTCGTGACGAGCTCGGCCCTCTCGTTGAACAAGCGGATCGAGGCGCCGTCGCCGATCCCACGGGCAACGGCGTCATCGGGATTGAGGCGGGCGCTCTGGTGGCCCTGCTGGTCGAGTTGGCGGTCCATGTTCGCGTACTGGGAGTTCATGAAGGCATGGGATTTCGGCGAGAGCAAAGCCAAGGGGTAGTCGCCGTTCGCTCCCAGCTCCCGGGGCGGGTAATAGGTCGGCAGGGGCTCGACACGGCTGCCGTCCTGGTTGCCGACGATGCCCTGGCGGAACAGCGGGGCCACGAAGTTGCCGCCCGCCGCCATCGAGGCCAGCAGCTCGACCTTGCCGGACGGGGTCGGGAAGTTGCCGTGGCGATGGGGGGCGTAGTCATCGGTCGGCGGCAGGCTCAGGCGGGCATAGCCCTCGGCCCGCAGCCGGTCGAGCGTGATCCCCTCGAGCTGGGGGGCGGACCAGTCGAGGGCGACCTCGAGCTGCTCGCTGTCGCTGAGGTCGAACCAGGGGTCGTCGATGCCCATTCGCTTGGCGAGCCGGCGAAAGAGCTCGGTGTTCGGCACGCACTCGCCGATCGGCTCGATGACCTTCGGGTTGTAGGTCAGGTACAGGTGCCCCCACGAGAACATGAGGTCCTCGTGCTCCATCGCCATCGTGGCCGGCAGGACGATGTCCGCGTAGCGGGCGGTGTCGGTGACGAAGTGCTCGGACACCACGAGGAAGAGATCGTCACGGGCCAGGCCGCTCAGCACGTCCCGCTGGGCCCCCGCGACGACGGCTGGGTTCGAGTTGTACACGACGAGGGCCTCGATCGGCGGGCCGTCGAACCCGCCGTGCAGGGCCTCGCCGAGGTCCCACTGGTTGATGATCCGAACCCGCTCTGCGTTCGGATGGGGCCCGTGGAGGCGGTCCCAGTCCACGGGGAAGGCCCAGATCGGCATCTGCAGCACGCCGCCGCCCACCTCCCGCCAGGCTCCGACCAGGGCCGGCAGTGAGAACACGGCCCTGGCCGCGTTGCCGCCGCCCGTGCTGCGCTCGAGGGCCACGCCCACCCGGATCATCGACGGCTTCGCCGCCGCGTACTCCCTGGCCAGGGTGCGGATGTCGTCGGCACCGATACCGGTCTCGCGCTCGGCCCACTCCGGGCTGCAGTCGGCCACGTGGGGCACGAGCTCATCGAAGCCCTCGGTGTGGTTGGCCACGTAGTCGGCGTCGTGCAGGCCCTCGGTGATGATCACGTTCATCATGGCCAGCGCCAGAGCGGCGTCGGTTCCCGGTCGGATCGGTATGTGCCAATCGGCCTTCTTGGCCGTGCGGTGGGCGACCGGATCGATGCAGACCACCTTGGCCCCCCGCCGCTGGGCCTCCTCGATGAACGGCCACAGATGGAGGTTGTTCGACAGGACGTTGCACGCCCAGATGATGATGTAGCGGGAGTGGATCAACGACTCGGGATCCACCGCAGCGGTCGGGCCGAGGGTCATCAGATAGGCCGAGATCCCGCCACCGTCGCAGAACGTCCGCTCCGACACGCTCGTTCCGAGGCCGTTGAAGAACCGGTCGCCGACGGTGAGCCCGTTGAGGATGCCCATGTTGCCCAGATAGCTGTACGGCAGGATGGCCTCCGGGCCGTGGCGGTCGATGATCGCGGTGAACCGCTCGTGGATGTCGTCAAGCGCCTCGTCCCAGGTGATCGACTCGAACCGGCCCTCCCCCTTCTGCCCGATCCGGCGCTGCGGGCTCGTCAGCCGGTTCTCGGCGTAGATGTGGTTCGGGAAGTCGGTGACCTTGACGCACAGGCCGCCCCGGGTGAACGGGTGATCGGGGTTGCCTCGTACCTTGGTCACCCGACCGTCCTCGACGGTCACCACCATCGAGCAGGTGTCCGGGCAGTCGTGGGGACAGGCCCCGAGCGTGTTGGTGGTCTGGTTGGCCATCGTGACTCCTGGAAGAGGCTGATGCCCGGCGCGTGTCGACAACACTACGATGTCGCCGGCGGCGACGCTAACGAGGGCGGGCCGGCCGCGCTCAGCCGCCGGCGAACTCCCGCTCCCAGGACTGCAGGAAGCGCTGGAACCGCTGGTGGGCATAGGGGACGAATCGGATCTTCTGGATCGGCTCCAGGGCCAGGGGCAGTGCGGCCATGGCGTACATGTAGTCGGACAGCAAGGTGGCCCGCCTCGTCTCGACCACCAGCGCCGCCAGCTCTGCGGCTCGGTCGGCGTCCGTGACGAACTGGCGATTGTCGAGGTAGTACCCGATGAAGGCGGCGAGGTCGGCGTCGGTGAACGATGGCTCGACGAGCCGGAAGTGAGGTGGCTCACCGATGCCGTGCTGCAGGGTGGTCTCGGCGAAGAGGTTGGCGAAATCGAACGCGATGTGGTTGAGACAGGAGAACTCGAAGTCCAGCAACTTGACCGTGCCGTCGTCGAGGAGGAAGACGTTGCCGTGGTAGGTGTCGTTGTGGCAGAACACCGGTGGCCGATCCGGTAGGCATGCCAGCACCTTGGCGGTGGTCTCGTCGCTGTAGAGCTCCTCGAGCTCGTCGCACAACGGCTGCTCGTCGGGCGGGAACGACGAGCGATGCTCCACGATGACGGTTCGGGCCAGCGGCGCCCAGCGCTCGACCAGCAGCTCGAAGAACGTGGCGGCGGGCAGGTCCTCCGGTTCCAGGCGATGCAGGCGGAAGAGCTCGTCGGCGATCCTGCGTTGCACCCCTGGATCGAACACGTCGGCGGCGGTCAGGGTCCGGCCCCGGTAGAACTGCTCGATGCGGCACGTCTCGTCGACGTGGTAGCAGTGGGCGGCGATGCCGTGGCGGCCGAGCAGGCCGAACACCTGCTGCTCCGCCTCGAAGTCGAGGATGGCGTTCTCCTTGCCGGCCAGCTGCCGGTACAGCACCGCAGGAGGATCGAGCCTCCGCTTGGCCCGGATCCCCATCGTGAACGACGAGAACCCCTTCGGATCGTCGAAGTCGAAGTCGTCGACCGTGGCGTCCCGCCACGACGGGAAGACAGCCTGGCAGTGCTGCAGCACGAGATCTCGCATCGAGCCATCATCGCACGATGCTGCGGCGGCGATGGCCAGCGCAGGACCCCGGGCCTACGGTGCCTTGCCATGCACACCCTCCTGGTCCTGGAACCCGGTCACTTCCATGCCGCCCTCGTGCTCCGGGACCGCAACCCGCGTGTCGATCGATCGGTCCACGTGTACGGCTCGGACGGCCCGGAGCTCGATGCCTTCCTCGGCCTCGTCGACGGATTCAACGCGAGGACGACCGACCCGACCGCGTGGGAGATCCGGGTCCACCGCAGCGATGAGCCGCTGGCCCGGCTGATCGCCGAGCGCCGTGGTGACGTGGTCGTGGTGGCGGGGCGGAACAGCGCGAAGTTGCCGGCGATACGGCGGCTCCACGACGCAGGCTTCCACGTCCTGGCCGACAAGCCCTTGATCACGACGAGCGAGGCACTGCCCGACCTCGATCGGATCACCGCTGGGCCGCCACTGGCGCTCGACCTCATGACCGAGCGCCACGCCATCGCCACCCGGATACGGCGTCGCATCGTGGCCACCGAATCGGTCTTCGGCCGGTTCACCGAGCGCCCCGATCGGCAACCGGCGCTGTGGTTCGAGTCCATCCATCATCTCTGCAAGACCGTCGACGGCCGGCCGTTGCGCCGCCCACCCTGGTACTACGACGTCAGCATCCAGGGCGACGGCGTGGTCGACATCCAGTCGCACCTCGTCGATCAGGCCCAGTGGCTCATCGAGGCGGCGGGCGGCAGCGACGCGGCCGGCGGCAGCGACGCGGCGAAGCCGGGCTTCGTCATCGACGGCGCCCGGCGATGGACGACAGCGGTTCCCCTCGACGTGTTCGTGGAGAGCACCGGTGAGCCGGCCTTTCCGCCCTCGCTCTCGGCGGCCGTTCGTCATGGCGTGCTCGACCTGGCCTGCAACGGCCTGATCGACTACCGGCTCGACGGGGTCCGGGTCCGGCAGCGAACGAAGTGGCGGCTCCGATGCGAACCGGGAGGAGGCGACGAGCACCGCTCGGTGGCGGAGGGCACCGGCGCCCGCGTCGTCCTGCGAGCGGGCCGGGAGACCGGCCACGAGTCGCAGATCCACATCGGTCCGTCCGGCCGTGACGGGGAGACCGACGATCGGCTGGAGGACCGACTCGCCCAGCGACTCGATGAGTGGCGGGAGGAGTTCCCCGGACTCACGTTGCAGGCCTCGGAACTGGGCCACGAGGTGATCGTCCCGCCGGCGTTGCGCACACCGCACGAGACCACGTTCGCCCCGGTCCTCGACACCTTCCTCGACCACCTGGAAGGGGCCGGCTGGTCCAGCGCAGACGCCAGCCGGATCAACGCCCGCTACACCATGCTGGCCCGAGCCCGAGATCGGGCCGTCGACGGGCCGCCGGCGTGAGCCATCGAGCGGGTCGGGCCGTCGCTCGGCCGTTTCGGGCCGGCGGTTGGCCCTTTGCTAGGCTCCGGGCCAGCGAGGACAGGGGGAACCGACGGTGGATCGGGCCGCTGCGGATCGGGGACTGGCCATAACGGGACTGGGGGCGGTCTCACCGATCGGGCTGTCGGCCGACGAGCTCTGCGATGGGCTGCTGGCCGGCCGGATCGGCATTCGCCCCGCCCCGTGGGCCGACGAGCTCGGCGGCGGGCTGTACGGCGCGGTGGCCGACGGCTTCGATCCCAATGCGTGGATGGACGACCGGGTCGTGGCCGGCACGGACGGGTTCGCCCGCTTCGCCGTCGCGGCCTGCAACCAGGCGGTCGCCCATGCCGGGCTCGGGCCGGATGGGCTCGACCCGGTCCGCACCGCGGTGGTCCACGGGACCTCGATGGGCGGTCTGTTCTCGGTGGCCAGGGCCCAGTGGGATTACGACCGCGGCGGCGCTGCCGCCATCGACCCCAAGACGCAGATCACGATCTGGCCGAACATGGCGGCGGCCCAGATCTGCATGGCCAACGGCCTCCATGGCCCATCGATCACCGTGACCACGGCCTGCGCGTCCTCGCTCGACGCCCTCGGCACCGCGGCACTCCACCTGCGGGCGGGATCGGCCGACATCGCCCTCGTCGGAGCGACCGAGGGGGGCTACACCTGCGATCCCGGCCGCAGCCACTTCCGGGCCGCCGTGAACGTGGCCGAGCAGAGCTACGGAATGAGCACCGGACAGCACGATCCGGCCAGGGCCATGCTGCCCTTCGCCGCAGACCGGGTCGGCATCGTGTCCGGCGAGGGCTCTGCCTTCTTCGTGCTCGAGACGGCCGATCACGCCCTGGCCAGAGGGGCGACGGTGCTGGCCTGGCTCGAGGGCTACGGCTCGCTGGCCGATGCCCACCACCCCAGCTCGCCGGAACCCGACGGCCGGTGGGAGGAGCTGGTGATGGAGCAGGCCCAGGCCGCGGCCGGGGTCGGCCCCGGCGACATCGACGCCGTCGTGGCCCACGCCACCGGCACCCCGAAGGGCGATACAGCCGAGATACGGGCCATCAACCGGGTGTTCACCGGCAACGACGGCCTGGTGGTGACCGGCATCAAGGGTCATACCGGCCACACCGGCGCATCGTCCGGGGCCATGAGCATCATGGCCGGCATCCGGGCCATGGAATCGGGTCGGCTGGTCAACGTGGCGGGCACCACGGTGCTCGACCCCGAGATCGCCTTCGATGTCGCGCTCGGTGAGCCGCGTCCCGTTGCGATCGACACGTTCCAGGTCAACTCGTTCGGCTTCGGCGGCCAGAACGCGTCCGTTGTCATCGGTCGAGCGGGGAAGGCCGCCCGATGAACCCGGGGTGGACGGTGGCAGACTGCGTCGCCGCCGTCGCCCGCTCGGCTCCCGATCGGGTGGCGGTGGAGGTGCTCTCCCCCAGGGACCGCTCGGCCCCGGTCGAGACGTGGACCTATGGCCGCGTCTGGAGCCGGGTGGAGACCCTGGCGGACGCGTTGTCGTCCGCGCTCGGTCCCCTGCCACCGGGCTCGGACGGCCCGATGGTGGCCATCCTGTTGCCGAACTCGGTCGATCACCTGGCCGCCTACCTGGCCTGCCAGCGCATCGGCGCGGCGGCGGTGCCGATCAACAACCGCCTGGCCGCCCCCGAGGTCCAGTTCGTCCTCTCGGACAGCGAGGCCGAGGTGATCGTGACGGGCGGGTCGATGGCGGCGACCGCCTCGCAGGCGGCCGGGGCGGCGGGGGCCACCGTCGTCGACGTCGCAACGGTCACCCCGCTCGGCGACGGCGCCGGATCGCGCTGGGAGGGCCCGTCGGGGCCCGAGGCGGCGGACCGACTGGCCCTCGTCGCCTACACCAGTGGGACCACCGGCTTCCCCAAGGGGTCGACGGTGACCAACGGCGGGCTGCTGACCAGGTTCGCCCAGTGGGCGTGGACGTTCGGCCTGAGCCCCGGCCAGGTGCTGTCGACGCCGGGACCGGTGTTCCACATGTCGTACGGCGGCCTCAGCCTGGCCCATCTCGCCGCCGGAGGCCGGAACCGGTTGCTCGTCGACTTCGACGCAGAGATGGCGCTCGACGAGTACGCCCGCAACGCCACCTGGGTGTTCCTCGTGCCGTCGATGACCGCCATGGTGGCCGAGGCGTGGGAGGCAGCCGGCAAGCCACCGCTCGATGCGCTGGAGTGGCTGCTGTCGTCGGGTGCTCCCGGCCCGATGTCGCTGCTCGACCGGGCCTTCGACGTCTTCCCCAGGGCCAACATCACCGAGGCCTACGGCTGGACGGAGGGCGGCTGGGTGACGTACGAGGTCAAGCAGCGATCGGACCTCGTCCCCCATTCGGTCGGCTGGCCGGTGCTGGGTACCGAGATCGACGTGCGAGACGAGCAGGGCCGGTCCTGTCCCACCGGTGCCCCCGGTGAAGTGGTGGCCCGCTCGCTCACGCCGTTCGGCCGCTACCTCGGCAACCCGGCGGCGACTGCCGCGGCGCTGACGGACGACGGGTTCTGCCGTTCCGGCGACATCGGGATCCGTCTGCCCGACGGGCGGCTGACCATCGTGGACCGGGTGAAGGACATGATCATCTCCGGCGGGGAGAACGTGTACTGCGCCGAGGTGGAGCGCGTCCTCGTCGAGCACGATGCGATCGCCGAGGCCGCCGTGGTCGGTCTGGCCGACGAGACCTGGGGCGAGCGGGTCACCGCTGTCGTGGTGGCGAAGCCGGGACGGTCGCTGGAGCCTGACCAGATCGTCGACCACTGCCGCCACCGCCTGGCCGGCTACAAGTGCCCGAAACAGGTGGTGGTCGTCACCGAGCTGCCCCGGAACCCGATGGGCAAGGTCCAGAAGCTCGAGCTGGTCGAGCGGCTCGATCGGGGCTCGCCGTGACTGTCCTCACCCTCCCGGTGATCGACCTGACCGGCCATCGCGGCGGCGACCGGGTCGCCACCGGAGCGGCCGCCGAACAGCTGAGGGCGGCCCTGACCGAGGTGGGCTTCCTGTCGATCGTCGGCCACGGGATCGGCTGGGAGCAGGTCGACGACATCTACCGCTGGGCCGCCCGCTACCACGCCCTGCCGACGGCGACCAAGACGGCCGACGCCATGGGCCCGGCGACGATGGGCTACGTGCCCCTCGGCGGTGCCAGGCAGGGCGACCTACCGGCACTGAACGCCGCGTTCTTCATGGCCCGGCCGGGCTCGAAGCGGAACCGGTTCCCCGACGGCTCGCAGCTCCCCGGCTTCCGGGAGGCGGTGACCGGCTACTACCGGGCGATGGACCGGCTCGGCCAGCAGCTCCTCCCGCTGTATGCGCTGGCCGCCGGGATGCCGGCCGACTACTTCCGGCAGTTCTTCGATCCGGCCCTCGCCACCCTCCGCATGACCCACTACCCGGCCGTGCCGGGCGCGGACGGTCAGTGGGGCATCGACCCCCACTCCGATGCCGGGTTCATGACGATGTTGCCGACGAACCCGGTGGCCGGGCTGGAGATCCAGGACCCGTCCGGCCGATGGCTGCCGGTCTCCCAGGAACCGGAGTCGTTCGTGGTGAATGCCGGTGACATGCTGCGGCGATGGACCAACGACCGGTTCCTGTCGACCCGCCACCGGGTCCGCAGCGATGGCTCCGTCGACCGCTACGCCATCCCGTTCTTCTTCGATCCCAGGGTCGACACGATCGTCGACCCGGTGGCGAGCTGTGTCGACGAGGACCATCCGAAGCGTCATGGGCCGCTGGTGTACCGGGAGTACCTGCGGGACTTCATGCGTCGGGGTTACGCCGCCACGAGGAGTCCTGACACCGGGTGAGGCGGCGCTCGACCGGGCCGGGGCGGAACAGCTGACGATCAGCGACCGGTCGAGGCCCGTGCGGCAACCGGTTGTCGCTCGGGCCTCGGTTGGGATCCGGTGGCGGCCATGAACATCCCGACCATCGACAGCCCGACGGCGATACGGAACGTCCATCGCCAGCCCGAGAGAAAGGCATCGCCGGCCGGTATGGAGTCGGCGATGTCGCTCAGCGGGATGTCGAAGCCCTTGGAGGTCATGATCCCGACGATGACCGCCGAGGCCAGCGCCTGACCGGTGACGTTGCCCATGTTCCGCACCAGGTTGGTGAATGCCCCTACCACACCGTGCCGGTTGGCCGGGACCGAGCCCATGATCGTGCTGTTGTTCGGCACGTTCCACAGCCCGACCGACAGCCCGGTCACGAGCATCAGCGGCAGGATCAGCGCCACCGGCGTCGACCGATCGATGACGGACCACCCGAATGCGGACACCGTGAACAGGCCGAAGCCAGCCACCGAGAACCGCTGGGCACCGAACCGGTCGGACAGCCGGCCCGAGGCCTGCGCCGCCACTCCCATGCCGAGCGAGTTCAGGAACAGCACCCCGCCAGTGGCGGCCGCACTCATCGACCGGAGGCTGATCAGGAACACGGGGGCCAGGAAGAACACCGCGGTTGCGCCCATGAAGCCGACCAGTCGGGCCCCGACGGCAGCGCTGAACGCCCGGTTCCGGAACAGCGACATCTCCAGCATCGGATCGGGCGTTCGCTGCTCCCATCGGACCCAGGCGCCGAAGAGCGCGACGACCACGACGATCCCGCCCAGGATCACCGGCGAGGTCCAGTCGAGGGCGAGCGGGTTGTTGATGGTGAGGACCAGGCAGACCACCATCACGGCCGACAGCACCGCACCGCCCCAGTCGAAGCCGACGACCCGGCGATCGGCCTGAGGGCTGACCCGCTCCTCGGACAGGATGATCGAGCCTGCGACGAAAGCCGCCGCTATCGGGACGAGCAACAGCAGGAACATCGCTTCCCAGGGAAGCACCTGGAGGATCAGTCCCCCGACGATGGGTCCCGAGGCGGCTCCGATGGCCACCGCCGTGGTTTGGCTGCCGATGGCCTTGCCTCGCTCGCCGGGTGGGAAGACCGCCACAACCATCGCCGTGCCGACAGACTGACCCATGGCGTTGCCGACGGCCATCAGCACCCTGGCCGCGATCAGCAAGCCGAACGTCGGGGCCGCCGCCACCGCCACCGAGCCGACACCGAACAACACCAGACCGAGCAGGTGCAGGCGACGCCGACCGACGATGTCGGCCACCCGACCCATCGGCAGCATGAGCGAGCTGATCGTCAGCGACTGGGCGATGACCACCCAGGCCACCGATCGCAGGGTCACCCCGAAGTCGTCGGCGATCGACGGCAGGGCCACGAAGACCATGCTCATCGCCAGGACATTGGTGACGAAGGCCAACCCGATCGCCGCGAACGCCAGCCACTTCCCCTCGAACTGATCGGTGGCAGCGTCGGTCACCATCCCGTTCTATCCCCGCTGCACCGCCTCCGGCGAATGCGCTCCGGCCACCGTGCCGTCCCGGTGCCGTCCCCGTGCAGTCCCCATGCTGTCCCCCAGCTGTCACCGTGCTGTCAGCGCCCGTGTGGCACTACCCTGACACGATGCAACGGCCGGACGACGCCATCACGTTCGAACAGGCATCGATCGAGATCGACGCCCCACCGGAGGCCGTGTACGCCCTCGTCTCCGACATGACGCGCATCGGCGAGTGGAGTCCGGAGGCCATCGGAGCGGCGTGTTCCCGATGATCCGCTTCGGCACGCTCAGCACCGCCCACATCACGCCCCGAGCGCTGATCGCCCCCTGTCGGGACGAACCGGCCGCATCGGTCCACTGCGTGGCCAGCCGCGATCCGCAACGGGCCGCCGAGTTCGCCCGATGGCACGACATCCCGGTGGTTCACCAGACCTACGACGACGTGGTCGCCGATCCTGACATCGATGCGGTCTACGTCCCCCTCCCGATCTCGATGCACCACGACTGGACCATCAACGCCCTCCGGGCCGGCAAGCACGTGCTCTGCGAGAAGTCGCTGGCCAGCAACGCCCGGGAGGCACGGGAGATGGCCGAGGTGGCGCAGACGACGGGTCTGGTGCTCATGGACGCCTTCCACTACCGGTACCACCCGCTGTTCGAGCGGGCGAAGGAGATCGTCGACAGCGGCATCCTCGGCACGGTGCGAACGATCGACGCAACGTTCAACGTGGCGATTCCCGACCCGGACAACATTCGCAACATCTACCGGCTGGGCGGGGGCGTGACCATGGACATCGGCTGCTACCCGCTGTCGTGGGTCCGCCATCTCACCGGCGAGGAACCGGATTCGGTATCGGCCACCGCCGAGACCGGTCCGGAGCACGTCGACACCTATCTCGCCGCCGAGCTGACGTTTCCCTCCGGCATCGCCGCCACCACCTCGGGTGACATGCGGGCCGGGGTCGAGACCAGGGCCGACTTCACCGTGGTCGGCGACGCTGGCCGACTGCACGTGGTCGGGCCGCTGGTCCCCCAGTCGGGACACCGGATCGAGCTCACCGTCGGGGACGAGCAAACGGTGGAGCACGTGGATCGCCGTCCCAGCTATGCCTACCAGCTCGATGCGTTCCTGGCGGCGGTCGAGCACGGCGCCCCGCTGCTGACCGGACCGGACGATGCGGTCGCTCAGATGGAGCTGATCGACCGCTGCTACGAGGCGGCTGGCCTACCGCTGCGGGGTCTCGACAGCTGATCCGGACAGCTGATCCGGTCGCCCGGCGTCAGGAGCCGGCGGCGAGTCGGCCGGCCGTGGCGGCCCAGACGTCCGGATCTATCCCCATACCGATGTGGGTGCTCGACACCCGGAGGTTCTCGACTCCCGGCGTGACGCGATCGACGCAGGCCGCCGGGCTGACGATGCCATCGTTCGGGCTCCAGATCGCCGTGACCGGCACGGTTATCGGCGTCTGGTTCCGCTCGGCGATCCGGGATCGGATCTGGGCCAGTCTGGCCGCGCTGTACCTGCCGGCCAGAGCCGTGTAGCTCGGCCCGCCCTCGACCGGGGTGCCGAACGTGATCACCCGCCGGACGAGCCGAGGATGATCGCGAGCCGCCTCCCTGGCCAGCACGCCCCCGATGCTCCATCCCACCAGCGCCACCGACCGCCCGGTCTGCTCGGCCAGCGCCTGGCAGCGGCGACCGATCTCGGGGTAGAGCGCCTCGACGTCATCGCCGACCCGCCCCACATCGGCCGGTCGGGCATCGTGACCGAGACGACGCAGGAAGAGCCGCAACGGGAACAGCGAGCCATCGGTACCGCCGAAGCCGGTGATCATCAGCACCGGTCCACCGTCGCCTCGGGGGACCGACCGCAGCCGAGGCTGGCGCACGGCGGCCCGCAGGACATCACGGCCCAGCAGCAGTTCGCGACTCCGTTGTCCGAGCGACGGTGGGGCGAGCACGGGTCCAGCCTATTCCGATGCGCCGTCTCCGGCCCTACCGGCGGGCACCAGCAGCTCGACCGGAGCCCCCGCGGTGCCACGGCCGAGCGGTCGGCGCTCGCCTCGATCGGCGTGAGCGGCTCGACGCCTGGAGCCATGGCACGACCATCAGGATCGGCAGGATGCTCGCCAGCCCGTGACCGCCCGCTGCTCGCCGAGTCGTGAGGCTGTGCCCAGGGCTTCGATGGCGTCCGCTGCGGGCGTGCCCGAAGCGGACGCTCAGACCGTGACGAGGATCTTGCCGCTCGTCCGACCCCGCTCCCAGTACTGGAAGGCTTGCTGTGTGTCGCTCAGGTCGTAGCGACGGTCGATGACCGGGACGACCGACCCCGACTCGAGCAGATCGCGCAGGAACCGCAGATCGTCCTCGTCGTCCTTGGCCACGAAGGTGGAGAACTTCTCGCTGGTCAGCGCGAACAGCAGTCGCCCGGCAACGACCCGGGCCACGGGCCCCAACCAGCGATTCGTCCTCGGGCCACCGACCATGACGTACACCCCCTTCGGCTTCAGGGTCCGTCGGCAGGTCGACAGCCGACGGTTGCCGACCGTGTCGAACAGCACGTCGTAGTGCTGCTCCCGCTCCTCGAAGTCCGTCGCGGTGTAGTCGACGACGTCGTCCGCGCCGATGGCCCGCACCATCTCGACGTTGCCGCCGCTGCAGACCCCGGTCACCTCGGCGCCGAATGCCTTTGCGATCTGGACGGCGAAGGTCCCGACACCGCCCGAAGCGCCGTTTATCAGGACCCTCTGGCCGGCCTCGAGCCTGGCGCAGTCACGGAGGCCCTGCAGTGCGGTGAGCCCTGCCACCGGCACCACCGCCGCCTGCTCGATCGACAGGTTGACCGGCTTGTGGGCGATGCGGTCCTCGGTGACGGCGACGTACTCGGCGAGGCTGCCCTCGGCGGTACCGAACACCTCGTCGCCCGGCTTGAACCCGGCCACCGCCGAGCCGATCGCCTCCACCCGGCCCGCCAGGTCCGATCCCGGTATGTGCCGTTTCGGCGACCGCAGCCCGGCCTCCAGTCGGGCGATGCTCGGTGTGCCGGTCAGACGGTGCCAGTCGACTGGGTTGACCGATGCGGCCATCACCCGGACCAGGACCGCATCGTCACCGATGACGGGCCGCTCGACCGCACGCAGCTCCAAGCCGTCGGGCGAGCAGTACTCGTCGTAGACGACCGCCTTCATCTGACCCATTGTCCGCCATCCTTCGAGCCGCCGGTTCGAATCGCCCGTCGTCATCATGGCCGATTTCGACGCGCGTTTCCTGTCGTACGAACGAATGGGGACGGTGGTCGGTCGAGCGGCGCCAGGCGCAGCCGACGAGCCCCGTCATGGCTCAGCCGATGACGAGCGCGTCCCGGCCGGTCCCGGTGTCGAGGATCCGGTTGACCCGGGCCCAGCTGGCGTCGAGGTCGGCGGCGAGATCGGGCGCCGTCGATGGTGGCCTGGTCAGCGGGTTGCTGGGATGCACCGTGAGGGTCGAGTGATCCAGATGGAGTGGGATCACCTCCAGCTCGGACGTCAACTCACCGGTCGGGCCCTCCGAGACGGTGACCAGCACCAGCAACTCGTCCCGGCGAGCGGGCTGAGGGCTGTTGGACAGGAGGTTGCCGAGACCGTAGATCAACCACTCGCCATCGAGGTTGTCGATCGGCTGCACGACGTGGGCGTGGTGGCCCACCAGCAGATCGACGTCCGGCGATGAGAGGACCCGGGGACCGAGCTCTCGCTGCTGCCGGTTGGGGCGGTGGTCGTACTGGTCACCCCAGTGCAGCGAGACGACCACGAAGTCCGCACCGTCGGCACGGGCCGCCGAGGCATCGGCCAGGATTCGGTCCTCGTCGATGCCGTTCGACGTCCACGAGGCGTCTGCGGGGACGGTGAACCCGTTGAACCAGTAGGTGTAGGCGAGGTGGGCGACACGGAGACCGCCGAGCTCGATCCAGATCTGGCGCGACGCCTCGGCCCTCGATCGTGCCGCTCCGGTGGCCCCGAGCCCCGCTCGGTCGAGTACCTGTAAGGTCTCGGCAACGCCTTCGATGCCGTGATCGAGGATGTGGTTCGAGGCCACGCTGCAGGAGTCGTAGCCGATGTCGGCGATGTCGACTGCGATCTGACCCGGAGCCCGGAACGTGGGGTACGGCTCCAACCGAGTGCCGTCGGCCGAGAGGTTGACCTCCATGTGGCAGACTGCCCAGTCGGCCGCCTCGACCAGCGGTCGGATGGGCTGGAGCATCGGGCGGTAGTCGTAGTCGCGCCCGGGCTGGCCGCCCGCATTGGCCGCCGCCATCGCGTTCACCCGACTGTGGAGCAGCAGATCCCCGGTGAAGGCCATCGTGAAGCCGCGCTGCCGGCTGGTCGTGGTCGTCGCTTCGAGGTCGGTCGACGTCGAGCCCGCCGTCGGGCCGGGGGTCGACGTCGCTCCAGCGGCCGTGGTCAGGGCGGCGGTGGTGGTGGAAGAGGAGGTGCCACCCTGCGCCGGTCCCGTGGCCTCCAGGTCACCTCGACCACAGTTCGCTACGACCACGAGCACAGCGACAGCGACGGCGACGGCGACGGCGATCTGGCGGAGGATCACGACCACAATCATGGCCCTGGTTGGACAACCGAACCAACATGCCGTCGACCGAGCGCCGCCCGGCTGCGGATCCGGCGGATCGTCACACTGGCGATCGAGCTGCCGACGGGTACAGCGAATTCGCTGAACAGGAGCCTGATCGCCATTACTGGATCGGAAGGGTCTGGAGCTGTTCCCTCTCGTCTCCGACGAGGTGGGGCGCAGGGCGCTGTCGTCGCCGCGTCCCTGTTCCTGCTTGCGGCACTGGTCGTCGTCTGGTCCGGTGCCCGGACCGCCTCGGCAAGGTTCTCGGCGTCGACCGAGAACACGAACAGCCTCTTCCAAACCGTTGCGATCGATCTCGACTTGACCGGCTCCGACGGCAGTGCCGCCGTCGAGCTGCTGGTCGACGACGACAGGGTGTTCCCGGGGCGGCCCATCGAGCGGTGCCTCCAGCTCACCTACTCGGGAACGCTCGACGACGCTCGGATCCGGCTCCACGGCCACCGCGGGGCCGACACCGGACTCGGCGACCTCGTCACGGTCACGTTCGAGCTCGGAACCGGAGAGGCGACCGACTGCGCCGACTTCCGAACCAGCGAACGGCTCTATCAGGGAAGATCCACCGACCTGACGATCGACCACGGGTCGTTCGCCGACGGTATCGATCTCAGCTCCCACATCGGATCCGGGCTCACCACCACCTTCCGGACCATCGTGGAGGTCGACGACGACAATGCCGCCCAGGGCCTCGGCACCGAGTTCTGGATCGTGATCGAGGCCAGACCATGAGGGCCTCCGTGCGCTCGTGGCCCCTCGGGCGGGTGGGGCGTCTCGCAGCTCGGGCCGTCGTGCCCACCGCCGTGCTGATTGCCTGGCTCTACGTCTACCTGGTCGTGCTCATGGCTCTGTGGGTCGTGCTCGGCATGGTCCTGGCCGGGTGGTCGCCGGTCGTCGTTACCAGCGGATCGATGCGGCCGACGCTGCAGGCGGGAGACGTGCTCCTCATCGACGAGCACCCTGCGGAGCTGCTGGCCCAGCGGGCCGTCATCGTCTTCGAGCGACCGGGCGGTGAGCTGATCGTCCACCGGATCTTCTCGGTCGAGGACGACGCGTACGTGACGAAGGGCGACGGCAACCCGACGCCAGACGTCGATTCGGTCCGCCCGGAAGCGGTGGCGGGGACAGGTCAGCTCGTGGTGCCACTGCTCGGCCTTCCGGTGGTCTGGTTCGCTCGCGCCGACGTGGTTCCGCTCGTCGCCTGGGGGGCGATGACGATCGGGAGCTTCGCAGTGGTGGGCGCCTCCGCCGTCCAGCGGCTGCGGCGCCGCCATGACCTGTCCGCCGAGCGCCAGCTCCCGACGGCCCAGGTGGGCCTGTGGCGGGTCCGCGTCCTCGTCGGCGTGCTGATGATCGTCCAGTTCGCCATCGACCCGTCACGGTTCGACGTTGCCGGCACCGACTCCGGTCGAGTCCCGATGCTGGCGATCGGCCTCGGCGCCCTCGGAGCGGTCAATCTCTGGTCGATCGTTGCGACCAGGCGATGGAAGATCGAGACGAGGTGGGCGGCACTGCTGGAGCTCGCCGTCGACACGGTGCTCGTGGTCTTCCTGGCCACGGCGGCCGGGACGTCCGGGATCGGCTGGGTGCTGTTCGCCCTGCCCGTGATCGAGGCGGCGATGCGATTCGGCCTCGTCGGGGCCCTCGTGCACTGGATGATCCTGACCGTGATCACCCTCGGGGCCCGGATTGCGATGTCGGAGCTGGTACCTGGCCCCGAACCGCTGATCACCGAGCTGGAACGGGTGCTCGACCAGCTCAGCGTCCTGTTCCTCGTCGTGGTGCCCGGCAGCTATCTGGCAGAGCAGCTGCTGGGAGACGTGCTGACGCAGCGAGGAGCGACCGACCAAGCGGTGCTGCGGGGCCACATGCTCGAGCGGGTCATGGCCACGGGTCACGAGGTGACGCGGCTGGGCGATCTCCACGTCTCGGCCATCGTCGATGCATCGCTCGAGCTGGGGTTCGACGTGGCCGACATCGTCACCGGCGACGGCGTCGGTCCGTGGCAGATCATGGCCGTCGACGGCGACGGCACCCTGCCTGCGCCCGGCGCTGCAGGGAGCGGGTTGCGGCCGGTCGATCTCGACTCCTCCGCCGTCCTCGTGACCGCCGACGACCCGGAGCCGGCCGAGTCGGCCGCCCTCGAGGAGGCGAGACTGGCCTCGGTGGTGGCGCTGACCGTCAACGACGAACCAGGAGCCCGACTGGTCCTACGGGCCGGGAGTCGCGACGGCACAGCCGACAACCATCGCTTCGAGGCGCTCCGCCTACTGGCCGGCCAGGCAGCGGTAGCCCTTCGCAACGACCGGCTCCTCGGTGAGCTCACCACGGTCAGCGACGAGCTCGAGCACCAGGCGATGCACGATGCCCTCACCGGCCTCCCCAACCGCACGCGCCTCCTCGGGGCTCTGGAGGAGGAGCTGCGGAGCCCCGACGCCAGCCCCATCCTGCTGTTCCTCGACCTCGACGGCTTCAAGCCCGTCAACGACCGTCTCGGCCACGAGGCCGGCGACGAGCTCCTGAAGCTGGTTGCCACCCGGCTGGGGGAGGCCGTGAGGGCCGGTGACCTGGTGGCCCGCCTCGGCGGTGACGAGTTCACCGTGTTGCTGCAGGGTAGGGTGCCCCCCCAGCGGGCCAGCGAGCTGGCGACCCGGATCCAGCAGCGATTGGCGGAACCGTTCCTGCTCGGCCAGGAGACGGTGTCGATCGCCGCCAGCGTCGGCATCGCCGTCGCAGAGGCCGGCATCGACCAGAGCGAGCTCCTGCGACGAGCCGACGTCGCGATGTATCGCGCCAAGAAACGGGCCCGTGGGTCGGCCGGGTACGTCGTCTACGACCAGGAGCTCGACGTCGAGCTGGGGCGTCGGGCCCAGCTCGCAGTCGACCTGGCGACGGCGGTGGACGACGGCTCGCTGACCCTGCTCTACCAGCCGGTGATCGATGTTGCGATCGATCGCCTGGTGGGTGTCGAGGCCCTCATCCGTTGGACGCATCCGGTCTACGGGCCCGTGAGGCCGGACGAGCTCATCGCCCTCGCCGACGACGTGGGGATCGGGCCCCGCCTGAATCGCTGGATCCTCCACCGGGCGGCATCGGACGGGGCCAGGTGGAGGACCATCGACCCCGACTCATCCGTGTTCGTGACGGTGAACGCCTCACCGGAAGAGCTGATGTCGGCCGAGCTCATGGAGAACGTGACGACGGCGATCGCCGAGTCCGGCTTCGGGCCGGACCGACTCTTCATCGAGATCAGCGAGCGCCTGGTCAGGCCCGACCAGGGAGCGATCCTCGACAACATGCATGCGCTGAGGGAGCTGGGGGTGGGCCTGCTGCTCGACGACTTCGGCGAGGGGCAGACGTCGCTGGCCTTCCTCCACAAGCTGCCGGTGGTCGGGGTGAAGCTCGACCGCATGCTGGTCGTCAACAGCGCCGACTCGGAGACGGAGCGGATCGTCCTGGAGTCGATCGTCGACCTCGCTCGGAAGCTCGACCTCGTGGTCATCGCCGAGGGCGTCGAGACCGAGGATCAGCTGTCGACGGTCGCCGGGGTCGGATGTCACCTGGTCCAGGGCTTCGTGTTCCACCGTCCGCTCCCTGCGTCGGACATCGACGGCATGGTCGAGCGGGGTCGGGATCGGGTGGAGACCGCCTGATGGCCCGCTCACTGGACGACGTGCTGGCATCAGAATCGGCGGAGGAGACCGGACTGCACCAGGAGCGGCGGCTGGCCAAGTCGACGGGCCGGGCGTTCGCCGCCGCCATCTCGTCGCTGATCGTCGCCACCCTCGTGGTCACCACGTCGGCCGAGACGTTGCGCCAGGAGGGCACGGTGAGCGGTAACTCGTTCGAGACGGGGACCATCACCCTCGTCGACGACGATCAGGGCCGATCGCTGGTCCGCCTCGAGAACATGGGCCCCGAGCAGCCCGTGGAGCGGTGCATCCGGATCGACTACGCCGGGACCATACTCCCGGTCGAGCTGACGCTCGTCGCCAACACGACGGGCGAGTTGGCTCGGTACCTCCGTGTGCATGTCGAGAAGGGCACCGGCGCAGGGTTCGACTCGTGCGGTGACTTCCGGCCGGACGAGCGCTTGTTCTCCGGCACCCTCTCCCAGCTGGCCGCCCAGGGCGCCACCCCGGTGGGCACGATCCGCAACGGGCGGGCCACGGTGTCGTTCCGGTTCCAGTTCGAGGTGCTGGACGAGCGACAGGCGGTCGGTCGGTCGTCGACCGCCGACTTCGTCTGGGAGGCGGTCCCGTCGTGAGCGCCGGCGCTGCGGAGCAGCCCCTCACGGAGTTCCGCCTCCGGCGGAACATCCCTGGCTGGACCGTCGTCGCTGTGGATCGGAAGGTAGACCAATGAGGCGGCAGGCGCTCGTCGTCATCGGCGCTCTCGTCGTCACGGCGGCACTGATCGTCCCCGGGGTGATCCTCGTGAGGGCCCAGCGGGGACAGGCCGCGTTCGGGGCCGCCCAGCGCCTCGGCACCTATCGCCTCGATGCGGGGACCCTGGACATAGAGGTCGGGACGAGGACGACCCCGATCGTCGTGTCGAACATCGCGCCGGGGGATCGGATGGTCGGATCGGTCGAGCTGCTCAACGCCGGTTCGCTGCCGCTGCGCTACTCACTGAGCTTCGAGACATCGGCCCAGCCGTTGACGGGCCTGCTCAGCTGGGACATCTGGACGGCCTCGGCCTGCGAGCAGGGGCCGTCGCCGGCCGAGGCCCTCGTGAGTGACCGACGGCTGACGGCCGGCTCCGTGGCCCTCCTCGGCGATCCCGCCAGCGGTGAGGATCCCGGCGATCGCACCATCGATCCTGGGGCGGTCGAGCTGGTCTGCTTTGCCGCCACGATGGCCATCGACGCCCCCGATTCGGCCCAGGGCGTGGCGTCGCGCCACGAGCTGACCGTGGCCGCGGAGCACGCCATCGAGAGCGACGACTCGTGACGGCGACTCGCCGGCGGGGACGGCGATCGTCGAGCCCCCCGGAGCCATCGATCGAGCGACCGCGATGGATGGGCGGGAGCAGACGGATCGGCCGGATCGGAGAGAGCGGACGGATCGGCCGGGTCGCCTGCCGCACCGTCGGTGTCGTGTCCATCGGGCTGGCCGTCGTCGGGGTCGGCGCGCTGGCCGCCGGTTACCGACTGGTCGTCGTCACGACGGGGAGCATGACACCGGCGGTCCCGACCGGCTCGCTGGTGATCGCCGAGCCGACCGGCGCGGTCGAGGTCGGCGACATCCTCGTGATGCGGCGGGAAGGGCGAAGCACGATCACCCATCGGGTCGTCGACCTGAACCGCGTCGGAAGCCACGTCTACGCCACCACGCAGGGCGACGCCAACCGCCAGATCGATGCAGCCCCCTACCACCTCCGACCCAGGGAGCTCGTCGGGCGATGGGTCGTCCCCGGGGTCGGGCGGTTGCTGCTCGCCCTGGGGTCCCCGCTGATCGGCGGTGGGGTGGTGCTGCTGGCGGTGGGGGTGCAGTCGACGCTGGTGCTGCGCCGGATCTGGCGACACCGGCGCGCTCGACTGGACCGGTTCCCCCTGGGCCGATCGAACCATCCCCACCTTCGCGCGCTCAGCACCGATCGGGCCCGGTCGATAGGACTGGAGGAGAACGGACCATGCGCGAGACAAGACCCGAGACCAGCAGTGTCGGTCTCATCAAGATCGTCCTGACCCTGGCCGTGCTGTTGGTCGGGGTGGCCACCGTCACCGTGTCGTCGCTCGCGCTCTTCACCGACAGCGAGGCCGTCGGATCGAACGCGTTCACGACCGGCACGATCGACATAGCCGCCAGCCCGGCGAGCGCCGTCGTCACGATGTCGACCATGGTGCCGGGCGACCAGGTGACGGCACCGCTGCGGATCACCAACGCAGGATCCCTCGATCTCCGTTATGCCGCGACCTCGACGACGACCGAGGACACACTGGCCGCAGAGCTCGTCCTGACCGTCCGCAGCGGCGTGGCGAGCTGCGACGATGCCAACTGGAACGTGGGCGGCGCCACGCTCTACAGCGGCCCGCTCGGGACCGTGGCCACCACGGCGCTGTTCGGCTCGAACGCTCCGGGAGCCGATCCGGGCGACCGCACCCTCGGCCCGGCGGCGTTTGAAGACCTCTGCCTGAACGTGACGCTCCCGCTGGCTGCCACCAGCGGTCAGGGTGGCGCGACCACGGCGACGCTGACGTTCGATGCCGAGCAGACGAGCAACAACCCCTGACCGACGTCGACCACGGCGACCCGCTCAGATGCGGCCGAGGTCGAGGTCGAGCCGGCCCCTGGCCACGTTCAGCGCAAGGACGTCGCTCGTGCCCTCGGCCAGGCGGAGGCTGCGGACCCGCCGATGGATGGACTCGAGGGGATGGCCGCCGGTCAGCGCCTGCCCGCCGACGGTCTGGATGGCGCTGTCCACCACCCGTCCGACGGTCTCCGTTGCGATGTGCTTGGCCATCATCGTCTCGTTGACCGCATTGTCGCCCCCG
>JAHELU010000277.1 GCA_024644005.1 Acidimicrobiales bacterium | reverse complement strand
ACGATGCCCTCAGCCGAGAATCGGCTGTGGCCGCGCTCGGCGCCCTCGGTGACGGGTTGGTCTTCATCCTGGCGGCCACCGAGGACGTGGCAGCGGTCCGCCGCCGAGCTGTACTGGCCCTGGCCCCGTTCGACGGGGAGCGGGTCGATGCCGCCCTGCGGCGAGCGCTCGAGGATCGGGACTGGCAGGTCCGCCAGGCGGCGGAGGACCTGCTCGGCTGATCCGGACCGGTGGGCTCAGCGGAAGCTTCCGGCGTAGTCGGTCAGGAAGAACCCATCGAGCTGGCTGAACATCCCGAGACAGCGGCCGGCCCCCTCCACCGCGATCCGGAGGGGATCGTCGACGATCGTCACCGGGATCCTGCAGTTGGTCGCCACCCGCTCCGCGAGCCCATCGAGCAGGGCCCCGCCGCCGGCCAGGTGGATACCGTTGCCGATCAGGTCGTTCGCGATCTCCGGCGGAGCCCAGCCGAGGCAGGCCACGACCGCATCGACCATGACCATCACGTTGTCGTAGATGGCGTCCGCCACCTCGATCCCCGACAGCGTGATCTGCTCCATCGCTCCCGTGCCCGCCAGTCGACCGCGCACCGTCACGGACCGCTCGGCCCCTGCGGCGGGCTCCGGGGGCCGGGCGGTGCCGAGCGCCAGCTTCACCTGCTCCGCGGACTCGGCGCTGATGTCGAGCCGGTGTCGCCGCCACACGTAGCTCCGGATATCGGCGTCGAGATCCAGGCCGCCCATCCTGCGGAGCTCCAGCGCAACCACACCGCCGAGCGAGACGACGGCGGCCTCGGTCGTGCCGGCACCGATGTCGACCACCATCGACCCCTGGGGTTGGTCGAGCGGCAGTCCGGCACCGAGGGCCACGGCCATCGTGTAACCGAGCAGCTGCACCTCGGACGCCCCGGCCCGGTGGGCGGCCTCCTTCACCGCCCGCTGCTCGACCGGGGTGATCGAGGACGGGACGCAGACGACGATCCGGGGACGGTTGAGGCGCCGCACCCCCACCCGGTGGAGGAACGATCGGATCAGTCCCTCGGCAGATTCGAAGTCGGTGATCGCGCCACCCCGGAGCGGGCGCATCGCCTGGAGCCCTTCAGGGGTCCGTCCCATCATCCTGGCTGCGTCGCTCCCGACCGCGACCACCTCGCCGGTCTCGACCACGCGAGCCAGCACGGAAGGCTCCGACAGGATGACGCCCTGGCCCCTGGCCAGGATCGATGTGGTCGACGTGCCGAGATCTATGGCGAGATCACGGACCATCGGCGGCGGCAGATCCATCGGCCGGAGCCCGGTCCGCCGACACGGGCTCGACCGGCACGATGTGTTGGGCCTCTCGACCCCAGCTCGTGCCCTCCGACCAGTCCTCCCGCTTCCAGATCGGGACCGTGGCCTTGAGGGTGTCGATACCGAACCGGGCCGCCTCGAACGCGGCGTCGCGGTGGGGAGCGGACACGGCGACCACGACGGCGGCCTCGGTCAGCGGGACCTCGCCGACGCGGTGGAGCAGGACGATCTTGCCGATGTCGGGCCAGCGTGCGCGGGCCGCCGCTGCGATCGCATCGAGCCGGGGGACGACCTGCTCCTCGTAGGCCTCGTACTCCAGCCGGGTCACGCCGTCGCGACCGACCGAGTGGTCTCTGGCGGTCCCGGTGAACACGACGACACCGCCGCACGACGGGTCCACGACCCACTGGGAAGCATCGACGACCGGCAGGGGCCGGGCGGACAACCCGGTCCAGGTTGCGCCGTCGGCCGGGGGTTCGAGCGCCGCATCCGAGGCGGGGGGTGCTGCTGCCACGGCCCCATCGTAGGGCCGGCGACCCGACGATGGGGAAAAGGTCCTGTGAACCCAGGCCGCGAACACCAACAGACGAAGTCCCTGTAATCTTGCGGCGTGTGGCAAGACGATGAGGGGGACGACGACCCGATCACGGGTCCGGTACCCGATCCGTCGGCCCGCCACTGGCGACACCCCTCCGAGCTCGGCGGCCGCAACGCACCCATGTCGGGGCACCACGAACCGGCAGCACCCATCGACTATCGGGCGTCGACCGCGGCCGGCACGTCGATCCTGTGGCCGATCTCCGTCTTCGGCGGGTGCATCGCGGTGGCGGCGATCGGCGTCGTCGGTCTCTACCTCAGCGGGTCGTCCACCGATTCCGAGCTGGTGGCCGGTGGCGGCTCACCGGCCGATCGGGCCGTTCTGGAGCCGGATCGCGCCGCCCGGTTCACGTTCGGATCCACCGTCCCCGACGCCGCCGGGCAATCGTCGGCGGCCACCGATGGTGACACCGGTGACAGCGGCGACGGCGCCGACGAGACCGCTCCGGGATCGAACCCGGACCACTCCGACGGGGCAGACGACACCGACGAGCCGTCCGTCGGCGACACGAGCGATCCTGCACCGCAGGCCGAAGAGCCGTCCAGCACCACCTCCGGACCGGCCTCCCAGGAACCGCCGGTCGGGCCCGGCGTCTACCGGGTCTCGGACCGCAAGGGCGAGCAATTGGCCTCGCTGGTGGTCGCCGACGAACACCTGATCACCAGCGCCAGTGCCGTGGCCGGCCTCCAGACCGTTGCGCTCGAGGTGAACGGCCGTTGGTTCACCGCCACCGTCGGTCCGTACGACCTCCTCACCGATGTCGCCCTGCTCAGCACCGAGGAGCCGCTCGATGCCCTTGGCATTCCGAGCATCGACATCGGCGAGGAACCCATCGGTTCCGGTACCGACACGATCGTCGGCTACTACGATCTGACGGTCGGCGACCCGACGGGAGACGGCGCTGCGAACGGGATCGACGAGGGGCCGACCGAACGGGACGATCCTCCGGGCAAGGACGAGAGCCGGAGCGACGAAGACGATGAGCGGGCCCCCGGATGGCGGTACGGCCAGGACCAACGACGACGGGATCGGAACGACGACCAGCCGGTCACGTTGCCACCGGCCGCCGAGCGGTGGGCCGGTCGGGTCTACTCGATGGCACAGCCGCTCGAGACGCTCGCCGACCGCTGGATCTACGATCCGATACGAACGGGTATCCCCCAGGCCGACGGCGTCGCCGGCTCGCCCTTGCGTGACATACGGGGCAGGCTGATCGGGCTCGTGCTCGGCAGCAACGCCCCGAGCGTGGCGGCACTGCCGATCGACCGGGCGCTCGACGTCGTCGACTCGCTGGTCAAGTGGGGTGTCGGCAGCCGGGCCTGGCTGGGGGCCGACGTGATCGAGTCCGGTGGCCGGGTGCGGGTCGACGCGGTCGACCCGGACGGCCCGGCCACCGAGCTGGAGGTCGGCGACCTGGTCCTGGCGATCGACGGCGACGTGCTGCGGGGTGTCGACCATCTCGACCACCTGGTCCGCCAGGCCGGACTCGGCACCACCGTGGAACTGATCTTGGTCCGGGGCAACGACGCGCTGAGCGTCGAGGTGCCGATCGGCGCCGCCCCGGAGGAACCACCGAGCGACCCCTAGCCTCGATCTTGCAGAGCGACCCCACGACCTGGTCCTTCACGGTTGCTGGGTCGCCGAGAGGTCAGGCCACTCAGCAGGGCAAACGCTTCCCCACGAGGATCCGGGCTAGTGCCACGCCGGACCGAGCCCGGTCCCACCGATGTGGTCCCGGCCGACAGCTCGGCTCCGTCGACCTCACCGCATGGTCCGCCTCAGCGCCCAGACCGCCGCGCCGAGCGCCGCCGCCCCCGCCGCCCCCGCCAGCCCGAGCGCCAGCTCCTGACGCCGCTGCGGCTTGATGAACGCCAGCAGCGGGGGCGGGGTGCCGGCGACGTACGCCTCCTCGTTCGAGAACGAGGGTGTCCAGCCCTCCGATCGCAGCTTGTCGT
>JAHELU010000118.1 GCA_024644005.1 Acidimicrobiales bacterium | reverse complement strand
CAGCAGCTCGGGTATGGCCAGGTTGATCTTCTGATCGGGGGTTCGCAGCAGTTCCCAGGCCTCGTCCGGCTCGTGGCGGGTGAAGGCGACACCGTCGGGGTTGGCGATCATCGCCTCGAAGAGGCTGTTGCCGAGCGCCGGACCGACGCCGTCGTGGCCGGCCGCCCTGACCTGGTCGGGATATCGCATGGCCACCTGCTGAGCGCTGAACCACAGTGCCGCCGCCCCCTCCATGCCGACGGGGAGCGTGCGACCCAGTGTCTCGTAGGCCACGACCGCACCGGCGGAGGCCAGGGCCGGGTTGGCCGTCGCCGCCTCCATGAACGCCCGGCCGAAGGCTTCCAGGCCATGCTCTGCGGCTGCCCGTATGGGGGCGAGATCGTCCTCGCCGACCACCCCGAGAGCCTGCACCAGCCGGCTGTGGATCTCCGGCTCCGGAAGCGTGCCCTCCAGCGGCTCCAGGATCGGGGGCCTGATGCAGAACCGGTTCTCCGGGAAGCTCATGTTGAAGAAGGTCGTCTCGACCTTCTCGTACTGCGAGGCGGCCGGGAGCACGTAGTCGGCCTCCATCGCCGTCTCGGTCATGGCGACGTCGATGACCACCGAGAAGTCGAGTGCCCGGATGGCCCGGCGGAACTTCTCGGACTCGGCCAGGGAGTGGACCGGGTTGGCGCTCTCGATGAACAGCGCCCTGGTCCGCTCGGGGTTGTCGCCGAGGATGCCGTCTGCGATCTCGTTGCAGGGGGTCAGGCCCGAGATGATGTAGCCGCCGGTGACCGGGTCCGTCGGCTCCGAGCCGGTCGCCCCGTAGCTGAACAGCGGGGCCATGGTGGTGTGGGCGGTCATCGCCCCCGGCTTGGCGAAGCTGCCGAGGAGCACCCAGACGGCCCGCTGCAGGTAGGACACCAGTGTGGAGTGGGGGGCCATCTCCACGCCGAGGTCCTCGTAGACCGAGACGCTCTCCGCTGCGGCCAGCCTCCTCGCCACCGCTCGGATCGTCACCTCGTCGATGCCGCATCGCACGGCGTGGTCTGCGATCGGCACCGCGGTGAAGGCGGCGAGCGTCTCGTCGACCCCGACCGCATTGGCGGCGAGCCAGTCCGTGGCCACCAGGTCCTCCTCGACGAGGACACCGCCGATGGCCGCCAGCAGGAAGGCGTCGGTGCCCGGCCTGACCGGCAGCCAGAAGTCGGCGAGGTCGGCGGTCTCGGTTCTCCGGGGATCGATGACCACCATCGACCGGCCGGGATCGGCTGCGATCTCCTTCAGGACCCGCCGGCTCTCGTCGAACCCGTGGGAGTGCCAGGGGTTCTTGCCGAGGAACACCGCCACCTCGGCCTCGTGGAACTCGCCATGGGTGTGGGTCCCGAACAGTCGACCCTCGACCCAGGCCTCACCCGTCTTCTCCTGGGCCAGCGCGTTCGATCGCCGGGTGATCCCGATCGCCTTGCGGGTGGCGGCGCCGTAGGCCCCGCAGAGGTGGTTGCCCTGGCCGCCGCCGCCGTAGTACATGATCTTGTCCGGACCGTGCTCGCCGGCCACCCGCCGGAGGCCGGCCGCCACCTCGGCGATCGCGGTCTCCCAGTCGACCGCGACGTAGCTCCCGTCGTCGAGACGCTTCATCGACGCCGCCAGCCGGCTCCTGGCGTTCTGGTAGTGGTCGATGCGCAGAGCCTTCTCGCAGGTGTAGCCCTTGGACGACACGTGGGCCTTGTTGCCCCTGACCCTCGTGATCGTCCGGTCGTCGAGGCGGACCTCGACACCGCAGTTGTTGCTGCACAGCACACAGGCCGTCTTGTGCCAGACCATCGTGGGATCGGTGGCGCTGTCGCGGGGAGCGGGGCGATCGGCGAGGTCGGTCATTGGGGCTGCCTTTCGATGCCTGGGTCGGGCCGGTCCGGCGCAGTGCGAACGACGTTACCGCCGCCGCCCCGGTGCGACCAAGGCGGCAGCGGTGGACCTCGACGGCTGCGGCTCCGAGCTGCGATCCTGATGCGGTGACCGATCCTCACCCGCTGTGTACCAGCTTCGACCGGGCGGCCGGCAGGAGCCCGGACAGCACTGCCGTCATCGACCAGCAGGGCACCAGGCTGACCCATGCGGAGCTGGTCGAGCAGGCGGCCTCGGCTGCCGCCGGCCTCACCGAGCTCGGACTTGCGCCGGGCCGGCACCTCGGTGTCTTCCTACCCAACCGGTCGAGCTGGCCCGTGGTGGCGCTGGCTGCGGCCCGAGCCGGCATCGGGATCCTCGGTCTCAACACCCGGTTCCGCCAGGCCGAGCTCAACCACCTCCTGGCGGTGGCCGACGTCGACGTCGTGCTCGTGGCGAGCGACTTCCTCGGCATCGACGGCCCGGCCCTGATGGGCGACCTCGATCGATCCGTGCAGGTCATCGTCGACGGGGCCGCTCCCCCGCCGGCCGGCGCGGTCGGGTGGCGGGAGCTGCTGGCCGCCGAGCCGGGGCCGGTAACCGGGGGCCCGGACCACCCGCTGATCGGTTTCACCACCTCCGGCACCACCGGCTTCCCCAAGGTCGCCATGCACGACCAGCGACAGGCACTGGCCCACCTCCGCGCCGTGATCGACGGCTTCGGGCTCGCCCGGCGGACGGTGACCCTGGTCCCGCTCCCGTTCTGCGGCGCCTTCGGGTGGACCGCTGCCATGCCGACCCTGCTGGCCGGGGGCACCGTCGTGGCCCACGAGACCTGGGACCCCGACACCGCAGCCGAGGCCATCGGTCGGCACGGGGTGACCTTCTGCAGCTGCAGCGACGACATGATAATCGACCTCGTGGCCAGCGAGCGGTTCGATCCGGACACCACCTGGACCTCCGGTGGCTTCGCCGACTTCACCAATGCCGGCCCCCAGGCGGTGGCGGCGGCCGAGCGCGCCAGCCGGGGCCGGACCCGGCTGACCGGACTCTATGGCTCGTCCGAGGGCTTCGCCCTGATGTCGTGCTGGCCTCCGGATGCGTCGCTGGAGGAGCGTAGCCGCAACGGCGGCCACCTGGTCGGTCGGGACATGGCGGTGCGGTGCTGCGACCCGGAGACCGGCGAAGCGTTGCCACACGGGCAAGCGGGTGAGCTGCAGTTCAGGGGCCCGAACCTCATCACCCGGTACCTCGCCAACGACGAGGCAACCGCAGCGGCCTTCACCATCGACGGCTGGTACCGGTCCGGCGATCTCGGCACCACGATCGGGCAGGACCACAGAGGCCACGAGGGTTTCGTCTACCTGTCCCGGCTCGGCGACTCGCTCCGGCTCCGCGGCTTCCTCTGCGACCCGGCCGAGATCGAGCGCCACCTCGAGCGAGACGAGCGGGTCGACCTGGCCCAGGTGGTCGGCGTCCGACGGGCCGGCGTCGGCGATGTCGCAGTGGCGTTCGTCCGCCCGACCGAGGGCGCCGCAGTCGACGAGTCATCGCTGTTGGCTCACTGCCGGTCCGGGCTGGCCAACTACAAGCGTCCCGAGCGGATCGAGATCGTCGACGAGTTCCCGGTGACCGACGGGCCGAACGGTGTCAAGATCCGCAAGGTCGAGCTCCGGCACCGGGCGGCCGAGCTTCTGGCAGCCGACGGTGGCCCGGGACGCTAGCCTCGATCTTGCATAGCGAGCCCACGGCCTGGCCCTTCACGGTTGCTGGGTCGCCGAGAGGTCTGGCAGCTCAGCAGGGCAAACGCTTCCCGACGAAAGACCCGGGACGCTAGTGGCCGTCGGGTCGGGCCCCCGATGGCTCCTGCGCCCGCCGGATCTGACCGATGCCCTCCTGGAGCAGGGCCAGGCAGACCAGCCAGGCCAGCCCACCCAGCAGGAGGTGCTTGAGGTACAACACGTCGGGGATGGGGCTGTTCCACGCCGTGTGGAGGACCACCGCCAGCACCATGATGCGCCAGAAGCGGGGATCCCGGACGTGCTCGAGCCGCAGCGGGGCCCCGTCCCTGACCCGCCACAGCGCGGCGGCGGCCATGGCGGTCCACGCCACGTGGCCGAGCGGTGAGAGCACCCCCCGGAGGATGATGCTGTCGATCACCTCGGTGTTGTCGAGCGCAAACAGGGCGGCCACCATGGCGTACCCCGCCGACTCGAACGCAGCGAACCCGGCTCCGATGGCCGCCCCGAACAGGGCGCCGTTCAGGATGAAGCGATGCCGGGGTTGTCTCGCCACCAGCACCACGGCCAGCAGCTTGGCCGGCTCCTCGACGATCCCGGCCACCGTCGCCCCGAGCCACGGCGCATCGACGAGGCTGAAACCGATGAGGGAGAACACCAACGACGCCGCCCCGCCGAGGAAGACCATCCGGAGCACGTCGACGATCGAGACGTTGCGCGCCACGTTGATCTCGAAGAAGAAGATCAGCACCGCCGTCGGCATGGCGAACGACCCGACGATGATCAGGCCAGGCAGCAGCGTGATGGCGCCGAAGACGGTCCAGCCGACGAGGAACAGGCCGAAGACGGCGCTGGTGGCCAGCAGTGTCCTGGCGAACAGCCACGGCTGTGGCCACTCCGCCCTGACCGATGCCAGCGGTGGCGTCGTCGAGGAGGTGCCGACCATCAGCTCACGCTCGATGTCGGTCTGGGAGCGCCTGCTGAGGCTGTTGCCGAACAGGTGGCGGAGGCTGAAGCTGTCGTCGAGGCGCTCGACCCTGGCCGCTCCCGTGACCCGCTCGGCAATCGACGCGAGCCGGTCCCGCAGCGAGCTGTCATCGGCCGACCGCGGCTCCGCCCCGCCGCCACCGGTCGGTGGCACCGGACCGGGAGCTGGGGGCGGCAGCGGGGGCGGCCCGGTCGCGGTCGGATCGAGGTCGCTCAGGGGCAGCTCGAATCGGGTGGTCGTATCGTCCTCACCGGGCCGGCGGTTGTCGTCCGGCCAGCCCGGTGGGGTGGGAGGAGCGGCCCGATCGGGGCGGAGCCGTCCGGCCGAGTCCGGCCAGCCGGTCGAGCTCCAGCCGGCCTCCCCCGGGCGAGGTAGCCGGGGATCGGTGGCTCGGTCCCGGTCGTCGGGGCTCATGACCCGAGGGCGATCGCCTCGCACCGCTCGAGGCCCCGCTCGAGGTCGTCGCGGTTCTCGAGGCGGGCGTAGTTGAGCCACAGCCCGTTCTGGATCATCGTCACGTCGGTGACCCGTCGGTCGATCTCGGCCCGGTCGAGCTCGGGCCGGGCTGCGGCCACCAATTCGGTCAGCCGGTCCGTGTAGTGCACGTAGAGTCGGCGCTCGACATCGCCGATGTCCGGGTTGATGCGGGCCACCGCCCACAGCGAGATCCGGAGGGCGAGGTAGTCGGCGGCCAGGAACTCCTCGCTGAAGGGGCCGCGTACCCAGGCCTCGACCCGCGCCTCGGGATCCTCGATCGGTGCCACCGCGGCCACTGCGGCCTCCAGGAGACGCTGCGTTGCACGCTCGTAGGCCGCCGTGATGAGGGAGTCCTTGTCGTCGAAGTGGTAGCTGAGCAGGCCGACCGAGACGTCGGCCTCCTCGGCCACCGTTCGCATGCTGGCGCCACCGACGCCCTCGCGCATGATGACCGACATGACGGCGTCCAGGATGTGCTCCTGCGTGTTGGTGCTGCTCATCGCTGGTCGGACCTTAGCAGCTCGACCTCGGCGGTCGGTCGCGTCACGTGGCCAGCCGGTCGGCCAGCTCGTCGAGACGCCTGCAGCCGATCTGGGCCATCGTGTTCACGAGGCCCTCTCGGAGTATCTCGTATGCGTGGCCCGGTCCGGCCTCACCGAGGGCGCCGAGGCCGAACATGAAGGCCCGGCCGCAGAAGACGAAGTCGGCCCCGAGCGCGATGGCCCTCGCCACGTCGAGGCCGGACCTGACACCGCTGTCGAACAGCACGGGTACCGAGCCGCCGATCCGGTCCACGATCGGCGGCAGCGCATCGATCGCTGCCGGAACGGCGTCGAGCTGTCGGCCTCCGTGATTGGATACCTGGACGGCGTCGGCGCCGGTCTCGACACAGCGCTCGGCGTCGCCCGGGTCCATGATGCCCTTGACCACCAGCGGCCCTTCCCAGAGCCGGCGTACCGCCGCCAGGTAGTCGAACGACAGCGTGCCGCCGAGATTGGCCCCCACGAACCCGGCGGTGGCCCGCATGGTCGCGTGGTCGATGTACTGCTCCAGCGCCTTGAAGCGGGGCAGACCGTTGCGGAGCACCCCGATGCTCCACGCCGGTCGGATGACCGACTGGGCGATCAGTTTCGGTCCGATCACCGGCGGGACCCTGACCCTGGCTTTGCGCTGCCGCTCCCGGCGGCTGGGGGCCGGCACGTCGGCGGTGACCACGAGCGTCGTGAAGCCGGACTGGGCGACGCGTTCCAGCAGGTCGGCTCGCAGCGACTCGTCCCTCGGTGGGTACAGCTGGAACCAGCCCATGCCGTCGGCGTTGGCCCCGGCCACCTCGGGTCGTTCGGTGGCGACGGTGCTCATCGTGTACGGGATCCGCTTCGCCGCTGCGGTCTTGGCCAGGGCGGCATCGGCTCCTGGCCAGATCAGCCCGGTCAGCCCGACCGGGGCGATCCCTATGGGGGCGGCGTACGTGATACCGAACAGCTCGGTCTCGATCTGCGGTTCCAGTAGGCCCTTCAGCAACTGGGGCAGCAGCCGGACCTCGGCCAGGCGATCGATGTTGTGCTGGACCGCACGGTCGTCGCCGGTCCCGCTCGCCAGGTACTCCCACGCGAAGTGGGGGATGCGGCGGGCGGCGCGCCGTTCCAGGTCGTCGATCCCCGGCAGATCGTCCATGATGTTCTTGGCCATCGCTGCTCCCCGGCCGTCGACCCCCGGTCAGACGGTCTGCCCTCGATCGGTCGCAGCCGTCGAATCAGCATCGGTCGGCCCGCTCCCGTCGATCACCAGCAACAGGACGTCCTTCTCGACCTGGTCCCCTGCCGCCACCCGGACCTCGGCGACCACGCCGTCCTCGGTCGCGGCCAGGTGGTTCTCCATCTTCATGGCCTCCAGTACGGCGACGACCTGCCCTGCCTCGACCCGGTCGCCCACCCCGACCCTGACCTCCAGGACCTTGCCGGGCATCGGGGCCGCCACGGCACCACCGGGGAGGTCGGGCTGCGGCACCGAGAACCGGGGCACGATGTCGAAACGAGCGCCGCCGCCGGCGCCGGTGAGCTGGAGCCTCGGCCCGGTGCGGGTGGCCCGCAGCGTGCGCCGCCGGCCGTCGATCTCGACGTCGATGTCGTCGGTCGACCATCGATGGAGCACGGCCCGGCCCTCTGTGCCGTCGGCTCCGATGGCGAACGATCCGTCCCTGGCTCGCCGGTAGTGGACCGTGATGGTGCGATCGCCGGTGGCCAGCTCCACCCGCTCCGGAGGGATCCGCCCGACGACGAAGCCGCTCGGCAGCGACGTCAGCGTCGTGGCCGTCGATCGGCTCTCGGCCTGGAGCCAGAGGGCGGCGGCAACCGCCAGCCGCCACAGCTCGTCATCGGCCAGCGCCCTCGTCGGCGGCGGGCCGACCCGGGCGATGAAGTCCGTTGTGGTGTCCCCCTCCTCGAACTCGTCGCTGCGCAGCACGGCGACCAGGAAGTCGCGGTTCGTGGTCAGCCCCCCGATGTGGAGGTGCTCCAGTCCCAGCGCCAGCCGGCTCGTTGCGTCCGAGCGGGTGGGGCCGGATGCGATGACCTTGGCGATCATCGGGTCGAAGTCGACCCCGATCACCGATCCACGGGCTACGCCGGCGTCCCACCGCAGGGCCGGCTCCGGTGATGGCTCGAAGGCGTCGAGCGTCCCGGTCACCGGCAGGAAGTCGTTGCCGGGGTCCTCGGCATAGAGCCTGGCCTCGATGGCGTGACCGTCGAAGCCGACGTCGGACTGGGTGAAGCCGAGCTCGTCACCCATGGCGATACGCAACTGGTCCCGGACGAGGTCCCGGCCCGTCACCTCTTCGGTCACCGGGTGCTCGACCTGGAGCCTGGTGTTGACCTCGAGGAAGAAGAACTCGCCAGACCGGTCGTCGACCAGGAACTCGACGGTGCCAGCCGAGCGGTAGTGCAGCGCCGCTCCGAGGCGGAGGGCGGCGTCGCCCATGTCGAGCCGCATGGCCTCGGTGACGAACGGGGACGGCGATTCCTCGATGATCTTCTGGTGCCGGCGCTGGATGCTGCACTCCCGCTCGCCGAGGTGGACCAGGTTGCCGTGCTCGTCGCCCAGGATCTGGATCTCGATGTGGCGGGCCCGGTCGACGTAGCGCTCTGCGAAGACCCGGTCGTCGCCGAACCCCGAGGCCGCCTCACGCTGCGCTGCGGCGACGGCGTCGTCGAGCCCGGCCGGCTCGCCGACCACCCGCATGCCCTTGCCGCCCCCGCCGGCCGCCGCCTTGATCAGCAACGGGAAGCCGATGGAGGCGAACCGGTCCGGGTCGTCGGTCGACGGCAGGACCGGCACATCCGCTGCCGCCGCGAGCTGCTTGGCCTGGATCTTGTCGCCCATGGCGGCTATGGCCGCGGCGGACGGTCCGACCCAGCCGAGACCCGCCCCGTCGACGGCGGTGGCGAATGCTGCGTTCTCGGCCAGGAAGCCGTAGCCGGGATGGACCGCCTCCGCCCCGGCGGCCAGCGCCGCCGCCACGATGGCATCGGCGTCGAGATAGCTGCCGACCCGGATCGCCTCGTCGGCGTCGGCCACGAACAGCGCATCGGCGTCGGCGTCGACGAAGACGGCGACCGTCCGCAGTCCCATCGACCGCGCCGTCCGGAACACCCGCCTTGCGATCTCACCCCGATTGGCCACCAGCAGGGTGGTGAACCGTCGCTTCACAGTCGGAACACCCCGTAGCCGACCGCTCCCTCGATAGCTCGGTTGCCAACGTACGACAGGCACATCCCGAGCACGTTGCGGGTATCCCGTGGGTCGATGATGCCGTCATCGGAGATGGCGCCGGTGGCCCGCAGGGCCAGCGATCCCGCCTCCTGGGTCGCTTCGACCGCGGCCACGATCCTGGCGTCCTCCTCCTCGTCGAACGCTTCGCCCTTGCGGGCCGCCTGGCCCCGGCGGACCTGGGACATCACTCCGGCGATCTGCTTCGGGCCCATCACCGCGATCTTGGCCGTCGGCCACAGGAACGTGAAGCGGTTGTTGAACGCCCGACCAGACATGCCGTAGGTGCCCGCCCCGTACGACGACCCGATCGTCACCGTCAGGTGGGGGACCTCGGAGTTGGAGACGGCGTTGATCATCTGGGAGCCCTTCTTGATGATGCCGTCGGCTTCGAAGTCCCGGCCCACCATGAACCCGGTGATGTTCTGGATGAACCACAGCGGCACGTCGATCTGGTTGGCCAGCTGGATGAAGTGGGCGGCCTTCTGGCTCGAGTCGGGATACAGCACGCCGTTGTTGCCGAGGATCCCGACCGGGTAGCCGTGGATCGATGCGAAGCCGCACACGATCGACGGTCCCCAGCGGGGCTTGAACTCCTCGAACCGGGAGCCGTCGACCACCCGGCCGACCACGTCCCGGATGTCGACCGGTTGCCGCAGGTCACGGCTCACCAGGCCGAGCAGCTCCTCGGGATCGAGCACCGGTTCCTCGATGTCGAACCGGGGCTGGGGTGCCGGCTTCCGCCAGTTCAGGTGGGACACCACCTCCCGGCAGAGCCGGATCGCATCCATCTCGTCCTCGGCGAAATAGTCGCCGGAGCCCGACACCTCGGCGTGGAGCTGGGCGCCGCCGAGGGTCTCGTCGTCGCTCTCCTCGCCGGTGGCCATCTTGACCAGCGGCGGACCGGCCAGGAACATCTTCGACTGCTCCTTGACCATGATCGTGTAGTCGGACATGCCGGGCTGGTAGGCACCGCCGGCGGTCGACGAGCCGAACACCACGCAGACGGTGGGGATCCGCATCTTCGACAGCTCGATCATCTCGTAGAAGAACCGCCCCGACTCCGCGAAGTGGGTGGTCTCGGCCCGCCGCCCGCCACCGTCGGTCTCGACCCGGAGGTCGGCTCCGGCCGATTCGACGAAGCTGACATACGGCATGCGGTTGTCCCGCGACATCTCGAGCGCCCGCTGCCACTTCTTGGCCGCATAGGGGGTGAGGGCGCCGCCCAGGACCGACGGGTCGTTGCCGAGGATGACGCACTCCACACCGGCGATCACCCCGATGCCGATGACCATGCCCCCGCCGATCGTGTAGTCGGAGTCGTAGCCGGCCAGCGGGCTGATCTCGAGGAACGGGCTGTCGGGGTCGATCGTGTTGGCGATCCGCTCCCGGATCGGCATCTTGCCCCGCTGCCGGAGCCGGTCCATCCGCTCCGGCCCGCCGCCCGCCTCGGCGTGATCGAGGAGCGCGTCGATCTCGGCGAGCTGTTCGAGCATGTCGTCCCGATTCTCGACGAACTGGGGACTGCCTGCGTCGACCGACGACGACAGCGGCGGCGCGAGCAGGGTTCTGACCATCCCGGCGATCGTAGAGGGGGCCTCTGGGCCACGCCAGTCTCGGCCTGAGGGGGCGACAGGGTGTCGATCGGAGCTACGGTGTGCACGATTCGGCGGATCGAGGGACCGCCGTCGAGGCCCTGGCGTGAGAGCCGGGAGCAACAGAGCGAAAGCGCAGTGGTTGACATGGCGATCCCCACGAGCCTGGCCGGAACGACCGTCGAGCCGATGGCCCACCACGTCGACGAGCGATGGACGATGGCCTACGCCGCGTCCCTCGGCGACGATCTCCCCCAGTACCTCGACACCACCCGACCGGACGGTGTCGTGGCCCACCCGCTGTTCGCCGTCTGCCCGGAATGGCCCGTCATCGTCGAGGCCCGTGAGCGCTCCGAGCAGGCCGGCGTGGCGCCGGAGGACGTCAGGACCAGCGTCCACGCCACCCACGACGTGGTGATCCACCGGCTGATACGACCCGGCGACGTGCTGCGGACCGGGCTCGAGACGGCGGGGGTCGTGGACATCGAGCCGGGAGCCATGTCGACCACCCGGCTGGAGACCGTCGACGCAGCCGGGCACCCGGTGGCCACGACCAGCCAGAACGGGATCTACCTCGGCGTCCACACCGACGGCCCGGATCGGCCGGATCCCGCTCCCGTGCCGGCCGTCGAGGGCACTGAGCGCCTCGGCCCACCCGAGGAGCTCACGGTCGACCTCGACCGTGGGGCGGCCCACGTCTACACCGAGTGCGCCCGGATCTGGAATCCGATCCACACCGACCGGGCCGTGGCGCTGGCCGCCGGCCTTCCCGACATCATTCTCCACGGCACCGCCAACCTGGCCCACGGGGTGTCGATGGTGGTCCGCCACCGGGCGGGCGAGCGACCGGAGCTGGTCAGGCGGGTGTCCTGCCGGTTCGCGGCGATGGTGCGGTTGCCGTCCACGATCACGATCCGGCTCTGGCCGGCCAACGACACCGGGGACGGCCGTCGCACCGTCCCCTTCGAGGTGGTCAACGCCGAGGGCCGGGCTGCGGTGCGGGACGGCCTCGTCGTGCTCGGCCCGCCGAACCGCTGATCCGGTGACCGCCGATCCCTCCGACGAGCGACTCGACAACATGGCCTGGCACGCCCTGAGCGGGCCCCAGGCCGACCTGGCCACCTGGTCCGACGACCGGCGGGCCGTTCGCTACCGGCGCGGGGTGTCGCCGATCTGCGCCGTCGAGGACACCGACGGGCAGGCATGGGCGGCGCTGGCCGATCTCGCCGGCCAGCGTGGTGTGGCGGCGCTGTTCCGCCGCGACCTCGGGCCGAGCCCTCCCGAGTGGGCCGAGCTGTTCCGTGAGGAGGTCATCCAGTACGTGGCCGAGTCGCTCCCACCGCCACCACCGGATCTCGACCTCGTCGAGCTCGGTCCGGCGGACGCCGAGGAGATGCTGGCCCTGGCCGTGCTCACCGAGCCCGGGCCGTTCAGCATCGAGACCCATCGGACCGGCCGGTACTTCGGGCTGCGGCGCAACGGGGCGCTGGTGGCCATGGCCGGGGAGCGGATGCGGATCGGCGGCTGGGGGGAGGTGTCGGCGGTCTGCGTCCACCCCACCGCGCAACGGCAGGGCCTCGGTGCGGCGCTGACCCTGGCGGCCGCGAAGGCGATCACCGATCGCGGCGATCGCGCCCTGCTGCATGTCCGGGAGCGCAACGACGCAGCCCATGAGCTCTATCGGAAACTGGGATTCGCGGCGCGGACCACGATCACGGTCGGCATCTTCCGCCGGTCGAAGGACTGAGCGGTGCGGCCACCGATCTGCTTGCCCGGCTGGGTCGGGGCGGTGATGATGTCGTATGGAACCAGGCAGCCAAGCATGGCTCGATCAGGTCGTGGAGGCGGTGGTCGATCCCGATCGTCGGATCATCGACCCCCACCATCATCTGTGGCCGGTCGGGGGTGCGCTTCCGTACGGCCTCGACGAGCTCCACGGTGACACCGGCGGCGGCCACCGGGTCGAGGCCACGGTGTTCGTCGAGTGCGGCGCTGCCTATCGCACCGACGGTCCCGAGCACCTGCGGCCGGTCGGCGAGACCGAGTTCGTGGCCGGGCAGGCGGTGGCGAGCGCACAACGAGCGGGTCGCGCCACGATCGCCGGGATCGTCGGGCGGGCCGACCTCCGGCTCGGGTCGAGGCTCGACGAGGTGCTCGACGCCCACGTCGAGGCCGGCCGAGGGCTGTTCAGGGGCATCCGCCACTCCCTTGCTCGAGCGCCAGAGCCCGAGGCGATGCGCATCCCCGGGCGAGCCCCGGAGGGGCTGTCGGTCGATCCGGACTTCCGGGCCGGTGTCGCCCGGCTGGGTGAGCGGGGGCTCGTCTTCGACAGCTGGCACTACCATCACCAGAACGACGAGTTCGCCGATCTGGCCGCTGCCGTACCGGCGACGACGATGGTGCTCGACCACTTCGGGACGCCGATCGGTGTCGGCCGGTTCGCCGACTGCCGTGAGCAGGTTTTCGAGCAGTGGAGCGAGAGCGTGGCCAGGGTGGCGGAGAACCGCAACGTCGTTGCCAAGATCGGTGGGTTGGCCATGCCGGACAACGGCTTCGGCTGGGACCGGCGGGCGACCCCAGCGACGTCCGACGAGCTGGTCGAGCACCAGGCCCGGTACTACCTGCACACCATCGACTGCTTCGGACCCGAGCGATGTATGTTCGAGAGCAACTTCCCCGTCGACCGCTTCTCGCTCTCCTACCGGACGATGTGGAACGGGTTCAAGAAGATGGCGGCGTCGTTCACCGCCGAGGAGCAGGACCAGTTGTTCTACGGCACCGCGGCCCGGGTCTACGGCATCGGGTCACCGTAGGAGGCAGGATCCACATGGGAGAGAGCAACAGATGACCAGTGCGACCAACCGGGAGCATCGGATGAACACTGCGACCAACCGGGAGCATCGGATGAACACTGCGACCAACCGCCCGTTCCGAGTCCTCGGCGTGCAGCAGATCGCCGTCGGCGGACCGGACCTCGCTCCGTTGCGCCACTTCTGGGGCGACCTGCTCGGCATCGGCAAGGTCGGGGACTCGACGAGCGAGTCCGAGAACGTGATCGAGGACATCCTCGAGGTGGGTGCAGGGGCGGCCACGGTGGAGATCGACCTGATGCAACCCTTCGACCCGGACCGTCGACCGAGGGTCGACCAGCCCCCGCTCAACCACATCGGGTTGTGGGTCGACGATCTCCCCGGTGCCGTCGAGTGGCTGACGGCCAACGGGGTCCGGTTCACCCCGGGCGGGATCCGGCCCGGCGCGGCCGGCCACGACATCTGCTTCATCCATCCCAAGGGCAACGACGAGTTCCCCCACGGCGGGCAGGGCGTGCTCATCGAGCTCGTCCAGGCCCCCGAAGCCGTCATCGCCGAGCTGGGGTGAGCCTGGCGCCGCTCGGGCCCGGCCGCGGTCCAGGGTCCGGTCAGCCCACCCCTGGCCGCATCGTGCCCGCTTCGTCGACGTCGTCATCGTCGTCGTCCGGCTCGACGGCCAGGAGGACCTGGCGGATGTCGAGGTCCGGCTCCGACCGCCGGAGCTCTCTTGCCTTGGCCACCAGGTCGGCTGCACCCGGCGGACCGTACAGGCCGGCCCAGATCTGCTCCTGGCGAGCGAGCTGCTTCTCGTCATCGTGGTCCATGCCGTCACCGTAGTCCCGCGCCGCCGGGTCCGAGATGCCCGATCGTCGGACCCGCTTCGCCCGCGCCTTCCTGGACGTGCTACCAATACCTCATGCCCGCCCCCAGGAGGGGAACCGACGCCCGGGAGTGATCCATGTCCTACCAGTTCACCGAGAAAGGCCTGGAGCTCCAAGCCCAGGTCGAGTCGTTCATGGACGACTTCATCTACCCGAACGAAGAGGAGTACTACGCCGAGTACGCCGCCCTCGACAACGTCCATGCCACCCCGCCGATGATGGAGAAGCTCAAGGCGGCAGCGCGGGAGCGGGGTCTGTGGAACCTGTTCATCCCCCACCTCGATCCCCAGGCTCCCGGCACGAAGCTGTCCAACCTCGACTACTCCCCGATCTCCGAGCAGCTCGGCAAGGTCACCTTCGCCTCGGAGGCCCTCAACTGCTCGGCTCCCGACACCGGCAACATGGAGATCCTCAACCTCTACGCCTCCGATGCGGTCAAGGAGCGGTGGCTGGCCCCGTTGCTCCAGGGCGAGATCCGGTCGGCGTTCTCGATGACCGAGCCAGACGTCGCCAGCTCCGATGCCGCCAACATCGAGCTGCGAATCGACAGGGACGGGGACCACTACGTCCTCAACGGGAAGAAGTGGTTCTCCTCCAACGCACTGCGACCGGAGTGCGAGGTGCTGATCGTCATGGGCAAGAACGACCCGGACGGTCCCCGGCACCGGCAGCAGTCGATGATCGTGGTCCCGAAGGACACCCCCGGCATCAGCATCGGCCGTGACCCGTTGGTCTTCGGGTACCACGACCGTGGCGGTCATCCGGAGGTCATCTACGAGGACGTGCGCGTCCCCGAGGACCACATCCTCGGCGGCGAGGGCGAGGGCTTCGCCATCAGCCAGGCCAGGCTCGGCCCGGGCCGGATCCACCACTGCATGCGGACCATCGGCGTCGCCGAGCGCGCGCTGGAGCTGATGGTGAAGCGCTCCGTGGAGCGGGAGACGTTCGGCCGGCTCCTGGCCCAGCACGGTGTCGTGCAGGATCAGATCGCCCGGTCGAGGATCGAGATCGATCAGGCCCGGCAGTACGTCCTCCACGTCGCCCACCTGATGGACACCGTCGGCAACAAGGCGGCGGCGCAGGAGATCTCCGGCATCAAGGTCGCGGTTCCCAACATGGCGCTCGAGGTCCTGGACCGGGCGATCCAGGTCCACGGCGCGGCCGGGGTCACCCAGTTCACGCCGCTGGCCCACATGTGGGCTCACATGCGGACGCTGCGGATCGCCGACGGGCCGGACGAGGTCCACAAGATGACCATCGCCCGCCGCGAGATCCGTCGGCATCATCCCGAGTTCCGGATGAACTGACGCCGGAAGGGGTTGCGGCGGGGCCTCGCTCGGCGCAGATCGAGGTCGGACCGGTTCCTACGCCCGGGTCGGCGAGTCGATCGGCGTTGGGTCGGCCCGGACGGTCATCCGGTGCACCTCCGGGCGCCGGATGGTCCAG
>JAHELU010000117.1 GCA_024644005.1 Acidimicrobiales bacterium | reverse complement strand
GTCGGGCTAGCAGTTTGGCTAGCAGTCGGATCATCGGAGCGGCCCTCGTGGCGGCGGCGCTGTGACCAGGGCTTTCGTGGTGGACCGTACTGGACTTGAACCAGTGACCTCTCGCGTGTGAGGCGAGCGCTCTAGCCAACTGAGCTAACGGTCCGCTGCGAGCAGGATAGGCGACTTTCCTCCACTCCTGCGCTCAACCCGTTTGCGTCTTGCGCCGTTACTTCGACCGGGCGGCTGTAGCCTGACGACTTTGGTCAGCGGGCTCGCCGGCAGCGGACATCCTGACCCGAACCACCCAGATCACGCAGATCGTCGAAACGCTAGGAAGCCGTGAACTCCATGGATCGTACCCGGATCACCGTCGAGGCGAAGCTGCTCGAGCTCGCCAGCAACCATCGCTGGACCTGGCACGCGCCGACCGCGGAGCTGCTGGCGAGTCTGCCGGGGGCGGCTGCCGACCGTCACCCCGTGGCCACGGTCGCCGGGCTCGAAGACGGCGACTGGAAGAGCCTGCTCCCAGACGACGCGCTGCTCGATCGGATCGACGCCGAGCACGACGAGCTCACGGCCCTGCTCGAGTCGAAGCCCGAGCGACCGGAGATCGCCTACGTCTCGGCCGAGTTCGGGATCTCGGAGCTCGTGCCCCAGTACTCGGGTGGCCTCGGCATCCTGGCCGGCGATCACCTGAAGGCCTCTTCCGATCTCAATCTCCCACTGGTGGGTGTCGGCCTGTTCTATCGGGAAGGCTTCTTCCATCAGGAGATCCAGGGTGTGAAGCAGACCGAGCGCTACGAGCGCTGCGATCCCGAGCTGCTCGGCTTCGTCGACACCGGCGCCATGGTGGCCGTCGACGTCGGGAAGGAGTCGGTCGAGGCCAAGGTGTGGAAGCTCGCCGTCGGTCGGGTCGACCTCTACGCGCTCGATACCGATGTGGCGACCAATTCGGCCGACGCCAGGGCCATCACCGACCGGCTGTACAGCGGCGACGAGGAGCACCGGATCCAACAGGAGCTGATCCTCGGCATCGGGGGCCTGCGGGCCCTCCGAGCGGTGGGCCTGGACCCGGCGGTCGTCCATCTCAACGAGGGCCATGCGGGCTTCCTGCTCCTGGAGAAGATCCAGACCGAGCTGGCCGCCGGGGCCGACTTCGACCGGGCGGTCGAGCTCACCAAGGACGGGTCGGTGTTCACCACCCACACGCCGGTCCCGGCCGGCATCGACCGGTTCGAACCGCCGCTCGTCGAGACCTACCTCGGCCAGTGGGCCGAGACGAACGACGTGCCGCTCGAGACCCTCTTCGAGCTCGCGACCAGCCCCGATGACGAGGGCGAGCCCAAGCCGTTCAACATGGCCGTGTTCTGTCTCAACCTCACCGGCGCGGCCAACGGCGTCTCGCAGCTGCACGGTGAGGTGAGCCGCCGGCTGTTCGCCTCGGTGCCGGCCGGGGCGAGCATCGGGGCGGTGACGAACGGCGTCCACGCCAGGACCTGGGTGGACCCGGAACTGGCCGAGGTGTTCACCGCCACGCTCGGCGACGGCTGGGAAGCCGGCGACCCCGATGCCTGGAGCCGGGTCCGGGATCTCGACGACCAGGTCATCAAGCGACTCAGGACCGCCGGACGGCAGCGCCTGATCGACCTGATCGGCAGGTCAGGGATCGACGGGACCAACCTCGATCCTGACGCGTTGACGATCGGCTTCGCCAGGCGCTTCGCCACCTACAAGCGGGCCGATCTTCTCCTCACCGAGCCGGCCAGGTTGGCCAAGCTCCTCGCCGACGACTCCCGGCCGATCCAGTTCGTCTTCGCCGGCAAGGCCCACCCGGCCGACAAGCCGGGCAAGCAGCTCATGTCGAAGATCGTCGCGTTCTCCCGCTCCGCCGAGAGCAACGGCCGCTTCGTCTTCATCCCCGACTACGAGATGGGCATCGCACGGGCCATGTACGCCGGCTGCGACGTGTGGCTCAACAACCCGATCCGACCCCGCGAAGCGTCCGGCACCAGCGGCGAGAAGGCCGCGCTGAACGGTGGCCTGCAGTGCTCGATCCTCGACGGCTGGTGGGACGAGATGTACGACGGGGACAACGGCTGGGCGATTGCGACGTCGAGCAGCGATTCCCCCGCGGTCAGGGACAAGTTCGAGGCGGCCTCCATCTATCGGCTGCTCGAGAAGGAGATCCTCCCGCTGTTCTACTCCGGTGCCGGCCGACCGACCGAGCGCTGGCTCGACAAGGTGAAGCACAACTGGATTACCCTTGGTCCCAAGGTGACTGCCACCAGGATGGTGGCCGACTATCGGGATCAGCTCTACGGCCCGGCCATGGAACGAGTCCGGGTCGCACGGAGCGGATCGGGAGGCTCTCGCTAGCCGACGTGATTCGGCACTCGGTGCACGATCGCACGCCTGCCGACCGGAACGACTCGCGAAGAGGACGGATGACAACACCGATCTGGCCTGGAGAACACGAACCGCTCGGCGCCACCTTCGACGGCGCCGGCACCAACTTCGCCCTCTTCTCGGAGGCTGCCGAACGGGTCGAGCTGTGCCTGTTCGACGAGGCCGGGGCCGAGACGCGCATCGACCTCCCGGAGGTCACGGCGTTCGTCCACCACGGCTACGCCCAGGGGATCCAACCCGGCCAGCGCTACGGCTACCGCGTCCACGGTCCGTGGGACCCGCAGGCCGGGCACCGCTGCAACCCGAACAAGCTCCTGCTCGATCCCTACAGCAAGGCGATCGAAGGTCAGGTCCTGTGGCATCCGGCGGTCTACGGCCACGACCAGGACGCCCTCGATCAACCGGACGAGCGTGACAGCGCCGGCTACATGCCCCGCTCGATCGTGGTCAGCCCCTTCTTCGAGTGGGGCGACGACCGACCGCCCCGCACGCCGCTCCACGAGTCGATCATCTACGAGGCCCACGTGAGGGGTCTCACCATGACCCACCCCGACGTGCCGGCCGAGCTGCGGGGCACCTACGCCGGCCTGACCCAGCCGGCCATCATCGACCACCTGGTGGAGCTGGGCATCACCGCGATCGAGCTGCTGCCGATCCACCAGTTCGTGCCGGAGCAGTTCACCTTCGACATGGGCCTCACGAACTACTGGGGCTACAGCTCGATCGGCTTCCTGGCCCCCCACAACAGCTACTCGTCGGCCGGCGACCGTGGCCAGCAGGTTCGCGAGTTCAAGTCGATGGTCCGGACCCTGCACCAGGCCGGCCTCGAGGTCATTCTCGACGTCGTCTACAACCACACCGCCGAGGGCAACCATCTCGGTCCGACGCTGTCGATGAAGGGCATAGACAACTACCGCTACTACCGGGTCGATCCCGCTGATCGGCGCCGGTACATCGACTACACGGGCACGGGCAACACCACCGACATGCGGTCCCCCAACGTCTTGAAGCTGGTCATGGACAGCCTCCGCTACTGGGTCACCGAGATGCACGTCGACGGCTTCCGATTCGACCTGGCGTCGGCTCTGGCCCGAGAGGACCACGCCGTCGACCGTCTGTCCGGCTTCTTCGACCTGATCCACCAGGATCCCATCGTGAGCAGGGTCAAGCTGATCGCCGAGCCGTGGGACGTCGGTGACGGGGGCTACCAGCTCGGAAATTTCCCGCCGTTGTGGTCGGAGTGGAACGGCAAGTACCGGGACAAGGTGCGCGACTACTGGCGCGGCACGCCGGCCTCGACGGGAAAGTTCGCCTCCCGCTTCTCCGGCAGCGCGGACCTCTACGCCGGCTCCGGTCGCCGGACCACGGCGAGCATCAACTTCATCACCGCCCACGACGGGTTCACCCTGGCCGATCTCGTCTCGTACAACCACAAGCACAACGAGGCCAACGGCGAGGACAACCGGGACGGCGAGGATCACAACCGATCCTGGAACTCCGGAGTCGAGGGCCCGACCGAGGACCCTGCGGTCGTCGAGATCCGCCAGACAAGGCAACGCTCCCTCCTGGCAACGCTGCTGTTGAGCCAGGGTGTGCCGATGCTGCTCGGTGGTGACGAGATCGGGCGAACGCAGCGGGGCAACAACAATGCCTACTGCCAGGACAATGCGATCTCGTGGTTCGACTGGACCGATGTCGACACCGAGCTGCTGGAGTTCACGAAGCGGTTGATCCGATTCCGGGCCCGACATCCGGTGTTCCGCCGACGCCAGTGGTTCAGTGGGCGAAAGCTCGACGGATCGCCACTGCCCGACATCGGCTGGTACAAACCGGACGGCGGGCCGATGGCCAAGCAGGACTGGTCGGCCACGACAGGCTCGCTCGCCGCATTCCTGAACGGTGCCCGTCTCGTGTCCACCGGGCCGCGTGGCGAGCAGATCGTCGACGACAACTTCCTGATCTTCTTCAATCCCGAGCCCGACCGTAGGGCGTTCACCGTCCCGCCCGATCTCGGCGACGTGCCCTGGGAGGTCGTCATCGACACCGATGTCGCCAAGAGCCGGGATCTGCTGATCGGCGAGGGCGAGCAGCTCGAGCTGGCGCCCTGGTCGCTGGTCGTCCTCCAGGAGACCGCCGCAGCCGACCCCGTCGGCTAGGGTCACGCAGATGCACGTGCTACTGGGGTCGGCCGAGATGGCGCCGATCGCCCGGGTCGGAGGCATGGCCGAAGCGGTTGCCGGACTCGCCCGCCAGCTCTGGAGGGAAGGCGTCGAGGTGACGGTGGCCGTACCTGACTACGGAGGCGTCGTCCTCGAGGACGAGCGCCGCGTCGACCTGGCGGTGCCGGAGTGGGCGGGTTCCACCTCCGCTCGCCTCGGAACACTCGATGGAGGGCCGACGTTGGCCCTCGTCGACGGTCCCGGCATGGCCAAGCCCCACCCCTACAACGACGAGAACGGGCAGGCGTTCCCCGACAACGACCTCAGGTTCTTCTCCTTCTCCGCCGGTATCGCCGCCCTCACGACACGACTCGGGCCGGACGTGCTCCACCTCAACGACTGGCACACCGGCCCGACGCTCGGGCTCCTCGCCGATCCCCCACCCAGCGTCTTCACCATCCACACCCTCGCCTACCAGGGCATCACCGCACCGGGCTGGATGGGCCGACTGTTCCGGCACCCCGAGCGGTTCGCCTGGTACGGCGACACGAATCCGTTGCTCGGAGCCATCGGTCTCGCCGATCGGGTGGTCACCGTGAGCCCGAACTACGCCGCCGAGATCGTTCACGAATACCACGGCATGGGCCTCCACTACCACCTGTCCGGACTCGGCGACCGCCTGATCGGCATCATCAACGGCATCGACGTCGAGGAGTGGAACCCGGCCACCGACAGCCACCTCGTCGCCCAGTACTCGGCCGAGAAGATGCGGGGGAAAGGGGCCAATCGGTCCGCCCTGGCTGCGTCGTTCGGCCTCGACGGCGACGGTCCCCCGCAACCGATCATCGGCATGGTGAGTCGGTTGGTGGCACAGAAGGGAATCGACCTGGCCATCGACGCGGCTCGGTTCCTCGACCGGGTACCGGCTCGGCTGGCCATCCTCGGATCGGGCGACATCGCCCTGGTCGAGGCCCTGGAGGACCTGGTCCGACGGTTCCCGGGCCGGATCGGGTTCGTCAACGGGTACGACGCAGCGCTCAGCCACCTGATCTTCGCCGGCGCCGACATGCTGCTGATGCCGAGCCGATTCGAGCCGTGCGGGCTGGCCCAGATGCAGGCGATGGCCTACGGCACCATCCCGATCGTCACCGACGTCGGCGGGTTGCACGACACCGTGGTCGACGACGACGTCGATCCCGAGCGGGGCACCGGCTTCGTTGCCGCCTCCGTCGACGGGGCCGGCGTCGTCGATGCGGTCCATCGTGCCTGCCGAGCGTGGTCCTCGACCAAGCGCCGATCGGCCATCCGAGCCAGGGGCATGGCCACAGACTGGAGCTGGGCCGGCCCGACCAGGGCTTATCTCGACCTGTATCGCGACATCAGCGCCCGCTGATCCGACCGCCAGCGTCAGCCGGCGTCAGTCGACACACGTCGGCCCATAGCCGGCGTCAGTCGATACACGTCGGCCCATAGCCGGCGTCAGTCGATACGGCCGCCCTTGGGGACCACCACTATCCCACCGTCGCTCATGGTGAATCGCTCGGCATCGGCGTCGCTGTCGACCCCCAATCGGGCCCCGTCGGCGACGTGGACGTTCTTGTCGACGATGGCCCGCTTCACCACCGAGCCGGCCCCGATGTGGGTGTCGTCCAGGATGATCGAGTCCTCGACCACGGCCCCGGCAGCGACGCGGACACCGGGTGACAGCACCGAGTTCTCGACCGTCCCGCCCGAGACGATGACCCCCCGACTGACCAGGGTGTTCGTCACGTCGCAGTGGCGCTCGCCGTCCCGGACGAACTTGGCCGGCGGCAGATCCCGACCCAACGAGTGGATCGGCCACATCCGGTTGTACATGTTGAAGTGGGGCTCGGGGGCCACCAGGTCCATGTGGGCGTCGTAGTACGAATCGAGCGTGCCGACGTCCCGCCAGTACGGCGGATCCTCTTCCCCGCCGGGCACCAGATTGGTTGTGAAGTCGTAGTAGTGGGCCTCGCCGGACTTGACCATTGCGGGGATCAGGTTGCCGCCGACATCGTGGACCGATCCGTCGTCGGCGGCGTCGGTGCGGATGGCCTCCTCGAGCGCGGTGCGATTGAAGACGTAGTTGCCCATCGAGGCCAGCACCATGCCCGGATCCTCGGGCATGCCTGCGACCTCCTCGGGCTTCTCCCGGAACGCCCCGATCTTGGTCTCCGCCCCCGGCTCGATCACCCCGAACTGCCGTGCCTGCTCGACCGGGACCCTGATGGCGGCGACCGTCACGCCGGCCCCACTGGCCATGTGCTGATCGAGGAACTGGCGTGGGTCGAGCCAGTAGATGTGGTCGGCCCCGAACACGAACACGAAGTCTGGATCCTCGTCCTCGATGATGTTCAGGTTCTGGTAGATGGCATCGGCGGAGCCGAGGAACCAGCGCGGACCCCGGCGCATCTGGGCCGGGACCGACGTGACGTAGGCACCGAGCATCGTCGACAGCCGCCAGGTTCGGCTGATGTGCACATCGAGGCTGTGACTCTTGTACTGGGTCAGCACCACGATCTTCCGGTAGCCGCCGTTCGCCAGGTTGGAGAGGGCGAAGTCGATGAGCCGGTACTGTCCGGCGAAAGGAACGGCCGGTTTGGCCCGGTCCAGAGTGAGCGGTTGGAGGCGTTTCCCTTCACCCCCGGCCAATACGATGCTCAGTGTGCGAGGGCGCTGGTAGAACTCCACTCTTACCTCTCAGTCGTAGCTTTCGGAAGCGACTGGACTACATGTCCTTAGTATGGGATGTCGGCATACCGTCGGCCAATTGAATGCCCGGCCCCGAAGTCTCCCAAGGAGTCACCGATGCACATCTCCGCCGAAGACCGTCGACGCTTCAACTCCGGCGCTCACGTCGATCTGGCCACCGTGCTCGGGGCCCACGTCGACGGCGACGCCGTCGACTTCGCGGTGTGGGCCCCCAACGCCGACCGGGTCGAGGTGATCGGCGATTGGAACGGGTGGAACGGCTCGGCCGACCAGCTCCAACCCGACGACTCCGGCATCTGGCACGGCCGGGTGGCCGGTCCCGAGGTCGGCCACGGCTACAAGTACCGGATCAGGAACCGCCACGACGGTGCGGTCTTCGACAAGGCCGATCCGGTCGGGTTCAGCTTCGAGGAACCGCCGAGGACCGCCTCGATCATCACCGACCTGACCTACGACTGGAACGACTCGGACTGGATGGCCGGCCGGGCGGAGATCAACTCGCTCGAGGGACCGATGTCGATCTACGAGGTCCACCTCGGTTCGTGGCGCTACGAGCCGAACGGCTACCGGGGCCTGGCGATCCAGCTGGCCGACTACCTCGACGAGACGGCGTTCACCCACGTCGAGCTGCTCCCGATCATGGAGCACCCGTTCTACGGGTCGTGGGGCTACCAGACGCTCGGCTACTTCGCTCCATCCCGCCGCTACGGTCCGCCCACCGACTTCAAGCACCTGGTCGACACCCTGCACCAGCGGGGCTACGGCGTGATCCTCGACTGGGTGCCGTCCCACTTCCCCCTCGACGACGTCGGGTTGGCCCGCTTCGACGGCACCCACCTCTACGAGCACGCCGACCCCCGCATGGGCTTCCATCCCGACTGGAAGAGCGGCATCTTCAACTACGACCGGCACGAGGTGCGCAGCTTCCTGCTGTCGAGCGCCATGTTCTGGCTCGATGAATACCATGCCGACGGCATCAGGGTCGATGCGGTGGCCTCGATGCTCTATCGGGACTACTCCCGCAAGGAGGGCGAGTGGATCCCGAACGAGTTCGGTGGCCGGGACAACCTCGGTGCGGTGTCGTTCCTCCGCCAGCTCAACGAGTCGGTCTACAACCGCCACCCCGATGTGCAGATGATCGCAGAGGAGTCGACGGCGTGGGGTGGCGTCTCCCGGCCGACCGATACCGGCGGGCTCGGCTTCGGGCTCAAGTGGGACATGGGCTGGATGCACGACACGCTCCAGTTCATGAGCCGCGACCCCATCCATCGCACCCATCACCTCGGCGAGGCGACGTTCCGCATGATCTACGCCTTCACCGAGAACTTCGTGCTACCGCTGTCCCACGACGAGGTCGTCCACGGCAAGGGGTCGATGGTGTCGAAGATGCCGGGCGACCGGTGGCAGGCCCTCGCCAACCTCCGGCTGCTGTACGGCTACCAGTGGGCCATGCCGGGCAAGCCACTGCTGTTCATGGGGGCCGAGTTCGCCGTCTCCGACGAGTGGAGCCACGACGAGGAGCTCCGCTGGGATCTCCTGCAGTACGACGAGCATCGGGGCGTCAAGGACCTGATCACCGACCTGAACCGGCTGACCCGAGCGGAACCGACGCTGCACGTCTGCGACTTCGATCCGGACGGGTTCCGGTGGATCGTCGACGATCACGCCAACAGCATCCTGGCGTTCGAGCGGCGGGCCGAGGGGCATCGGCCCGTCGTGGTGGTCTGCAACTTCACCCCGGTGCCGCGACCCGAGTACCGCATCGGCGTCCCCGTCGCCGGCCCGTGGGGTGAGCTGCTGAACACCGACGACGAGCGCTACGGCGGCTCCGGAGCCGGGAACCCCTCGTCGATCGTGTCCGAGAAGGTCGAGTCCCACGGTGAAGAGCAGTCGATCGAGCTGAGCGTCCCACCGCTCGGCGCCTGCTTCCTGGCGCCACTGGGCGACGACCCGACGGTCACAGGATGAGCTCGTCGCCGATGGCCGTGGCGATCCGCTCTGCATCCCAATCGAGAACCTGCTCGTAGACCTCGAAGTTGTGCTCCCCCAGGTAGGCGGTGGGCCGATAGGCGAGGGTCAGCTCCCGTCCCCCGCTGTACCACCGGGCCGGATGGCGCTCGGTGGTCTGGCTGCCGAGCATCGGGCTGTCCATGGTCACCAGCCAGTCGCGGTGGGCGAGTTGCGGGTCGGACATCAGGTGCTGGGCGTTCTGCACCACCCCGGCGGCCACCCCTGCCCCCTGGAGCAGGTCCTGGGCGTCGACGGCGTCACGGTCGGCGGCCCATCGACGGATCGTGGCCGTCGGCTCTCCCTCCGGATCCAGCCCGACGGCGGCGGCCCGCTCCCGGTCGGCGGCGTCGACCACGGTCACCGCCAGCCAGTCGCCGTCGGCGCAACGGAACACGTCGTTGACCAGGTGGGGGGCGAACGGGTCGACGTTGCCGTTGGACTCGGCCAGGCGACCGGTTGCCAGGTGGTCGACGACCGCCGGTCCGACGAGGTAGGTGCCGATCTCGAACTGTGACAGATCGATGTGCTGGCCCCGCCCGGTCAGGTTCCGGTGCTCGAGCGCGGCCAGCAGGCAGGCCGCGCCGGCCAGGCCGGACACGTGGTCGTTGAAGGCGATCCCTGGACCGCAGTCGGTCTCCCCCTTCGGGCCGGTCAGGGCCGTCAGCCCGCACAGCGCATGGATCGTCGGGGCGTAGGTCACATAGCTCTGCCACGGCCCATCGGCCCCGCACCCGCTCATCGACACCGAGACGATCGAGGGGTTCCACTCGGCCAGCTGCTCCGGGCCCGCCCCCCAGCCGGCCATCACACCGGCCGAGAAGTTGTCGATGACCACGTCGGCCCGCTCGACCAGCCGGCGGAGGACGTCCCGGGCCTCCGGGTGCTTCATGTGGAGCTGGATCGATCGTTTCGAGCGGCCCCACATCACGTTGTAGGGGAATTCGTTCGCCGCCGTCCCGGCCGATCGCTCATCGGTCTGGACCCGGATCACGTCGGCCCCGAGGTCGGCGAGGTTGCGGGTGGCGAAGGGCCCGGCGAGCACATGCGTGAAGTCGAGCACCCGGATTCCCGCCAGCGGTCCGGCGTCGTCGGTGCCCGTGTCGGGGTCCCGGTCGGCGGCCTCGTCGTCGGTGCCCGTGTCGGGGTCCCGGTCGGCGGCCTCGTCGTCGGTGCCCGTGTCGGGGTCCCGGTCGGCGGCGTCGTCGGAACCGCCCCGGTCGGCGGTCTCCTGGTCGGCGGCGTTGTCGTCGCGACCGCCCCGGTCGGCGGTCGTCGTGGGCTCGGACCACAGCTCGGTGAGATCGGTCCGGTCGATGAGCCGTGGGGCGGTGGGCGGCGGCGCGGGCGTGCGCTCGAACCGGGCAAGCGGGCCGGGCAGCCGGAGGTCTCGGTCATCTCCCGGCTCGCCACGGTCGATCTCGACCGGCCGGAAGTACCCACGCTGGATGTGCTGGTCGCACGTGGCGACCTGGGCGATCGAGTAGGCCTCACCGAAGGGCACGTGGAGCGACTGACCGGCCTCGAACAGCTCCGTCGCATCGGTCTCGAGCGCGACGGCATGGAGCGCCTCCATGAGGGGCGGGATGATGGTCAGCAGCTGCTCGGCGTCCGGTTCGTCCGGCACCGACTGCGCATGACCGCGGGCCTTCAGCCAGGCGATCAGCGCCAGCAGGCCGCCGGCGGCCGGTGAGACCATGCAGGCTCCCCTCCGGCACGGCACCACCTCGAACGCCCGAACCCAGTGCAGCGACCGCTGCCTCGGCGCTATCGGGGCCCCGAGCGGCGCCAGCGCCTCGGGGAACCACCAGTACATGAGCAGGTGCTCGCTGCAGCTGACAACGGCCTGGTGGAGCGACAGGTCCACCCAGGATCCGGCCCCTGTGACCCGGAGCCGGTGCACGCCGGCCAGGGCCGACATGGCAGCGTAGAAGCCGCCCAGCGTCGCCGCCTGCCGGCCCCAGAGGGCGATCGGGTGATCCGGATCCCCCGTGACGGACAGGTAGCCGCCGAGGGCCTGGGCCACCAGGTCCGATGAGCGCCACCCGGCTCTCGGACCGTCGCTCCCCTGGGGGGTCAGCGTCACATGGACGAGCCGTGGGTTGATGGCCGAGAGCTCGTCCGGGCCGAGGCCGAGTCGAGCCATCGCCCCTGGCGGCCGGGCGTCGAGCAGGACCTCGCACCGAGCGACCGCGGCCCGGAACCGCGCTGCGTCATCCGGGTCCTCGAGGTCGAGCACGGCGGATCGGCAACGGGCGTCGTGCCACAGGTCGAGGAGGCCAGGCTCGTCAGGACCATCCAGGTCCGGGCCCCGCTCCCCCGGGAGCAGCCGCACCACGTCGGCTCCCAGCTCGGCCAGGATCTTTCCTGCCATGCGGCCGAGACCTGCTGTCAGGTCCAGGACCCGGAGCCCCTGTAGCGGGCCGGCCGGTGAGTCGTCGGTCACGTCGTGGCGCATCGCCCCAAGTCAATCACCCGGGCGTCGACCGGTCCAAGGACCGCGAACGTCAGCCGACCGCATCGAGGCAGACGATCGAGCCGTTGCTCAGCACGACCTCGCGATCGGTGCCGAGCGGGCACTGCCCGTCCGGCAACCGAGCCCCGAACACCCGGCCGTCCGCGGTGGCGGTGCAGGGCACTTCCAGCAGGGCGGGGCCGCTGGTGACGACGACGCAGTCGTTGGCTGCGATACCGGCACCCAGACGGGGGCCGGCGATCGTGGTGTTGCTCGGGCGATCGATGCTGTCCCGCGCATAGGCGGTGAAGACGAAGATCGCCACCAGCAGCCCGAGCACGGCCAGGATCGGCGCCGCTCGCAGCACGAGCGAGCTCCTCGTCGAGATCTCGTCGAGCTGGGCGTCGCGCCGAGCCGTGAGGAACTCGGGGTCGAGCAGTCGAGGGTCGATCCTGATCACGCCGTCGTCGGTCCTGAAGCCCTGGGCCCCGGTCGAGCCGACCGGCGCCCCCGTCTGGGGTATGAGCTGGCGGTCGTAGGCTTCCCTGCTGGCCTTGTCGCCGAGCACGGCCCAGGCCTGGTTCACGCGCCGCATGGCCTGCTCGGCCCGCTCGGTCTCCGCCACCGGCCTGCCGCTGTGGTGATCGGGGTGCCAGCGCCTGGCCGCTGACAGATAGGCGCGCCGGATCTGATCGTGGTCGGCCTGCCGGGGGACCCCGAGGACCTCGTAGTGACTCTTCTGGTTGCCGGCTACCACGAATCGAGGCCTCCAACTCGTCTCCGTTCAGGTTAGAGCCAGCGGGGGTGCCCCCGTCACATCGCCCCGGGATGTCGGACTGATGTCTGCCGGCCCCAGCGGGCTAGTGTCTGGCCGGAGCCCGAACAGACTAGAGGAGCGATGATCATGCGGCTGGGACTTGGGATGGGATACTGGTCAGCTGGTCCTCCGGCGGGCGCGGCGGAACAGATCGCCACCGCTGAGCGGCTGGGCTTCGACTGCGTCTGGACCGCCGAGGCATACGGGAGCGACGCGCTCACCCCCCTGGCCTGGTGGGGGGCGGCCACGTCCAGCATCGGGCTCGGCACGTCGATCTGCCAGCTCTCGGCGAGGACCCCGGCTGCCATGGCGATGGCCGCCATGACGATGGACCACCTGTCGGACGGTCGCTTCCGGTTGGGTCTGGGGGCGTCCGGGCCCCAGGTGGTCGAGGGCTGGTACGGCCTGCCGTACCCGAAGCCGCTCGCCAGGACCAGGGAGTACGTCGATATCGTGCGGCGGATCGTGGCCAGGGAGGAGCCGGTCCGGTTCGACGGCGAGCACTACCAGCTGCCGTTCGAAGGGGGGACCGGGCTCGGCAAGCCGCTCAAGTCGACCATCCATCCCGTGCGAACCGAGATCCCGATCTACCTGGGAGCCGAGGGTCCCAAGAACGTCGCCATGACCGCCGAGATCGCCGACGGCTGGCTGCCGCTGTTCTTCGCCCCGAAGGACAACCAGTTCTACCTAGACGCCCTCCGGGAGGGATTCGCCAGGCCGGGGGCCCGACGAGCGCTCGACGACTTCGACGTGGCCGCCGTGGTCCCGGTGGTCATCAACGACGACGTCGAGGCCGCAGCCGACGCCATCCGACCGATGCTGGCCCTCTACGCCGGGGGCATGGGGGCCAAGGAGGCGAACTTCCATCTCGACGTCTTCAGCCGGATGGGTTACGAGGACGTCTGCGCCAAGATCCAGGAGCTCTATCTCGCCGGCGACAGGCGAGCCGCCATCGCCGCGGTACCCACCGACATGGTCGAGGCGGTGGCGCTCATCGGACCGCCGGCCAAGATCGCCGACGACCTCGATCAGTGGCGGGACTCGGTGGTCGACACGCTCGTGATCAGCGGCCCACCGCAGGTTCTGGAAGCGACGGCCGAGCTGGTGCTTGGCTGACCTCCCCCGGCACCCTGCCGGCCTCCACCGGTCGGCCGACCAGCGGGGCGGCCCTGGCTGCCGAGGTCGCCATCCAGGCCAGCGCCAGGCCCTCGATCACCAGGGCGGCCGACAGCGGTCCGTCCGGTGCGAGCGCGTGCAGCCAACCGACGGTCAGCTGGAACGTGATGCCGGCACTCAAGGCGGCGAGGGGAAACGGGTTGGCCAGCGGTGACCGCAACAACCAGCGGGCCGGTGCGAGCCCGCCGTAGCAGGCCAGGAGGGCGGCGGCGGCGAACATCGCTGACGTCCCCGTCGGCACGGAGCGGGCCACGGCGATCGCCCCACCGGACGCCAGGAGGGCCGCTCCATGACTGGCCGGTGCCCGCCATGTCCGCCATCGGCTGTCACCGGACGCCCGAGGACGAGCCCGCAGGCTCGGCCAGGTCCTCAGGGCCCAGATCCCGCCGGTCAGGGCGGTGAAGATGGCGAGCAGGACCACGACGGCCTGGGTGCGACCGAGGGCCCTCGCCAGATCGGGGGCCGGTACGTCTCGAAGGCCGACGGCGGCGAAGCCGATCCAGACCGACGACACCGCGGGGACGAGCCAGGCGCAGCAGAGCACCCGCATGGCCGTCGTCGACGAGAGCCTCGAGCCGAGCTCGTCGCAGATCGCCCGCTGCCGATGCTCCGCCGGTCCCGCCGCTGTCGATGCCACGACTTCAACGTCGGCTCACCACCGGAGCGCTTGAGGCCCGATCCCCACGTTCATCGAAACGAAAACCCGAACGGGCCCGAGCGGGTCGAGCCTCTGGCGGCATCAGCCGATCGCGAGTCCGATCGTCAGCAGCAGGCCGGTGGCGAGCTGGGTCTGCCCGGTGGCGCCGAGCGTCGGGATGAGATCGCGACCCACTCGACCGCCGAGCACCGACCGCACCGGTTCGACGGCCCGGACGAGGCCGAGGAGTCCGAGCAGGGCCGGGGGCCGGAACAGCCCGCAGGCCACGATCCCCAGTCCCGTCCCGACCAGCAGGGCCACGTAGAGCTGTCTGGTTCTCCGGTCGCCGATGCGAACCGCCAGCGTCCGCTTGCCGGACTCGGTGTCCCCTGGGATGTCCCGCAGGTTGTTCATGACGAGCAGCGCCACCGCCAACAGCCCGACCGGGACCGCGGCGACGACGGCGAGCCCGGTCACGGTCTCCACCTGGACATACGCCGACCCGACGGTGGCCACCAGACCGAAGAACACGAAGACGAACAGCTCACCGAAGCCGTAGTAGCCGTACGGTCTCGGGCCGCCGGTGTAGGCCCATCCGGCCAGGATCGAGGCGGCCCCGACGACGAGCAGCTCCGGTCCGACGGCCAGAGCGAGCGCCGCTCCCACCACAGCGGCCGCACCGAAGCTGATGGCGGCGGCGAGGCGGACCTGGCGGGCGGTGGCGAGCTCGCCACCGACGAGGCGGACCGGTCCGACCCGCCCGCTGTCGGTACCACGCTCCCCGTCGGCGTAGTCGTTCACGTAGTTCGTCCCGATCTGCAGCGCCAGTGAGACGACGAGCGCGGCGACGGCCCGCCACCAGATAACCCCGCCGTCGATTGCGGCCGTGCCGACGGCCACCGGGACGACTGCGGCCGGCAGCGTCCGGGGTCGGGCGCCGGCCCACCAGATACCGAGGTTGGTCCGATCGGCAGCCCGCGCCATGTCGAGACTGTAGTGGCGGGCCGGATCTCAGCGCGGCTCGGTCGCCCGTCGGGGGGTCACCGGGCCAGCAGTCGCGCCGCCAACCGCTCGAGCCCGGCCACCCGGCTGCCCTTGACCAGCACCGCAGCGCCGGATTCCAGCTCCGCCAGCCGCTCGAACGCGGCGACCAGGTCGCCGACGTGCTCGACGGCGTCACCGTAGGCCGGAGCACCGACTGCGATGACCCTGATCCCGGCCTCGACCGCCTCCGCGGCGATGGCGCG
>JAHELU010000116.1 GCA_024644005.1 Acidimicrobiales bacterium | reverse complement strand
CACGTTTCGCTCCAGGAACGGCGGCCTCGTCCTGGCCGGGTACAGCAGGAAGCTGTCGACGTCCGGCCGGTACAGGTCGGACCGGTACATGGCCTCGACCAGGGCCACGACCGCTTCGGTGTCGAGCAATCCCGAGCTGATGAATGCGACCTGCCCCTCGAGCATCGGCGGGAGGTGCTCCACCGACGCCAGCTCGCCGTCCTCCGAGAGCCGCAGGAGGTTGTAGGAGTGATAGAGGCCATCGGGGCGGCGGGCGGCCCGGATCGCGTCGTCGAGGTGGGCCAGGGCGAGCCGGCACAGTCGGCGCACGATTTCGGGCTCGAGCGGCTGCGGTGCCGACGGGCCTGCGGTGTACAGCTTCGACCGATAGGCGTCGTAGGCCTGCCCCAATCCCGTCAGCACCCGGGAGCGGTCCCGGTCGTCGATGCGGGGCGCATCGACGAGTCCGGCGTCGGAGTCGAGGATGTCGGCGACGGCCGTGAGCCACGCGACGACATCACCGGACACCGACTGCGGCCCGGCGAGCTCGGCGACGACATCGGCCACGCACTGCAGATAGCGGCGGAGGTGGGCCAGGGTCACCATCGACAGCCCGTACCCGACGAGGGCGTTGTTGGCGTCGTTCCACTCCGGCCGCTGGGTATTCATCCAGATGCCACCACGGGGGACGAAGTTGGAGAGCTTGGCCAGGGCCGGGATGAGCAGCTTCTCGAGCAGGGTGACGTGGACGATGCGGCCGTCGTCGCCGACCAGGAGCTTGCCGTCCGCTCCGATCCGTGACACCCGGGCGCCGACGGAGCGCTCTGCGGAGAGGTCGTAGTCGACCGTTGCCTTCGGGTCGCGGCGCAGCTGCTCGAAGGGCACGATCCGGTAGGGCACGTCGGCGAAGCTGTGGTCGGCTCGATCCAGTCGCCCCGCCAGCCAGCCCGGTCGCTGCGCCTCCTGGGCGGCCAACAGCCGCTGGAGGTAGACGATCTGGTGGTCCCCCCAGTAGCCGATGCCGCTCCACGGGTCCTCCGGTTCCGGGATCTCCCAGTCGATGCCGTCGCTGGTCATCCGGTAGGGGTTGTGGCCTTCCGCGGTCGAGGCGTTGAGGAACTTGGCTATCACCGACGGCAGGAAGGCGGGGAAGCTGCGGCACAGCGCCTCCCAGTTCTGGAAGATGTCCCGCCAGTTCCCCTGGTAGCTCAGCAGGGGATTCCCGTCGGCGTCCCTGACGCGGATGGCGAACCGGTTCCAGGGTCGGCTCGGGTCGCCATGGCGACGGGAGAACGACAGCGGCAGGTATTCGTCGGCCAGCCTGACGAGGTTGGGATCCCCGGCCTCCTCGGCTCGGGCCCGCAGGTCGGTGACGCCGATCGATGCCGGGAGGCGGTCGAGCCAGTCGGCATGGCGGTCGGCGACCTCCCGGTTGCGCTCGGTCACGAAGGTCCGGAACAGATCGGTCCGGATCGCGTAGCCGTCGACGAAGGTGCCACCCCGCATCACGTTGAACAGGGTGTTGGCGAAGTGGTGGGCGTCGCTCTTGGTCGAGTCGGTGCACTGCATCCCGTCCGCGCTGGACACGATCGCCCGCAGCTGTGACGAGCCCTGGGCGATGTCGTCCTCGAGCCGGCGTGCCAGCTCATCGCCGGAGCGGAGCAGCTCGTCGAGCCGGGCGATGTCGCCGTGGCTCTGTGCGACGTCGGCCACGATGTACCAGTCACGGCGCTGCCCGGGCTCGAGCTCGAGTGCGGAGCCGAGCAGGAACGACCCGGGACGCCCGGTCCGCAGCAGCGAGGCGGCGAACGGCTCGCCGGCAAGGGCCCGATCGATCGCAGCAGGATCGACGCTGAGCGCCGGCCGGCCGAGCCCGGTCGACCACACCGTGGTGGCCCGCAACGCTTCGGCCGGCTCGGGTCGATCGACGATCTGCGCCTCGATGGTGAAGATCCCGATCCCCGATGCGGTCACCTCGCTCCGCCGGTAGGCGTTGGCGAGGTTGCTCATCCGCTGCTGGAGCGTCACGTCGATGCCCCATGGCATGACCCCGAGCAGGCCGTCGACCACATCGATCGACCGAGCCCCGGATCCCGGATCCGACGGATCCGACCGGTTGTCTTCGAGCGAGGCGGTGCGCACCCAGCCGAACCGGTCCGATGGCGCCCACCGGTACCGGAACGTGAGCCCGAGGTCGACGTGCTCCTCCTCGAAGATCACGGCGGAGCCGAGCAGGCTCTTCAGGATGCTCCGGCGCACGTCGGGGCCGTCGCCGACGAAGGGCGCCCAACGAGTCGTCGCCTCCGCATCCCGCACCGACAGCACGGTGGCCGGTCCGACCCGGCCGCTGGCGACGTGGAGGCGGTCGTCGGTCTCGTAGGGGAACAGGCAGTTCGCCGGCTGGACCCGTCCGGCGGTGAGCCCACCTCGGCTGGAGACGAACATCCACAGATCGGAGCTGCTCACGATGGTCATCAGGAAGGGATCGAGCTGGTCGACCCCCGAGATCCGGTACATCTCGACTCCGTCGACGAGCTCGATCCGATCCCCCGGCGCCGCAGGACCCGACGGCGTGGCGTGTTCCTGGCCCGTACCCATGCTGTGCATCCGATCGACCGTCCGTTCGTTCTCGCTACCCGGGAGCGCTCACGTTAGTGCCCGCCACCGGGCGACAATCGAGGGCTTGACCGAAACGACCACACGGGAGAGCAATGCCTGGACCGACCATCTCCTGCGGTCGGGACGGCACAGGATCGCCACCGTCACCGGGCCGACCCACTCGACCGCAGCAGCCGACCGCAAGGCCGGCTACCTCGATGCCCTTGCCGAGGCGGGAAAGGGCATCGAGTCGGGCCGATCCGCCGCTCACGACGATCCAACAGTCCGTCGAGCTGCTCTCCAGCGAAGCGGTCCGGGTGCTGACCGACCTGATCGACGACCCCGCCACCCGACCGCAGCACGTGATCGTCCCGACCCGGCTGGTGATCAGGGCGTCGTCCGGGCGCCCCTCGGAGCCAGGCGGCGATACGACGATCGACCGCTCGGCGAGGGCTCGCCCAGCCCGAACACGACGATCGCGTGACCGCGAGCGTCACGCGATCGCGCGTCGACCGATCGATGCCCGATGTTGTGGGTCCGACACGGGGCCCAGTAGTCTGCACCAGCTACAAGTTGTAAGCAACGAGCGGCGTCCCGATGTTCCAGTACGGACGCGGCGACGTAGTCCACTGGATGGGGAGAGCACAAAATGAGCAAGAGCCGTTGGAGAAAACTGCTCGCGCTGCTGATGGTCTTCGGACTCATCGCGGCGGCGTGTGGCGACGATGATGACGAAGCCACCGACGCATCGGAAGAGGCCGGCGACGACGGCGAGGGCGACGGCGACGGCGACGGCGAGTCTGCCGCCGCCAGCGGTGACTTCGGGGGCGCAGTCGTCACGATCACCGGCCCGGAGCGCACCGACGGCGACATCGCGTCGATCAACGACGCGCTGAACCAGCACTTCGAGCCGCTCAACCTGACGGTCGAGTACACAGGTGACGCCGACTGGGAGGCGAACATCAACACCCAGGTCGAGGGCGGCAACCCGCCCGACATCTCGTTCTTCCCCCAGCCCGGCAAGCTCGCCGACTTCGCCCGTGCCGGCAGCGTCGTGGAGCTCACCGACGGAGTCAATGCTGCGATCGACGAGAACTGGGCCGAGGGCTACCAGCTCGACGGCAACGTCGACGGGGTGCAGTTCGGCGTCCCGGCCAAGACCGACCTGAAGTCGATCGTCTGGTACCAGCCGGGGCGGTTCGAGGCCGACGGCTACGCGGTGCCCGAGACCCTCGACGAGTTCAAGGCGCTGGTCGACGAGATGGCCGCAGCCGGCGGCGCCAAGCCGCTCTGCGTCGGCATCGAGTCCGGCCAGGCGACCGGTTGGCCCTTCACCGACTGGATCGAGGACCTGATGCTCCGCCTGCACGGCCCGGAGGTCTACGACCAGTGGATCTCCAACGAGCTGCCGTTCGACTCGCCCGAGGTCCAGGAGGCCATGCAGACAGTCGTGGATCTCTGGACCGACGAGAACGTGTTCGCCTCGGGCGGCACCATCTCCGCAACCAGCTTCTTCGACAACGCTCAGCCGCTCGTCGACGGGCAGTGCTACATGCACCGCCAGGCGAACTTCTTCGCCGGCTTCTTCCCGGAGGGCACGACGTTCGCCGACGACAGCGACCCCGACACGGTCAGCGTGTTCTACTTCCCGGACGTCAGCGGTGACAGGCCGGTGCTGACCGCCGGGACACTGGCTGCGGCGTTCAACGAGGACCCCGCAACCATGGCGGTCCTCGAGTACATCGCCACCTCCGACTACGCCGAGAACCGTCAGCGGATCCTCACCGAGTTCCTCGGTGGCGGCCTGTCTGGCTACCTGTCGGCGGCGCAGGGCCAGGACCCGAGCGTCTACCAGCCGCTCGAGCAGGAGTTCCTGAGCATCCTCGCCGACGCGGAGATCTCCCGCTTCGACGGCTCGGACCTCATGCCGGCCGACGTCGGCGCCGGCACCTTCTGGTCGGAGGGCACGTCGCTGGTGAACGGCGACACCGACGTCGCAACCGCCGCACAGCGCATCCAGGAGTCCTGGCCGAGCTGATCGGGGGTACGTCTTCGACCCCGCCAGACCAGGGGTCGTCGCATTGACAAGCTACGGGGCATCGGCACTACGGTGTCGGTGCCCCGTTTGTTCTACAATCGGACCAGATGGGGGCCGGTCCCGCACGGCGACCGGCGCGCAGGGGTAGGGGGGCCATAGCGTTGCAGACACTCGAACGATCCGATGAAAGCGCCTCGGAGGAAACGGTTTCGACCCTGCGTCGCAATGTCCTGCGGCGGGACAGGACCCCCCGGGAGTACCTGACGCTCGGGGTCGGGGTGTTGGTCGTGCTCGGCCTCCTCGTCTGGTCCTTCTTCGAGTCGAAGATACGAACAACCTCCGTCACGGTGGTCGTCGCCGTCGTGGCCAGCGGCGGGATCTGGGTGGGGGCCAATCTCCTGTTCGACCAGGTTCGGGACAACTACCAGCGGTTCAACGCCATCGCCTACGCCATCATCGGGGCCGTGGTCGGGGTGCTGCTCCACGGCAACCTGATCACGGTCGGATCCGGTGAGGGGTTCCTCCCGTGGGTCCTCGGACCGCTCGCCGGAGCGGCGTCGTTCGGAGCGATCGGGCTGGCCCTGGCGCTCAACGACGACCCGCAGCGCCGGCTGGCGATCGGCCTCGGCGGGAGCGCAGCGATCGGGTTGGTGATAAGCCTCCTGATCCGCGACGTGTACTACCCGGGGCTCGACGCGGTGGCCATCGTCGCCTACACCGTGGTGCTCGCCGCAATCGGCGGCGGGCTGTCCTATCTCCGCAAGCGACCCCCGGTCGGGGGCGTGCTGCTCGGGGCAGCGCTCGGCTGGCTGATCGGGGCCTGGGGGGGCGCCGATCTCGGCGAGGGCTCGATCGCCACGTCGCTGGTCGCCACGCTGCCCGTTGCCCTGCTCATCGGGACCCGGCTCGGCATCTCGAAGAACCTGGACTACGCAGAACGGCTCGCGCTCGACACGAGATCGCGAGCCACGATCTTCGTTGGACCGGCCCTGCTCTTCATCTTCGGGCTGCTGGTCATCCCGGCGATCCGCACCGCCTACCTCTCATTGCTCGATCGCGATTCCCAGGAGTGGGTCGGCCTCGAGAACTACACCTCGGTCTTCACCGACCGCGACAGCCTGGATCTCGAGAATTGGACGTGGATGTTCACCAGCGTCCCGTTCCTGATCGGGATAGGGGTGCTCGTCATCGCCCTGATCGTCGGCATCCAGATGAGGCGAACCACGGGCTATGCCGTCGAGATCGGTAACCCCACGATGGCTCCGCTGATCGTGGGAGCGCTACTGGTCTCGTTCGGCGTCTTCACGGCATTGCGGGGCACGATCATCAACAACATGTGGTGGGTGGTCGTCGTCACCTTCGGCTCGACTGCAATGGGGCTGGCCATCGCCGTATTCGCCGATCAGCGCAGAGGCGAGCGTGTCGCCAAGTCGATCGTCTTCATGCCGATGGCCATCTCGCTCGTCGGCGCCTCGATCATCTGGCGGTTCGTGTACGCCGCCCGTGACATTTCCACTGAGCAGACGGGTGTGCTCAACGCTCTGTGGGTGGGCCTCGGAAAGCTCTCGACCGGGTCGGGGCTGCCGACGCTGATCATCACGGCGGTGCTGATCCTGATCCTGCTCGGGCTGTTCATGATGCTCGCCTACAACCTGACCAGGTACGGCGTCGGCCGGGCGGTGGTGCCCGGCGTGTTGATCCTGCTCGTCGGCTGGTTCTTCATTCGCTTCATCGGAGCGTTCGGCACGGTCGGCGTCGGGGGCTTCAAGGTGGCACCGGACGGCGAGATCTCCGCCCAGACGGTGAACTTCGTCCAGGAGGGGCCGTACAACAACTTCTGGCTGATGGTGATCATGATCTGGATCCAGACCGGGTTCGCCATGGTGATCCTGTCGGCGGCGATGAAGGCGGTGCCGACCGAGTTCATCGAAGCGGCCAAGATCGACGGGGCGACGGACTCCCAGATCTTCTGGAGGGTCACCCTGCCCCAGATCGCAACCACGATCGGGGTCGTGGTCACCACCACCATCGTCGGAGTGATGAAGGTGTACGACATCGTCAAAGTCATGACGAACGGCCAGTTCGGGACCCAGGTGCTGGCCAACAACATGTTCCAGGAAGCGTTCAGCTTCACCAACATCGGAAAGGGGGCGGCGCTGGCGATGCTGATCTTCCTGTCGGTGCTCCCGATCATGTACTCCAACATCCGCCGGATGCAGAGGGAAGGCTGATCGATGACCCTGAGCTCACCAGTCATCACCGACTCGAAGCCGGAGGCAGCGCCCGGCGGGGACGACGGGGGCGGCGGCGCCGTCGACCGCGTCTACGGCTTCCTGCGGTCGATCCCCACCGGCTTCTTGTGGCTGATCGTGGTCGTCTGGAGCATCCCGACGCTCGGCCTGTTCGTCAACTCGATCCGGGACCGTGACGCTCAGCGGGCCACCGGCTGGTGGAAGGTCGAGCCGGGGGATTTCACCCTCGACAACTACGATCAGATCTTCGCCGCCCGGGCCGGCCTCGGACGATCACTGCTGAACTCGGCGGCGATCGCCATCCCAGCCACGATCATCCCGATCGCCATCGCCGCCTTCGCCGCCTACGGCTTCGCCTGGATCGACTTCAGGGGCCGCAAGGGCCTGTTCATCGCCACGGTCTCACTCCTGGCCATCCCCCTCCAGGTGGCGCTGATCCCGGCGCTGCAGATGTTCAACAACGGCGCCCACTTCACCCTGCCCCTGATCGACAAGACGATCACGTTGATCCCCGACTTCGACCTGGCCGGCACCACCACGGCGGTCTGGTTGACCCATACCGGGTTCGCCATGCCGTTCGCCATCTTCCTGCTCCACAACTACATCAGCTCCCTGCCCCGGGACATCTTCGAGGCGGCCAGGATCGATGGCGCCGACCACTTCACGATCTTCTGGCGCCTGGTGCTGCCGCTGTCGATCCCCGTGCTGGCGGCGTTCGCCATCTTCCAGTTCCTCTGGACCTGGAACGACTACCTGATCGCCAACACGATGATCGGGGCCAACGCCAGCGAGCAGCCGACCACGATCGTGATCGCCAACCTGGCCGGCGACTTCGGGCGAAACGAGAACATCCTCCCGGCCGGCGCGTTCGTGCAGGCCTTCATCCCGCTCATCGTGTTCTTCGCCCTCCAGCGCTACTTCGTCCGGGGCATCCTGGCCGGCTCGGTCAAGGGCTGATCGCAGGCCGCCCCTTCGCGGCACAGGGCCTGCTTGGGGTATCACCACAGACCGGGCACTACGATGCTCGCCATGTTCAGAAACGGCGAGTGGGTGGGCGCGGCGTCCGGCCGGACCTTCCCGGTGCTCAACCCGGCGACGGGTGACGAGATCGGCACGGTGCCGGACGGCGGGGCCGCCGATGCCACCGCCGCCATCGACGCGGCGGACGCGGCCTTCGCCGCCTGGTCGGCCACCACCCCGTACCAGCGGGCCGACATCTTGCTGTCGGCCTGGCGGTTGATGACCGAGCGGGCCGAGGACCTGGCCCTGCTGATGACGACCGAGCAGGGCAAGCCGCTGCGGGCCAGCCGGTTCGAGGTGGGCTACGGCGCCGACTTCATCCGCTGGTACGCCGAGGAGGCCCGGCGGCTCACCGGCGAGTGGCTGCCGTCCGGCCGACCGGACCAGCGCTTCCTGACCGTGCGGCAGGCCGTCGGGGTGGTTGCCATGGTCACGCCGTGGAACTACCCGATGTCGATGCTGACGAGGAAGATGGCGCCGGCCCTGGCCGCCGGCTGCACGCTGGTCCTCAAGCCGGCCGAGGCCACCCCGCTGTCGGCCAGGGCCATCTTCGAGGTGTTCACCGACGCCGGCGTCCCGCCGGGAGTCATCAACCTGGTGACGGCCCGGGACCCGGTGCCGATCGGTGAGGTGTTCACCAGCGACGCCCGGGTGGCCAAGCTGACCTTCACCGGCTCGACGGCCGTCGGCCGGCTGCTGGCTTCGAAGGCCGGCGCCTCGCTCCAGCGGGTCTCGGTGGAGCTCGGGGGTCACGCCCCGTTCATCGTCTACCCGGATGCCGACCCGCTCAACGCTGCCAAAGGCGCGGCGGCCCTCAAGTTCCTCAACGCCGGCCAGGCGTGCATCAGCCCGAACCGCCTGTACGTCCATCGCAGCGCCGCCGAGCCGTTCATCGACACGCTGACGAAACGGGTCGGTGGCTTGGTGGCCGGCAACGGCATGGACGACGGGGTCGGGGTCGGTCCGCTGGTCGACGAGGGGGCCGTGGCCAAGGTGGCGGCCCAGGTCGACGACGCGAGGACCAAGGGGGCGTCTGTCCCGGTCGGCGGCCATCGCCTGACCGAGAACGGCCTCGACCGTGGCTTCTTCTACGCCCCGACGGTGCTGACCGAGGTGACGCCCGACATGACCGTCTACCGGGAGGAGACGTTCGGCCCGGTGGCCCCGGTCGTGGTCTACGACGACGTCGACGAGGTGATCGAGCTGGCCAACGACACCCACTACGGCCTGGCGGCCTACGTCTACACCGACAGCATGAAGACCGCCCTCGGCGCGTTCGAGGCCTTGCGGTTCGGCATCATCGGCATCAACGACGTCAACCCGACATCGGCCTCGGTGCCCTTCGGCGGGATGAAGGATTCCGGGATCGGCCGTGAGGGCGGCCACGAGGGCCTCGACGAGTACCTCGAGGTGAAGACGGCCGGGATCTCGCTCCGCTGATGTCGCTCGGTGTCCGACTAGGGGTGGTGGTGATGCCGGTCGACTCGTGGCCGGACACACGGGAGCGGACCCGAGAGCTGGAAGCGCTCGGGTTCGACCACCTCTGGCTCTACGACCACCTGTCTTGGCGCCACTACCGTGACCGGGCCTGGCACGCCACGATGCCGTGGCTGGCGGCAATCGCCGTCTCGACGAGCCACGTCGGGATCGGCACGATGGTGGCCAACCCGGCGCTGCGCCATCCGCTGACCCTGGCCAAGGACGCCATGACGCTCGACCACCTCTCGAACGGTCGGCTGACCGTCGGGATCGGGGCGGGGACCACCGGCTTCGATGCCTCGACCTTCGGCCAGGAGCCGCTCGCGGCCTCGCAGCGGGCGGCCCGGCTCGAGGAGTACGTGTCCCTGCTCGACGGGCTGTTGCGGGGCACGGTGCGCAACCACAGCGGCCACTGGTACACCGTCGACGAGGGGCGGATCATCCCCGGCTGCATCCAGCAGCCGAGGGTCCCGATCGCCGTGGCCTCCGGCGGGCCGCGCACCACCGCCCTGGCGGCCGTGGTGGCCGATGCCTGGATCACGCTCGGGAACCGGGCCGTTGCCGATCCCGACCCAACCGAGCACCGGCTGTTCCTCGAGCGGCAGCTGCAGTGCTTCAGCGATTCCTGCGAGCGGGCGGGTCGTGATCCCGACGAGGTGCGCAAGATCAATCTGGTTTCCGCGACGTTCTCGGCTCCGATGTCGAGCATCGAGGCGTTCGTCGAGTTCGCCGGGACGATGGCCGACCTCGGCTTCACCGATGTCGTGGTCCACGACAGTCGGGCCGACGACCCCGCCCTCGACCACGACCCCGGGCTGATCGACGCGATCGCCGCCTTGGCCCCGAGCCAGCCGCAGTAGCCTGAGGCGATGGACGACCCCGTCATCGCCCAGCTGACCGAGCTCGACCTCGACTACGAGGTCGTGCCCTGCGATCCCGATCTGGCAGACACGGCCCGATTCTGCGAAGCCTACGGCTATGCGGCGGCCGATTCGGCCAACGCCATCGTGGTGGTCGGCAAGACCGAGCCACCGGTGTTCGTGATGTGCCTGGTGCTGGCCGACAGCCGGCTCGACGTGAACAAGGTGGTTCGCAAGCGGCTGGGGGTCCGCAAGTGCTCGTTCGCCTCGGCCGAGGTGACCAAGGACCTGACCGGGATGGAGATCGGCGGGGTCACCCCCTTCGGATCGACGACGGCGCTCGAGCTGTGGATCGATGCCAGGGTCATGGAGCGGGAGCAGGTGATCATCGGCGGCGGCACACGGGACCGCAAGCTCCTGGTCCCTCCGGCCACCCTGACCGGCCACCCCGGAGCCGTCGTGGTCGAGGGTCTCGCACGGCCGCTCGAGTCGGAGGGCCTCGGACGGTGAGCCTCGATTCGGTCCCCGATCGCCGATCGTCGCCGGCGAGGGTCGACATCGACGTGCTGCGGGAGATCGAGCAGCGGGTGCTGTGGCTCGCCACGAGGATCGTCGACATCGCCAACCGCCGACCGGCCGGGCAGGTCAAGGTCGGGGGTCACCAGGCGTCGAGCGCGTCGATGGTGTCGATCATGACCGCGCTGTGGTTCGGCCACATCGGCGGCGCCGACAAGGTTGCGGTCAAGCCCCATGCCTCGCCCGTCTACCACGCCATCAAGTACCTGACCGGCGAGCTCGACCGCTCCTACCTGACCACGCTGCGCCAGCGAGGCGGGCTCCAGGCCTACCCCTCCCGTACCAAGGACCCCGACGTCGCCGACTTCTCGACGGGCTCGGTCGGGTTGGGGGCGGTTGCGCCGCTGTTCTCGGCGCTGACCAGGCGCTACGTCGAGGCCCACTTCGGCGAGCTACCGGAGGCCCGGTTCATCGCCCTCGTCGGTGACGCCGAGCTCGACGAGGGCAACGTGTGGGAGGCGGTCGCCGAACCGGCCGCCGAGGGACTCGGCAACTTCACCATGGTGGTCGACCTCAACCGCCAGAGCCTCGACCGGGTCATCCCCGACATCGCCGCCACCCGGCTGGAGCGGTTCTTCCACCACGCCGGCTGGCACGTCGTCGAGGCCAAGTACGGATCGCGTCTCACCGCTGCGTTCGAGCGGCCGGACGGGGACGCCCTCCGAGCCCACATCGACGCCATGACCAACGAGGCCTACCAGTCCCTGTTCGGCCTCGCCGGAGCCGAGCTGCGGGAGAAGTTCCTGCGGGGCGCAGACCAGGCGGTCCGGCGGCTCGTGACCGACTACCCGGACCGGGAGCTGAAGGCCCTGGTCACCGATCTCGGCGGCCACGACCTCGATCTCCTGCTGGACACGTTCGCCCAGTGCGACAAGACGCCCGATCGGCCCAGCGTCGTGTTCGCCTACACCATCAAGGGGTGGGGCCTGCCCATGGCCGGCGACCCGCTCAACCACGCCGCCCTGTTGAGCCAGGACCAGATCGACGAGCTGCGTCGGGTCAGCGGCCTCACCACCGAAACCGAGTGGGACCGCTTCGACCCCGGAACCCCGGCCGGCCGGGCCTGCGCCGCGGTGGGAGGCGACATCAACAACCCGAAGCCGCTCCCCCGCCCCCAGCTCGACATCCCGGCCTCGGCTCGCCCGCCGGTCACCACCGGATCGGTGTCCACCCAGGAGGCGTTCGGCCGCGTGCTCAACAGCCTCGGCGACACCGACGGGGTGGCGGAGCGCATCGTCACCACGGCGCCGGACGTCTCCATATCCACCAACCTGGGGGGCTGGATCAACAAGACCGGGGTCTACGCTCCGACCGAGCGGGACGACCACGGCGGAGCCGAGCGGCTGCTCAAGTGGGCGCCGTCACCGAGCGGGCAGCACATCGAGCTGGGCATCTCGGAGATGAACATGTTCATGCTGTTGGGCCAGCTCGGCCTCAGCCACGACCACCACGGGGAGCACCTGCTGCCGGTCGGCACCGTGTACGACCCCTTCGTCCTCCGTGGTCTCGACGCCTTCATCTACTCGCTGTACAACGGCGCCAGGTTCGTCGTGGCCGGTACCCCGTCCGGGGTCACCTTGGCTCCCGAGGGCGGCGCTCACCAGTCGACGATCACCGCCTCGGTCGGCGTCGAGTTGCCGGAGGTGGCCTATGCCGAGCCGGCGTTCGCCACCGAGGTCGACTGGCTGCTCTGCGATGCGCTCGATCAGCTCGGCCGGCCGGACGGGCAGAGCTGCTACCTGCGGCTGTCGACGAGGCCGATCGACCAGCGCCCGTTCGCCGAGGCACTGGACGCCAACGGCGAGACGTCGCTGCGGAACCAGGTGCTGGCCGGGGGTTACCGGCTCCGCGACGGCGGGGCCGACGGACGACCGGGCGTCACGATCGTGACCACGGGGGTCACCGCTGTCGAGGCGCTCGACGCCGCGGCCACGCTCGACGTCGAGGGGGTCCAGGCCACCGTCGTCCACCTGACCAGCCCGGATCGGGTCTACCGCAGCTGGCAGGGCGGCCATGCCTCGGCTGTTGCCGGTGGTCGGGTGATCCGCCGACCGAGCCACCTCCATCGCCTCGTCCCCCGCTCCGAGCGCCGGCGGCCCGTCGTCAGCGTCCAGGACGCGGCCAGCCACGGCCTGGCCTGGCTCGGATCGGCCCTCGGCACCCGGCAGTACAGCCTCGGGGTCGACCGGTTCGGCGAGTCGGGGACGATCGAGGACCTCTACGAGCTGACCGGCATCTCGGCCGAGAGCATCGTCAACGCTGCGCTGATCGCGATCTACGAGGACGAGGATCCGGTGACCGGGCCGGCGGCTCCCGGCGATCGACCTGGGCCGGGCCCTGGACCACCAGCTGGGGAAACGGGATGGTGATCCCGTTGGATCCGGCGGAACACGACGAACAGGGCCACGGTGATCGCCACCACCACCCCGGCGGCGATCCAGTTCCGGACGCTGACGCCCATGACGTCGTTCATCATCGGCGTGGCGCCTACTGGTGGAACGCCTCGTCGACGTCGTCACCGGCCCAGTCGCCGTAGAACTCGGCGAAGTCGGCATTGATCTCGTCGAGGGGGAGGTCGTCATAGCTCCCCCGCTGCCGGACGTACTCCATGTGCCGGTTGCCGGCCTCGTCGAAGGGATGGAAGAGGGCGTCGCCGGTGCCGTCGAAGTCGAGCACTTTCACCCCGAACCGCTGGCAGAGCTCGATGTTGAACGCCGAGCTGACCTTGTACCACCGGTCGCCGAGCAGCAGTTCGCTGTAGCCGTGCCAGATGAAGAGGTCGGTGCCCATCTTCGCCATGAGCTTCTCGCTGGTCAGGTGGTTGCGGACATCTGCGAACCCCAGCCGGGCCGGTATGGCCTGGTTCCTGGCGGCGGCGGTCAACAGCACCGACTTCGGGGTGCACCAGTTGGCCTCGGAGCCCGCTACGGCGCTCGCCTTGTAGTCGGCCGGCTCGCCCTTCGCCACGTACGGGTCGTACCGGATCCCGTCCCTGACCGCCCGGAACAGGGCCACCGCCTTCTCTGTGGGATGGGTCAGACCACCCACGGCCCGGGCCGCGAACTCGGAAACGGCGTCGTGGGTGCTGTCGATGAACCACGTCGGCTCCAGCCACACCCGTTCGTCCATAGCCCTGTTTCTAGCAGCATCGGGGGTCTCCGGTCCGATCTGGCAGCTCGGATCGTACGAGGCCCCGATGCAACCACCCAGAGGGTTTTCCAGCGCCAACCACGGACACCGTGTATCCTCAAGTGGTTCCAGCGTTCGAGCGGACGCAAACCCAGGGGATATCCGGGTTCGAGGCCTGGCGTGGGCGAGAGGCGTGCACAGATCATGAGTGCTAGGGATAGAGACGAGACGATGCTGCGGGCGGAGGACGAAGAGGACCTTCCAGACTGGCTTGCCACGCAGGAGATCCTGGCCGAGGCCAGGAAGGAAACCAAGCGGTTCATGTGGTTCGCCACCGTGCCGATCCTGCTGCTCATCGGTACCGGGATCGCCCTGTTCGTCGCAACGAGGGACGACGACGACGCCACATCGGCCGACGACGCCTCTCCCGCTCTCCAGTCGGAGGTCGACGAGGGCGATGCCGCCGCTGGAGACGGCTCGGACACCGAGGCCGGGAGCGACGGGAGCGATGTCACCCAGCCCGAGGACGCGGACGGCGCCACCATCGAGGACACGCCGGCGGTGGCCGCCGGCCTGCCCGAGCCGCCCGCTTCGGCCCCCTACGTCGACGCCACGCTGACGAACAACATCTTCGTGCTGTCCGGTGTCGTGCCCGACGAGCAGACCAAGCTGGCGCTGGAGGGCAAGGCGGAGCTGGCCTACTCCCCGTTCTTCTCCTCCGAGTTGGAGGTGGACGAATCGGTCGGGACGGCCGACTGGCTGGTTGCCGCCCCCGAGGTGGTCGGCCTGCTACCGATGATCACCGACGGCACGATACGGATCCAGGACGACTCGGTCACGCTGGCCGGTCGGTCCCCGAACCCCGAGTACGCCGCCCTGTTCGAGGGAGCCGTCGGTCAGATCACCGGCTTGCCGGTCTCGAGCGAAGGCATCCAGATCACGAACCTCGTCCCGCCCCGGTTCGTGGCAACGGTCAACGCCGGCGAGGTGACCCTCGAGGGGGAGATCCCGTCTGCCGCCATCGCCGAGACGTTCGTCCAGGGCGCCGCTGCGGTCTATGGTCCCGACAACGTGACGAGCACGATGACGGTGGACGAGGGCACGTACATCTCCTTCTGGATGTACACGATGCCCGGTATCTTCCAGCTGTTCCAGCCGTTCCCGTCGTACGAGATCCAGGTGATGGACGGCGTGACCTCGGGTCGGATGCAGGGGGGCGTGCTGTTCGCTCTCAACTCGTCCGAGATCTCGCCCGAGGCGGCCCAGGTCCTCGGCGTCGGCGTCGCCCTGCTCACCAGGGACCGCTCGCTCGACATGACCGTGATCGGCCACACCGACAGCCAGGGCCCCGATGACCTCAACCAGCGTCTGAGCGTGGCCAGGGCGAACTCTGTCGTCGACTTCCTTGTCGACAAGGGCGTCGACCCCGGCCGGCTGACCTCCGATGGGAGGGGCGAGAAGGAGCCGTTGGCCTCGAACGAAACCGACGAGGGGCGAGCCCTCAACCGCCGGGTCGAGTTCCTGTTCGACTAGTGCCTGACCAGTAGGTCACCACTCGGCTCGATCCCTGATCGATTCGATCAGGGATCGAGCAGGGCCACGAACGACTCGGCGGCGACGACGCCGCTCTTTCCCAGCTCGTCTGCCACAGCAGACTCGGTCGAGGGGCCGTACTGCCCGTCGAGGTCGAGCTCGCTGC
>JAHELU010000276.1 GCA_024644005.1 Acidimicrobiales bacterium | reverse complement strand
GCGAGTTCCCCTACCAGCTCGACGGGGAGTTCCTGGCTCCGACCAGCGAGCTCCGGCTCGACCACCGTCCGGATGCGATCCGGCTCGTGCTTCCCGCCGGCGGACGCTGACCGCCGGCACGGTCAAAGCCTCAGGACGCCAGCGCGGCGACGGCCATCTCCGGCTCGTTGGTGATGATGCCGTCGACCCCGAACGAGGCGAGCGCCCGGATCCGTTCCGGGTCGTCGACGGTCCAGACGTTGACCGCCAGGCCGGCGGCTCTGGCCCGGTCGACGAAGGCCTGATCGACCAGCAGGTCGTGGGGGTGTATGGCGTCGAAGTCGTGGGCCTGGGCCCTGGCGATCAGGCTCGCCGGGTCGGCTTGGCCCCACACCAGGAGGGCCAGCGGCAGATCCGGGTCCAGCCGGCGAATCCGCTCCACCGAGTCGACGTTGAACGACGACACGATCAACTGGTCGAGGTATCGCATGTGCCGGGCTTCATGGGACCCTGCTGACCGCGGCTCGTCCGCCGGCACCGGATCATCGGACTGGCTGGCCAGATAGGCCGCCAGCAGGCCCGCAACGGCAACGGAGATCTGGTGCTCGGCGTCGTAGTCCGGCTCGTCCGGTGCGTTCTTGACCTCCACGTTGACCCACAGGTCACCCGCTTCGTCGAGGGCCTCACCCAGCGTCGGCACCCACTCGGGGAGCTGATCGGCGGCCAGGTCCCGGAGGAGGGTCCCGTCCTCGAGATGGGCGTCGTGATGGACGACGAGGACCCCGTCGGCCGACAACCGGACATCCAGCTCGATGCCGTCCGCGCCCTGTTCCCCGGCGGCCCGGAAGGCGGCCAGCGTGTTCTCCCGGTGGACCGACGCCGCCCCCCGATGAGCGATGATTCTGACCATACGATGCACAGCTCCTGACCCGCCGGCCCGCTCCCCCATCGGGCCCCGGCACTCGACGTCGTTGCAACCCGACCTCGAGCAGCCGAAGCCGGTTCACAACTGTAACCCAGCCCGCACCGGCGCCCGGTGCTCGGGCGCCGGTGCGCCGTCGCCCTGGGCGCACATCGACAAGAAGGTGAAAGAATCGCGCTTGTTGCGGTCCCCTGGCCAGGTGGTCGGCCCCGAGGTGGGGAAACGCCGTGACGAGTGCCGCTTTTGCCCTCAAGAATCACGAGAATTGTTAGGGACGAAGTCTTTACGAAGTTCTAAACATTCGGCTAGTCTCTACCTTCAGGGGAAAACAAATCCCGCCCCGGACGCAGAAGCCTCCGCGGCGCGGCTTGAACGCGCCCTGATCACGCTTCAAAGGGAGGAATCGTGACAGTCGTCGGTTCGAAGGAATTCGTATCTCCGCCGGGCTTCGAGCAATACGAACGGATCGCGCAGCGCGTGGCGAGTCGACCAGCAGATCCCGACCCGGATCTCTCGTGGCGCGGCGTCGCCGCCTGCCGGGACACCAGTCCCGAGCTGTTCTTCCCGATCGGGACGACCGGACAGGCCATCGACCAGATCGAGGCTGCGAAGCTGGTGTGCATGAGCTGCCCGTCACAGGTACCGTGCCTCGAGTTCGCCCTCGCCACGAACCAGGACTCCGGCGTCTGGGGTGCGACCTCGGAAGAGGATCGCCGCCACCTCCGCCGTACCTACCTGAGCCGCCGCCGCTAGCCACCGATCACCCCGGCCGACATCGATCTCCAGGGCACCCCTCCCCAGCCAGCGACGTTTCGCCCCAGGCGAAACTCGGGAAGATGCGCCTCCGGCGCATCGACTCTCAATCGCAGCCGACATCGATCTCCAGGGCACCCCTCCCCAGCCAGCGACGTTTCGCCCCAGGCGAAACTCGGGAAGATGCGCCTCCGGCGCATCGACTCTCAATCGTTGGCGTCGCCGATCTGGACCCGGACCTCGGCGACGGTCCCCCGTTGCGGTGGAGTGGCGGGCCGGATCTTCAGGTCCCCGCCCAACTCCCCCGAGGTCAGCGTGGCGATGATGGTCAGACCGAGCCCGGACCCTCGCGCGAGCTCGAAATCCGGGGCCACGCCGACGCCGTCGTCGTGAACCCGGACCCGCAGCTCCGTCGGTGACGTCACCAGCTCGACGGTGATCGAGCCTCCCTCCGTCCCGGCTGGGAACCCGTGCTCTATCGAGTTCTGGATCAGCTCGGTGACGACGACGGCGAGCGAGCTGGCCTTCGCCGCCGAGAGGGTCGGCCCGTCGCCGACCAGGCGGAACTTGATCGGCCGATCCGATGCGACGAGCGTGGTCTCGGCCATGTCCATGATCGGCTGCACCACGTCGGTGAACACCACGTCGTCCCCGCCGCTCGTGGCCAGCATCTCGTGGATGATGGCGATCGACTGGATGCGCCGAACCGACTCGTCGATCGCCGCCTTGGCCTCTGGATGCTCCAGCCGCCGGCCCTGGATCCGGAGCAGCGACGAGACCGTCTGGAGGTTGTTCTTCACCCGGTGGTGGATCTCCTTGATCGTGGCATCCATCGACACCAGCATCCGATCTCGGCGCCGCAGGTCCGACACGTCCCGCAGGAGCACCAGGGCGCCGGTCACCTCACCGTCTTCGATGAGGGGCAGGATGCGGCTCAGGATCGTGATGTTGTCGCCCCGCTCGAGCTCCTCGATCACCGGCACCTGGAGCCGGTAGGCGCTGGCCACCACGGCAGCGTCGAACCCGAGGTCCTGGAGCCGGCGATCGGCGATGCGGCCGTGGTAGCCGGCTCGGTGCAGGGCCGAGACCGCATTCGGTGACGAGTAGACCACCCGGGTGTCGGCCTCGAGGATCAGTGAGCCGTCCCCGACCCGGGGTGACTCCTCGGTCACCGCATCCTCGAAGGGGAACGGGAACGTGCCGTCCGCCATCATCCGCGCCAGCCGATCGAACACGTCGACGTAGGCCAGTTCGAGCTCGCTCGGGACCCGATCCTCGCTCTGGCGGGTCTCCCTGGTGACCACGGCGATGACCCGGCCCTGGAACACGACGGGGACGGCCGTGACGCTGACCCGACGACCGAGCGATCGCAGATCGACCTCCTTGTCCTGGATGTCTCCGGTCTGGAACGCCAGGTCGACCAACGGCCGGTCCGCAGTCGTCACCACCTGCCCGATCTGATCGTCGAGGTACATGGTCTGTGCGGTGGCCGGGCGCATCTGCCCCAGCACCACGTAACCCTGCTCTCCCCGGCCTGTGGTCGGAGCGAACAGCAGGAGATCGGCGAAGCTCAGGTCGGACAGCGGCCCCCAGGATCCGACGAGCCGGCGGAGATGAGCCCGTTCGGCAGCGCCGAAGTCGGTCTGCTGCCTCGCGAGATCGCTGAGGTTGGCCATCAGCCGAGTCTAGCCGCCGGCCCGGTCCCCGCTTCCCGTCTGCCAGGGCGACCGGAGAACGCCAGGTGCCCGCTCAGCCGGTGGACAACAGCGAGGCCAGCCCATCGAGATCGGTGAGGTCCTCGGTCGACAACGGCACACCGAGCACCGGGCAGTCCGCCCCGACGACCGGGAGGACGGCCTGCGACGCCTGGTCCGCGAGCTGCCTCACGGCTGCGGCCAGCGACCGGTCGTCGATGAGGGCCACCATCTCGTCGTCGATCAGCCGTCGGAGGACATGCCCCCGGCCGGCCACTTCCTCGACGAGCCCGAGGGTCGGCGGGAGCCGGTTCACGACGAGCAGCTCCGGGCTCCGCCGGCGTTGCTGCAGGCCGTCGATGAGGCCCTGGCACCCGCCGACGGCCACTGGATCGGTGGTGGAGACCACGACGTAGACGGTCTCGTCGTCGGCCAAGCGCCGCTCCACCGCCTCGGCCCGCTTGACGAATGTGGGGCGGAGCTCGGCGAAGAGGGTGAAGAACTCCATGATGTCGGAC